>VBKO01000215.1 GCA_005888115.1 Deltaproteobacteria bacterium
CCAGCTCGAAGAGCTACGGAAGCAGAAAGCCGCCGCCGACGCGCGGGCCGCTACTTACAAGGGCCTCACCGAGCGTCTGCGGTCGATGATCGATGCCGGTAAGCTGTCGGTAAAGATCCGCAAGGGCCGGATGCTCATCTCGATGCCCAACGACGTGCTCTTCGATTCCGGCAGCGCCGTCCTGAAAAAGGCGGGCCAGGACGCCGTGGGTCAGGTGGCGCAGGCGCTCTCCGGGCTCGCCGACCGCCAGTTCCTGGTCGCCGGGAACACGGACGACAAGCCGATCCGCACCGCGCGCTTTCCCTCGAACTGGGAGCTGTCCACCGAGCGCGCCGTGGTCGTGACGCGCTTCCTCATCAGCAAGGGGATGAAACCGGATGAGCTCGGCGCTCTCGGCTACGGCGAATTCGACCCGATCGTCCGGAACGACACGGCCGAGCACCGTGCGCAGAACCGGCGCATCGAGATCCAGCTCCAACCTAACCTGAGCGAGTTGCCGTCGATGGAGGATCTGGCAGCGGGGAGCCGCTAGCCGCACGGTGAGCGCTGCCCGGCGGGTGAAGAAGACGACCAGCCTCGGCGCCTGTCCGACGCAAACGCAACATCGTTGCATCTTGGCGCGGGCAGCCGTACCCTGCGCCGATGCCGGTCCGGTTCTCCTCCCGCGCGGAAGCTGCCCTGCGCAGGCGCGGGGGGAGGATGACGCGCAGCCGCCGCGCGCTCCTCGATCTGATCGAGAGCCACCCGCGTCCGCTCGGCCCGCGCGAGCTGCATCGCGAGTTGCGCCGCCGCGGGACGCCGATGGATGTGGTGTCCGTATACCGGAACGTCGCGGCGCTCCTCGAGCTGGGGCTATTGCACCGCGTTCTGGGATCCACCGCCGTGCGGCCTTGCGCCGGCCGCGAGCCTCGCTGCCACCACGCGGTGGTGTGCACCGGCTGCGGCAGCGCCCGCGAGTTCCATTCCCGCCCGCTGGAGCGCGCCCTTTCCGAGGTCCGGCGGGCGACCGGATTCAGCATCCAGGAGCACCTGCTCGAGCTGCGCGGGCTCTGCGCGGCGTGCCGGAGCCGGGCGTGATCGAGGGCCTGCTGCTCGCCGCCGGGTCGGCGCTGCTCGGAGGAGCGCTCGCGCTTCTCGCGCGCCGGCGCGCCTCCCTGCTCGAGCTGACCCGCACCTTCGCTTTCACCGCGGCTGCGGGAGTGGTGAGCTTCCATCTCTTGCCGGAAGTGCTGCCGGCGCTGGGCCCCACGGCACTGCTCTGGATCGCCGCCGGATTCGTGCTGCCCTGGCTGCTCGAGGTCGGCGCGCGCGTGCTCGGACCGGACCTGCTCGCGCGCCGGGGCATCCGCGGCATGCGCGTCGCCGCCGAGGTCGGATTCGCGGCGCTCCTCTTCCATTCGCTCTTCGAGGGCCTTGCGCTGCTCGCCGCTTTGCAGGGGAGGGCCAGCCGCACCGATCTGGAGATCGCCATCGTCGCCCATCACGCACCGCTCACGGCCGCGGTGGCGCTGCCCTTCCTCGACCTGCTCGGGGTTCGCGCCACGCTGATCCGCGTCGGCCTGGTAGCGCTTGCGGGCGTCCTGGGGGTGGTGTTCGGCAACCTGGTGCCCGGGCTCGCCTCGGGTGCGGACGCGGCGGTGCTGCAACGCGCGACCGCGGTGGTGGCGGGCGCCCTCCTGCACGTCGTCGCCGACGAGATCCGCGAGCAGCGGTTCTCCTCGGCCGGGCAGCGGGTGCTCGATCTGTTCGCCGCGGCCGCCGGCCTGGCGCTGGCCGGCCTCGGCGCCTTCCTCGACGTCCGGACCACGGGCGGAATCCTGGAATTCGTCAGGACCGCGACCGCCCTCGCCCTGGGCGTCGCTCCGGCATTGGTCGCTTCGACCGCCGCGGAGGCGCTGGCGCGGCGCCAACCGCTCCTGTACCGCCTGCGAGCTCCGTTCGAAGGGCTGTTCGCGACAGGGGCGCTCCTCGCCTGGCCGACGGCCGCCGTCCGCGCGGGCCTCGCGGCGCTCCTGGCCGCACCCCGCCTGCTGGACCGCGAGGCCGTGCCGGGCCCACCTCCGTCCCTCGTCGAGGAGCTCGCCCGGCGCGGCCCCTGGCTCGTCGCGCTGCTCTTCCTCGCGGCTTCGGTGGACGTGCTGGCGCCGCCGCGCTGGTTCGCGACGCTGGGTCCGGCCGGAATGGTGGTGGTGGGCGCCTCGCTGGCGCTCGCCGCCCGGGCGAGCGCGTCGGGCGCCGCGCTCCTCACCTGCGCGCTCGTCCACCGGGGGCTCCCCGTCGGGATGGCGTTGCCGTTCCTCGCGCTCGGCGCCCTTCCGCTGCGGCGCGCGACCGCGGCTGCCTCCGCGCTGGTCGCCGTGCCCGCGTTCGCGCTGGCGCTCGCCGCGGGAGCGGCGCTGCAGCGGCTGCCCTTCTTGCGCGGAGCCGCACGGACCGCCGCCTCGGTGCTCGCGAGAGCGGACCGGCCGGTGACGGAACAGCTGGCGGCTGCTCCCGCCGCCACGGCGTGCGCGGCGTTCCTGGTGGCAGTCGCTCTCGCCCTCGCGCTCCGCTCCGGCGTGCGCGGGTGGTTTGCTCCGTTCCGCCATGCGGACGGGCACGATCACGAGGCGCACGCGCACGAGCATGCCGCGGCGGGCGCTCCTTGAGGCGCTAGAAAATCCGTACGCCTTGCGGGGTCCCGACCAGCACCTCGGGCGAGAGGTCCAGGAAGAGCCCGTGGTCGACGATTCCCGGCATGTCCTTGAGCGCGTGCGCCAGGGCGTGCAGGTCGGCTCCGGCCGGGATCGGAGCGTCCATCACCACGTTGCCGTCGTCGTTCAGCCCGTCGCGTCGCGCCGCGCCGGGGAGCAATTGCGCCACGCGCCGGAGGGTGTTGCTCCAGCCGAATGCGAGCGCCGCGATCGGCAGGCCGCGCGTGGTCCCCAGTCGCGGGACGAGCTTCGGCTCCTCGATCACCAGGAGGCGCCGGCGCGCCGCCACCGCCACCAGCTTCTCCCGAACCATGGCGCCGCCTCCGCCCTTCAGCGCCTGCTTGCGCGGATCGATCTCGTCCGCGCCATCGATGCACAGATCGAGCTCGGGCGTCTCCTCGAGGGTGGTGAGCGCGAGGCCCAGCGCGCGGCAGAGGTCGGCCGTCCGTTCGGAGGTGGGAACGCCGCGGACCTGGAGCTTGCGCCGAGCGAGCGCCTCGAGCGCAGCGGCCGCCGCGCGGCCGGTCCCGTAACCGAGCGTCATCCCGTCCCGCACCAGCGCGGCGGCGGCCTCGCCGGCTGCGCGCCTCTGTTCGTCGACGTTCACAGTCCCACCATCCGGAGGCAAAGGCGCGCAATGCCGCCGACCAGCAGCATCAGCGCCGGGTTGAGAGGAAATCGGGACAAGGTCAGCGCGACCGCGACCGCGATGCCGATCTCCGATTCGCCGGCGAGCTGGTCGCCCAGCGCGATCGCGGCTGCCGCCATCAATCCCAGCACGGCGGGAGTGAGGCCGCGCAATCCCGCCCGGACGAACCGGCGCGAGCGCAGCCGGTCGAGCGTGCTGCCCGCGAGCACCACCAGCAGGAACGGCGCCGCGAAGATCGACGCCGTGGCGACCAGCGCGCCGACGAGCTGGTGCCGGAGATACCCGATGAAGGTGGCCAGGAGCAGCACAGGGCCAGGCGTCAGCTTGCCGATGGCGACCGCGTCGGCGAATTGCCGATCGGTCAGCCACCCGCGCGTGTCGATGACCGACTTGAGGTGCGGGACGATGGCGAATCCGCCGCCGTATGCGCCCAGGCCGGTGCGGAAGAAGGTCAGGCCCATCTGCAACAGGTCGGCGTCGACTCCGGTGATCCGTGCGGCGGCGAGCACCGAGAAGACGGCCGCGGGCCAGGGCGAGGAGAGCGGGGTCGGCGGCTTCCCCGCCGCCTCCAGCGGTTGTCCCTCCTCGGGGAGGGCGACTGGCGGCTCGAGGTCGGTCTTCCGCCTCCGGCGGACGCTCGCGAGGCGCGCCCGCTTCGTGCCCAGATCGACGGCCAGCCCCGCCGCGATGGCGACGAGCACGATCTCGCCGGGCGGGGCATTCCCCACCGCGCTGAAGAGCAGCGCCAACGCCGCGACTCCCATCTGCCAGAGCCTGCTGACGCTGGTGCGCACCATCTTGAGCGTGATGCTCGCGATGATGCCCACCACCGCCGCGTTGAAGCCTCCGAGGAGGGTGGCCAGGTTGGGCGTGGTGCCGAATCGGACGTACGCCCAGGCGAGCACCAGCACCGCGGCGAGGCCGGGCAGCACGAAAGCGACGTAGGCCGCCAGCGCTCCGCGCCAGCCGGCGAAGCGCAGGCCGATGTACGCGAGCGCGTTGGCCGAGGCGCCGCCCGGGAGCATCTGCGCCACGGTCACCGTGTTGGTGAACTCCCGGTCGGTGAGCCAGCGCTTCTTCGTCACCACGTAGGCTTGGATGTTGGCGAGCACGCTGAGGCCCCCGCCGAACCCGATGGTGCCGAGGAAGAGGGCCGCCCGGAACAGGTCCACCACGCGCGGTCGGGAGCGGGCGGCGGGCGGGCCGGCCGTGAGCTGCGGAGTCGCCACGTGGCCGTCCATCCGCGACCAGTATAGAAGACTCCGCCTGTGGCGCACTTCCGGCCGGGCATGAAGGTCCTCCACCGCGCGCAGCCGGGTTGGGGGGTAGGACACGTGGTGGCGGTGTCGGAGGACGCGCCGCGCCTGTCGGCGCAGTTCCCCGGCCGCGGCGAGGTCATCCTCTCCTCCCGCGATCCGCAGCTGGTGCGGTTCCGCTTCGCCCCCGGCAGTCCCGTATTGCTCGTGGACGGCACCGCGGCCCGCGTGCTGCGGCCACTGCCGGGAGGGGCCGGCGACTTCCACCGCTACACCGTGGAGGCCGCGGGCAAGAAGCCGCAGGTGCGCAGCGAGGCCGACCTGCGCGCGGTGCCCCCGCGCGCCGGCCCAGCCGAGCAGCTCGCCTCGGGCCGCTGGGGCGCGCCGGAGGACTTCGAGCTGCGCGCCGAGGTGGTGCGGCTCGACCTGGAGCGGCGCGCCGACGCACTGGGCGCGCTCTTCGCCAGCCGCGTGTACGTCAAGCCGCACCAGGTATCGGTGGCGCACCACGTGCTCTCCGCGGCACAGCCGCGATTCGTCCTCGCCGACGAGGTGGGGCTGGGGAAGACCATCGAGGCCGGCCTGGTCCTCTCGGCCATGCTGCACGCCGGCCTGGTGCGGCGCTGCCTGGTGGTGGCGCCATCGCACCTGACGGTGCAGTGGCTCGCGGAGCTGTTCCACAAGTTCAATCTCCTCTTCACGCTGATGGATCCCGACCGCGCCCGCGACGCCCGCCAGGAGGCGCCCGATCCCGATGCGCCTGGCTCGCCCTGGGCGCGGCACAACCTCGTCGTCACCTCGCTGGAGTGGCTCTCGCGCGCCGGCAAGGAAGCCGAGGAGGCGGCGGCGGCCGGCTGGGACCTGGTGGTGTTCGACGAGGCGCACCACCTGCGCGGCGCGCGCGCGTACGAGGTGGCGAATGCGCTCTCGCGCGCGTCGTGGGGGCTCTTGCTGCTGACGGC
Organism: Deltaproteobacteria bacterium; assembly: GCA_005888115.1. GTDB lineage: Bacteria > Myxococcota > Myxococcia > Myxococcales > 40CM-4-68-19 > VBKO01. The sequence goes on from VBKO01000215.1 coordinate 5,561, forward strand.
GACGCCGCTGCAGCTCGACCCGGGCGAGTACCACGCGCTGCTCCGGCTGGTGGATCCGGCGCCACCCGCCAGCGAGGAGGAGCTGCGCGCGCGGCTCGCACGCCAGGGCGATCTTTCCACCGAAGTGCGCGCGCTCCTGGCCGGCGACTCGAGCGCGGCGCGGCGGATCGCCGCGCTGTTCCCGGAGGACCCGGATCTGAAGAAGCTCGAGGGGACCGAGCTGCTCGCGCACTTGTCCGAGAGCTACGGTCTGTCGGCGCGCCTGCTCCGCAACCGCCGGGCCGTGGTCGGCGGGTTCACTCCCCGGGTGCTCACCAAGATCGGCGTCACTTCGTCCGCCGCCGAACGCCAGCTGGAGCGGGAGGTGCGCGCTGCGCTGGCGGAAGCGCACGCCCGCGGCCGGCTCCCCGGCGGCGCGGTCCTCTCGGGGTTGCTCCGGCACCTGGGAAGCTCGCCCCCGGCGCTGTCGGCCGCGCTCGCTGCCTCAGGGGACAAGGCGCTCCGGGCGCTCGCGCCGCGCGCCTCGACGCTTTCGGCCGAGAACGATTCCAAGCTGCAGGCGTTCCGCGAGTTGCTCGACGGCGAGCTGGCCGGCGAGAAGGTGCTGGTGTTCGCCGAGGCGCGCGAGACGATCGAGTACCTGCGGCTGCAGCTCGCGCGGCCGCAGGGGAAGCGCAAGGGCATCGAGGCGCTGGCGTACGCCGGAGACCTCTCCCCGGCCGAGCGGGACAAGCTGGTGGCGCGCTTCCGCGATCCCGAGGGGCCGCGCGTGCTGCTCTGCACCGAGCTGGGCGGAGAGGGTCGCAACTTCCAGCACTGTCATGTGCTCGTGAACTACGATCTCGCCTGGAGCCCGGCGGCGATCGAGCAGCGCATCGGCCGCATCGACCGCATCGGCCAGTCGCGCGAGGTGCGCATCTTCGCCTTCCGGCCGGAAGCTACCCTCGCCGCGCGCGTCCTCGATCTCCTCGACGAGGCGATCGGCGTGTTCCGCGAGCCGGTGGGCGGGCTCGACTACGTCTTGGAGTCGGTCGAGTCGGAGCTGACGGCGCTCGGCGCTCGCGTCGCCGACGACGAGAAGCTCTGGGAACGAACGCTGGGCGGGCTCGCCGAGCGCGTCGCCGCGGCGCGGGCCGAGGTGGTGCGGGCGGTCGACCCGCTCCTCGACCGCCGCAGCTGCGACCTCGACGCGGTCGGCGCGTTGGCGCGGCGGGGGGCGCACCGGCTGGGCGTGGCGCTTCTGCCGCGGAACGAGCCCGACACGGCGCTGGCCGCCGTCGCCGACCATCTCGAGCGGCGGCTCGAAGTGGTCACCATCGAAGCGGCCAGGCGGATAGGGCTGGCGGTGGACGTGGAGGTCGACGTGCTCCCGGGCGAGGTCTCGTTCCACGTCGGGCCCGAGCTGAAGGTGGACGCGCTGGCAGGATTCGACCTCTCGCGCGACCGGGTGGTGCTCGGCTCGTTCCGGCGCGCCGTTGCCGTCGCTCACGAGGAGCACGATTCCTTCGCGACGGGCCATCCGCTGGTGGAGGCGCTCTTCGGCTGGGTGCGCGACGGCGAGCTGGGCCGCGCGACGGTGTACCGGGCGCGCGTCCGAGGCGTCTCCGGCGCCGCCCTCGACGCGCGGTTCCTGGTGACGCTGCCCGAGCCCGCCGATCTGGCGCAGGGCGCGAAGGTGCCTTCGCGCCGCGCCGCGCGGCACCTCGACGACGCGCTCATCCGGGTGGTCGCGCGGCTCGACGGGCGCGGCGGGGCGCAGGTCTCCGACGAGCTGGCCGCGCAGCTCGACTCCGCGCGGAACATCGAGGCAGTGCCGGCGCCCGAGGGGGGGCCACCAGCGCCCTTCGCGGCGGCCGTGGAGGAGGGGCTCGAGGCCACCGAAGCGGAGGCGCGCCGCCGGCTCGCGAGGCTGGTCGCAGAGGCGAAGGAGCGCGCCGCGGCGGAGCGCGACGCATCGCTGGAGCGGCTGTCGCGCTGGCTTCTGCAGGGCAAGGCGAAGCCCGCCCAGCGCGAGAAGATCCTGCAGGAAGAAGCGCGGGTCCACGACGCCGCCATGGAGGCGCTGGACGGCGCGCGCCTCGAGCTGGATCAATCCGCCCTCGTCCAGCTCCTCTGATAGGAAGGACGATTTCAGCGCATGTTGTAGG
>VBKO01000216.1 GCA_005888115.1 Deltaproteobacteria bacterium
TCTCTCGATGCTCGTTTCGATCGGCGCATCCGCCGAGGAACCAGCCGCCGCAGGACGCCAGGACCGATTCACCGTAGGTATCCTCGCGGGCTCGATGTTTCCCCAGGATCGGGCGTACGACACCGCGGCGCCCGAGTTCGGCTTTGACGGTCGCTTACAGCCCGGAATGGCACTGGACGCGCTCGCGAACCAGGTCGGCTGGCATCTGATCGACTACCCGGAGACGAAGGCGCACGCGCCGTTCGTGGCCCTCGCCGCCGGGCTGGAGCTCGGGGGTCTTCTGCACGCTTGGACGCTTGGCGCCGAGCTACACCTTCCGTTCGACTACCTCAAGTTCGACGTGCGCTTCCCCGGCGTGCTCGCCCTCGTCCGCGTCGCGCTCTGAACCTGCGCCGCGCGCGCGTTCATCACGCCAGCACCAGAGCGATCACCGGCGGTTTCCCCCGATCGACGAATCGGCCGTTCACGGCGATGGTGCCGTCGATCAGCGCGCTGAAGAGGTCGTCCTTCAGGTTCGTGCTGCCCGGGACAACGATCACGAGTAACTCGCCGGCCGCGAGCGTGAAGGAGGACATGTCGGCAGCCGGGTCGTCCAGGCAGCTCAGGCAATCCACCCACGCGTCCATGGTGTGGGCGTAGAAGTCCGGGAAACCGAATACCCGCTGGCACACGGCATGGAATGTCTTCTCGTTCCGGATCTCGCTGGTGGGCAGGACGATCCTCGGCATGCGCCCAGGGTACCGGCGTCGCGCACACGGCTCAAATTCACGCCCCTGAATCAGCCATTCACCGAGGCGGGCAAGGTTCGGCATGCCCTCTCGGTAGCGTACCGGGCCCGCCACCATGAAGCCCGCACCCGAGAGTCTTCTCCTCGGCATCCGTCCCTGATTCGCCGGGACTCCGTCGCGCTCGCACGCCTTGCCGATGCACGACGCGACCACGCGGAAGCATTGCCGGCTGCGTAGCCGCGCTGCCTCGTCGCGCACGCGTGCCCTCACGCGGACCGGATGGCGTGCCGCCAGCGGGCGCGTCCGGGACGACTCAGCCGGTCGACCCCGGCCAGGTAACGACGAGCACGATGCAGCCGTTCTTCGAGCCGTTCGAGTTCCGGCCGCCTGGAGGTGTGCGGTAGTAGTCGCCCTTCGTCAACGAGCAATCGCCGATCTGCATGTCCCCTTCGAGCACATAGATGTCCTCGCCCGTCGGGTGGTCATGCTCGGGATAGAAGGCGCCCGGTTCGAGCTTGAACAGGAGCGTCTGGGCGCCGGTCGCCGCGTCATCGCGCAATGCGATGCGACCGATCCCAGGCATGGCCGGTTTCCATTCGAGGCTGCTTCCGCGCATGTGCAGTGGCTCGGTCATCACCCCTTCACCGCCCCGACCGTGAAGCCCGCGATGAAGCGGTCCACGAACAGATTGTAGAGGAATGCGATGGGGACGCTGGCGATGAAGCAGGCCGCCATGAGCGAGCCCCAGAAGTACACGTCGCCGCGGACCAGGAAGCTCGGGACCCCCACGCTGACGGTGAAGTTTTTCGCGCTGGAGATGAAGGTCAGCGCGTAGACGAACTCCTGCAGGACCAGGGTGAAAGTGAAGATCACAACGGTGAGGAGGCCCGCGATGCTCATCGGCAGGATGACGCGCACGAAGGCGCCGAAGCGGGAGAGGCCGTCGATCATCGCGGCCTCCTCCACGTCCTTGGGTATGACCTTGAAGAAGCCCATCATCAGCCAGGTGCAGAAGGGAATCGTGAAACTCGGATAGACGAGCACCAGCGCCCACGGAGAGTCCTGCAGGTGCAGGATGCTGACCACGCGCGAGAGCGGGATGAAGAGGATGGTGGGCGGCACCAGGTAGGTCAGGAACATCGCCACGCCCAGTTGCTCGCCGATGGCGCCGGTGAGCCTCGCCAGGCTGTACCCCGCGGGGACCGCGATGAGCAGCGTGATCAGCACCACCAGCACGCCGATGAACATCGTGTTCCCCGCCCAGCGCACGAACAGCGTGTCGTTGAAGAGGACCCGCAGGTTCTCCAGCGTGGGCGGCTGGCTGTAGAGGAAAGGATTGTGGTTGGGGTCGAGCAGGTCCCCGGTGCGCTTGAAGGTGGTGATCAGCATCCAGGCGAAGGGGAATGCGGCGAAGGCGGCGAACGCCGCGATGATCCCGAAGTTGGCCACCTTGCCGCCCGCGCCGTGCAGCGCCTGACCAGTCGCCATCTAGGTGACCTCCGCGCGTCGCGCCATGTGCAACATGCCCACCGCGGCCGCCGCAAGCACGGGGAGCAGGAAGAGGGCTACCGCCGCGCCGCCGCCCAGGTCGCCGCCGTCCACGCTCTTGAAGAACGCGAGGCTGGCCAGCACCTGCGTGGTGTCGAAGGGCCCGCCGCGGGTGAGGACGTAGACGACGATCATGTCGGTGAAGGCGAAGACGAACCCGAACAGGGTCGCCACCAGGGAGATGGGCAACACCAGCGGGATGGTGATCTGGAACATGTGGCGGAAGAACCGGGCGCCGTCCACCTCGGCGGCGTCGTGGATGTCCTGCGGGATGCCGGACAGGCCTCCGAGCAGGATGACGGTGGCGAGCGGGAGCGTGCGCCAGACTTGCACGGTGACGATGGAGACCATGGCCAGCTTGGGCTGGCCGAGCCAGATGGGCCAGGTGGTGGCCCCGAAGATGTGCAGGTAGCGCAGCGTCCAGTTGATCACGCTGTAGATGGAGTCGAAGATCCACAGCCACCCGATGGTGCCCAGCGAGATGGGCGCCACCCAAGGCAAGAGGATGAGCAGCCGCACCAGCCACTTGCCGCGGAACTCGCGCTGCAGCGCGATGGCCAGCACGCTGGCCAGCACCAGGACCAGGATCTGCGAGACGAAGGCGAAGAGGACGGTGTTGCCCAGCGCGCGGCGGAAGCTCGGGTCGCGCAGCGCCGCCTGGAAGTTCTGCAGCCCGACGAAGTTGAAGCTGTGCCCGCCCAGCGAGATGCTGGTCAGGCTGTAGATGATGGCCAGCACGAAAGGCCCGCCCACCAGGAGCGCGATGTAGAGGACGGCCGGCGCCAATAGCACCCGCGAGAGCGCGCGCTCGTCGTCCGCCAGCCTCACGCCTTGCCCCGCAGAGGACGCGACGGGATGCGCAGGCCGGTCTTCGGATCGAAGAACTTCAGGTCGTTCACCTTGCAGGCGAACTCGTAGGCCTCGCCCGGCGTGAGCGGGACATGGATCGTGGAGGGCAGGTTGACGATCATCTTCGTGTCGGGGGCGAGGTCCCGCAGCGACCCGTAGAGGAGCCGATCGGCGCCCAGGTCTTCGACGCGCGTGACGCGGTACCAGAAGCTGACGAGCGGCTCGTTGCTCGAGTAGACCGCCTTGGGCAGGAGGTTCTCGGCGCGGAAGCCGACCAGCGCGCCATCGTTCTCGAAGAACTGCATGGGCGGGGACCCCAAAAACCCCGCCACGAAGGTGTCGGCCGGGTCGTCGTAGACCTCCTGCGGCCGGCCCAGCTGGCGCACCTTGCCCGCGCTCATCACCGCGATCCGGTCGCCCAGGCCCATCGCCTCCACCTGGTCGTGGGTCACGTAGACGGTGGTGGTCTTCAGGCGCCGCTGGAACTGCTGCAGCTCGTCGCGCGCCATGTGGCGCAGCTTGGCGTCGAGGTTGGAGAGCGGCTCGTCGAGCAGGAACACGTCGGGCTCGCGCACCATGGCGCGGGCCAGCGCGACGCGCTGCCGCTCACCGCCCGAGAGCTGCCGAGGCTTGCGCTGGAGCAGGCGCTCGATGCCGAACATGGAGGCCGCGGTCTTCACCCGCGCGTCGATCGTCTTGGGCTCGGCGCCCTGTGCCTTGAGCGGGAAGGCGATGTTCTTCGCCACCGTCATGTGCGGGTAGAGCGCGTAGCTCTGGAAGACCATGGCGATCTTCCGCTCGCGCGGCGGCATCTCGTTGACCACCCGACCGCCGATGAGGATGTCGCCGCTGGTCTGGCGCTCGAGCCCGGCGATCATGCGCAAGAGCGTCGTCTTGCCGCACCCGCTGGGGCCCAGGAGCACCAGGAACTCGCCCTCGCGGGTCTGCAGGTCGACTCCGTCGACCGCGGTGTGTTCCTGGAAGACCTTCCGGATGTTTTTGGTCTCGACGGTTGCCAAGAGGCCCCTCGCGCAAAAAGAGGGGGAGACTTCTACCGCGAAGTCTCCCCCAGCATCACCAGTCGTCGCCACCCTCGAACTGCACAGCGCCGCCCTATCGGCGGCGGCTGGCGGCGCTGTGCTTTTCTCTCAGCAGCAGCGCGCACGGTAGTGGAACTACAGCAGCTTCCGCTCCTTCCACTTGGCGAAGATGTCGCGGCACTTCGCCTCCGCTTCCTTCACCGCGTCCTCGGGGCTCATCACGCCCTGGGCGGCCTTGGCGAACATGTTGTTCAGGATCCACTGGCTGTAGATGTCGTCGATCGCCGCGTTGGAGTAGCCCGGGTACCCCACGTTGGTGGCCCAGTCGAGCGAGTCGGCCAGCACGAAGTACTTGTCGGGCGGCTTTGCCTTCGAGTCCTTCTGCAGCATCTGCTTGAGGTCAGGCACCTGCTTGGGGAAGCAGGGGAAGTTGTAGAACTCGCTGGCCTCGAACGCGCGGTGGAAGTTGCCTACGTAATCCACCAGGAACTTCTTCGCGCCGGCGATGTTCTCCGCGAACTTCCAGATCACGTACACGTTCATTACGTGCTCGAGCCCCATGCGCCGGGTCGGGCCCTTGGCGGGCTTGGCGAGCCAGATGTCGTCTCCGATCGGCTTGCCGTCCACCATCATGTTCTTGTTCTCCGCCTCGCGGGTGACCGAGATGGCGTTCAAGACCACGCTGGCGCGGCCGGCGAGCATGGCCCGGTTGTTCGAAGAGGCGTCCCAGGAGAACACCTCGGGAGTCATCGTCTCCTGGTAGAGCGCCTTGACGAACTTGACCGCCTCGACGGTGTTCTTCGAGCCGATCACCAGCCGTCCCTGCTCGTCCTGCTCGGAGCCGCCGAAGGAGTAGAGGATGGCGCGCATCGCCATCGCCGTGTCGATCTCCTGCGCCAGGCCGATGCCCACCGGGACGTTGCGCTTGTCCTTGATCTTCTTGCCGGCCAGGCGGACGTCGTCCCAGGTGTCGGGCTTCATGCCCGCTTCGTCGAACATCGACTTGCGCCAGTTGACCGGGTCGGGGACGTAGCTGTCGGAGAACCCGAAGTACTTCTTCGTCTTCGGGTTGAAGGTGCTCTTGATGGCGAGGTCGATCGGCTTGCCGTACTTCTTCTCCACCTCTTCGTAGATCTCGCGGTGGTCGATGACTTCGTCCTCGTACACCGGCTTGGGCCAGAGGAAGAGGAACAGGTCGTGGCCCTTCTTCGCCGACACCTCCGCCGCGGCGGTGGTGTTGATGGCGGGGATACCCACGTTGTCGACGATCACGTCGGTGTCGTTCTTCTCGCCCCATTCCTTGATGTACTGGTTGTTGAACCACTTGTCGTAGCCAGGCACGAAGTGGTTCCACTGCAGGATCTTCAGCGTCTTCTTCGCCGCGCGACCCTTGCGCGGCAACAAGAGTCCCGCCGCGGTGGCGGTGCCGGCCGCCTTGATCATCTGGCGCCTGGTGAACCTCTGACCCATGAGCTCCTCCTTCGCTTCCGAACCGCGAGTTGGCTGCAGGGTGGTGCGGTGGTGCGGCACCTCCGACGAGGGGCGCAGACTAGAGCACTCGCGAGATCGAGTGTCAAGGCGTTGCGAATTTGCTTTCGTTTGCTCTGATTGCGAGGATGCGCGCCCATGCAGCGTCGTTTGATGGGCCTCGCAAAGTCCGCTCTGCCTGATGCGTAACCTCGAGTTCACAACGTCGTGTTGCAACCACGGCCGGGTTGGGGATAGATGCGTCGCGATGCTCGCCTGGCTGTTCACCGGGCCCCCCCGCCTGCTTGCACCGAAAGGAACCCCATGAATCGCATTGGTCTCCCTCTGGGCCTTGCCGCCCTGCTCGTGTCCTTCTCCGCGTCGGCGGTCAGGGTGCCGACTGGCAGCGACGACATCAACCTCAACGTGAATGCATTCCTCCAGGCCCGTTACGAGGGCACCTTCGAAGGGTCCGTCGAGAAGTCGCTGGACAGCGACTTCTTCCTGCGCCGCGCCCGCATCCAGGTCTCGGGCACCGCGTACAAGACGCTCAGCTTCCTCATCCAGACGGACAACTCGAACATGGGGAAGAGGGGCTCCCCGACCAGCGTCGGTGCAGCGACCAACCCGGGGTTCGTGCAGGACCTGGTGATCGGCTGGACGCCGATCGAGGACTTCACGATCGAGATGGGCCTGATCCTCACGCCGACCTCGCGCATCCTCGGCTACTCAGCGTCGGGCGGCCAGGTGCAGGTCGAGGCGCCGATCGACATCATCTTCCAGAACCTGGATCGCGGCTTCCGGCAGAACGGGGCCGAGGTCCGCGGATTCCTCCTCGCTCGCCGCATCCATTACCGCGCGGGCGTGTGGGAGGGTTTCCACAGCACCGCAGCGGTCAACGCAGTCGCCGCCAACCCCGCCACCGCCACGCCCGCCGTCGTCGCGACGCCCGCCATCAACCCGGGAGGCAAGCCGATGATCGGCGCGCACGTCCGGCTCAACCTGATCGGCGAGGAGACCGGCTACGCCTTCAATGCCATGTACCTCGACGGCAAGCCGCGCGCGTCGATCGGCGGCAGCATCCAGTACCAGCCGCGGGCGGCCTGCGCCGGCGCGACGAACGCGTGCAGCTTCTCGAGCGGCAGCGGCGCCACGGGGTCGGTCAACGACTACAAATTCTTCGGCGGCGATGCGTTCGTCGATATGCCGCTGCCGGGGGACTTGGAGTTCTCGGCCGACGCCGGGATCTTCCGCTGGGACTACGGCGACGCCTTCAACCGCACCGGCACCGGATATGCGGGCTCGCTGAACTTCCGCGCGGGCGTCATCGGCGCCTTCCTCAGCGCCTACAAGTACGGCTCAGACTCGGGCAACGTGCATACCGCCGATCGCCGGAAGATCGCCGGCGGGCTGACCTGGTTCATCAAGGGCCAGGCCGACAAGATCACCCTGGAGTTGAATGGCATCACGCCGGGCGCCCCCGGCAACCCTGCCGCGATCGCTCCGGTGGCCAGCAACACCGGCTTCCAGAACGCCTCCACGACGACGGCGATCTGGCTGCAAGGGCAGGCTGGCTTCTAGGCCCGAAGTCCGCACGGAAAGGCGCCCCCGAACCGAGGACACCGGCTCGGGGGCGTCGCTCGCCGCCACTCTCCGCCGATACGACGGCGGTGTTTCTCACTGGGGCCGGAAATCCAGCTCGGTGGTGATGGCGATCGCCGCCTTGAGCGACCGGTACACCGGGCACGAATCGGCGTAGAGGCCGTGCGCGCGCTCGGCCGCCTCGCGCTGCGCGGCCGGAGCGCGCAACTCCATCCGCACGTGGATGCGCTTGATCACCAGCACCCCGCCTTCCA
>VBKO01000555.1 GCA_005888115.1 Deltaproteobacteria bacterium
CGCGGTGGTGATACGCGAGCGGGAGCGGAGCGGCGGCGCCGGTGCGGGGGTGAAGGTGCTGTGGGTACGGTCGAACGAGACGCACGCAGTGTGGTGCGAGCGCAGCGGAGGGGGGAGGGAGGTGATCCGGGTGGCGCGAGTGGAGGGAGGGGCGGTGGCCGAGCGGTGGTCCTTCGGGTGAGAGCGGGAATCTCTGCCCGATTCGACCGCGATGGCGGGGCCGATCCGGGGGAGGGGTGATCTCTGCCCCATTCGATGTCGCCGAAGTAGGGGATGTTCTGCCCGATTCGGTCGCCGAAGCGAAGGTGCTCCGGAGGACGATCTCTGCCCGATTCAATCGCCGGATAGGTCCTCTGATCTCTGCCCATTTCGACGACGGCAATCCGATACCGGATCGTCAACTTGCGGGCAGTCGCGGGGAATTCTGAATTGGGCAGAGATCGAAACGGGATCCGCCATCCAGCGGATGCATTCCCGTCCTGGCGCCGATTCGTTCTCAGCGTCGTGTCGAAACCGTCAGCCCGCGGCTCTCATGGCCCTCGCGCGGCGCCAGCCGACTGCGAGCAACCACGTCTCGGGGGGCGAGGTCAGCGGCGGATCCTGCTCACACGCTGCGGATGAGAAGGGATCCGGCGCGCCGCCCCGATCGACGCCAATCCCCATGCGCCGCTCGTGCACCTCACCGTTGCGCAGGACGTAGTCGACCGCATTCGCGACCTCGCGCGGGCTTCGCAGCGCTCTGGCATAGAAGCGATCGTCGAATACGTGCCCGCGTCGGCTCGTGACCCGGTTGATCCGCTTCGCCATCGAGACGCCGAGCCCCTGCATTCCGCGAGAGAGCGCCTCGACCTGGTCCGCTTCGACGAGCGCGTGCACGCGATTGCTTTGCACCGAGAAGTGCACCACGCGGAAGCCGTATTTCTCGTGGCACCGTCTGAACGACTCGCGAAGCTGGCGGAAGATCTTCCCTCTCCGAAGACTCGGGACGTGCTCGGTCGTATGCCACACCGCGTGGTAAGGCGCGGATCGCGCCGCACCGGAGCGACCGTGATGGCTCACGCGGTCGCCTCTCGGCCGCCCAGCGCCCGATCGCGCGCCTCCGAGGCCGCGAGGGGGAAACGGAAGTTGAACAGGTTTCTTCATGCAGGCCAGCCTACGGCGGGGGTCTGACATGACCGTTGACGCGGCCCCGAGACCGCTAGGGTCGATCTCTGCCCGAATCTTTGTCGCGAACAGTGGAGCTGGAGGTCGAAACGGGCACAGATCAAACCGAGGTGGACGCAGCGCCGGTGGCGGGAAAGAAACGGGCAGAGATCGTCCGGCTTCCTCGATGCCACTCCGCGCCGATCCCCGCCCGATTCAGTTGATGGCGCAGGGCGGGTAAGGGGAAGCTGCCCGAGGAGGGATCTCTGCCCAATTCGATTCGCCGCCGGGCCTCGACTCAGCGTGCGAGGACGACGGAGGCCGTCGTCTCCGGTGAGCGGCTGCATATTGAATCGGGCAGAGATCGGCCGAGCTCCGCCGCCGCGCGCGCCAACACCCGAACACCGAAATGGGCAGAGATCGGCGGGGCCTCCCGACTCCGCTCGCCTTCCCCGCGCGCCTCCACACGAGCAGCGAATCGGACAGAGCTCTCACCCGCCCGCCGCCCGCAGCGCCGCCTCCGTGGCCTCCAGCATCGGCTCCGCCACCACCGGTTTCCCCGTCGCGTGCTCCATCCACAGATCCGGCAGCACCCTCCCGTACGACGCCGCGTTCTCGAACGCCTTCCCGCTCTCCGACCCGCGCAGCTTCTCCTCGAGCTGGAACGCGATCAGGTGCCCGATCGGGTATCGATACAGGTAGAGAAAGCTGTTGATCATATGCGAGTAGATCCCGAGCTGCGGATTGCCGGGCTTTCCCAGCACCGGCGCGTAGTACCGGTCCCAGTATGCGCGAGCGATCCGAAGCGTCGCTTCCCGGAGCTGCGCCGGCTTGGCATCGGGGTGCTCGTACATCCAGTGCCACACGTCCAGGTCGGTGAGGGCGACGCCGGCGATCTCCCAGGAGTCCCAGAACGCCTTCAGAGCGCGCGCGTGCTCGGTGCGGGCGGCGGGCCTCGAGAGGCCGAGCAGCTCCAGATCGCGGTGCTGGCAGGTGAAGGCGAGAGCTTCGGTGAAGGCCGTGCCGGGGACGCCCTGCAGGAGCGTGTCGTCCACCGCGTAGAGCGAGAACGTCTGCTCGACGTTGTGGCACATCTCGTGGACGGCGATGTTGTAGCCCTTGTAGTCCATCCCGTCGGGGTTCACCCGCGTGCGCAAGTGCGCGGAATCGCCCGGACCCCACCATGGATACATCTCGCTGCGCCGGTCGGCCTCCAGCGCGTGGCCCGAGCCGCGGGCCGGGTCGACGACGATGTGGGAATCGATCCAGCGCGCCTTCTCCGCCGTGAACCCGAGGCCCTGCAGCAGTCGCGGGATGTCCTTCTTGTAGGCGTCCGCGGTCGGATACCGGGCGCGCGTCAGCTTCGACAGCTCGCCCTCCGGCTGCTTCTCGATGAAGCCGTCGTACCAGATGTCGAAGGGCTCGAGCGGGCGCCCGAGCCGCTTCTGGATCAGGGCCGCGACCCTGGGAACCAGCGGCGATTCGAGCACCTGCGTGAGCAGCGCCCGCACTCGCTGCTCGGGAAGCTCGTCGTCGAGCTGGAAATGGCGATCGATCTCCGTGCGCGCCATCGGAGAGTCCGCGTCGAGCTGGCGCGAGGCGCGGAAATCCGCGAGCAGCACCGCATAGCGCGTGTCCGGTTCGCGCGCAGGCGAAATGGAAGGCGACGGCGGACGCTTCCCCTGCGCCTTCATCTGCTCGGTCTCGACCGTCTCGGGCGGGGCCGCGCTCACCGTGTTGGTCGCCGGGTTCCAGTCCACCCGGGGATCGTCGATCACCGCCTGCGGGATCTCCTGCGTGACGATGCGCTCCATCACGTCGCGCACCAGCCGCTGCCGCGCCAGCGCCACCGGCCGGTCGGGCTCCGCGTAGTCGGCCTTGATCTGGTCACGGAGGTTCCAATGCGTGAGGAGCCTCACGCCCTTGGCGAACAGCCGCCTGCCGTCCTGCGCGAGGACGTGATGCATCCAGACGTTGTAGCCGGCGATGTACGCCTCGGCGTCCGCCCTCGCCTTCGCCACCGCCTGCAGCGCAGCGCCGCTCGGCCGCAGCGCGAACCTGCGCGTCAGCCGCGCCTGGGCCCATTGCTTGCGCGACCATTGCGGGCCCCGCGCCACCATTTCTTGTAGATCGCGGCGAAGAGCTGGTCCACCTCCATCTGCGGACCGAGCTCCAGCTCGTTCCAGCTCCGCAGACCGCGTCCGATCTCCAGCAGGTGTCCGTCGATCTGCTCGAACGCCGCGGAGAAGCGCTGGTGCAGGGCATCGAGCTCCTTCGGGTCGGCGACGAAACTCTCCTCCACGAACGCTCGCAGCGTCACGGCATCCCCGTCCTGCCCGCGCCAGTAGGCAGCCACCTGGCGGACGCCCCGCTCGGCGCGGTCCCGGGAGGACTGTCCGTGCTTCTGGACCAGCGCGGCAACCAAGCCGGCAGAGTCGACTTCGATCCGGGCAGAGCTCGCGGCGACCGCCGGGCCACCTGGCGAGGTAGTCTTGCAGCCCGGCGCAGCGGCGACGACGGCGGTCAGTACGAGTGCGCTGCAGCGCGCCCTTGAGAGCGGCGTGCGCATCACCCGGCCTGCGATCGCCAGCCGTCGTAGGCCGACGCGGTGCGCACGCAACCCACCGTGCACCCTTCGTTGCACGATTTGCTGGTGTGGAACTGCTGCCGCAGATCGTCGAGCGAGTACGTCTCCAGATCGCGCCCGAAAAACGCCCGGGTCTGGCTGCACCAGGCGACCTTGCCGAACTCATCGATGTAGAGATAGCGCGAGCCGGCGCGACAGCGAAAAGGCGCCCGCCCGCGCGCGATCAAGTCCTCGCGGTAGTCGGCAGCCTCGCGCCCCGCGTGCCCCAGCAGACGCTTCACCTCACGGTAAGCGGCGAGCTCGTCCGTGGAGAGGTTCAAGCGACCGGAGCCGTCGTGCAAGAGGATGATGCGGGGGGTCAACCCATTCGCGCGCGTGAAGCGCACCACCTCGAGCGCCTCTTGCGGCGGTGCGCTGCCGATCACGGCGCTCACCACCACCTGGAAGCGCGCGCGGCGTCCGAGCTCCACGAGCTTTCCGCGGAGCCGGTCGAGCACCTTCACCGTGGTGGCGTTGCGCTCGACGCCGTCGACGCTGATCTGGAGATCGGTCAATCCCGCATCGTTCAGGGCATCGATCAGCTTCGGGGTCAGCAGGTATCCGTTGGTGATGATCTGCCGGCGCCGGAATCCGAGCTCGTGCATGCGCGCGACGATGCGGACGAGCTCCGGGTGAACGGTCGGCTCGCCACCGGTCAGGCATACGACCCAGGTGCGCAGCTGATGCAGCTTCAAGAGCCGCCGGTCGAGCGTCTCGAAGGGAATGGGAGGGGAGTGATCGTCGTATTCGTTGCAGTAACCGCAGCTCAGATTGCAGCGGCGCG
>VBKO01000217.1 GCA_005888115.1 Deltaproteobacteria bacterium
CTCCTGGAAGTGCTCATCGCGATCGCGGTGCTGGCCCTCATCGGCGGGCTCACCTGGAAGAGCTTCGACGGCGCCTACGCGGTCAAGGCGCGGGTCGAGCAGGCCGAGGAGCGCGACCAGATGGTGCGCGGTGCGCTCACCCGCCTGGCGCGCGAAGTCTCGATGACCTTCCTGTCCGAGCACTACGATCGCAAGCGGTTCCGCGAACGCCCGACGCTCTTCCGCCTGCGCGACGGACGCCGCGAGGCGGACCTCATCTTCACTTCCTTCGGTCACGAACGGCTGCACGTGGACGCCAAGGAATCGGACCAGGCGCTCTTCGAGTACTCGATCGGTCCCGACCCACGCGACGGCTCGAAGCGCGACCTGTTCCGGCGCGTGAAGCCGCTGCTCGACGAGGACCCGGAGCGCGGCGGCGAGAAGGCCGTGCTGGCGGAGGGCGTGGTCGCCTTCTCGATCGAGGCGTGGGAACCCAAGGACCGCGAGTGGCGCGCCGAGTGGAACTCGAACGGGGCGGACCGCACCGGCGGCCTCCTGCTCCCGCCGCGCGTCAGGCTGACCCTGACGGTCCGCGACGAGGACGGCAAGGACAAGACGTACACCACGCAGGCGAAGATCTTCCTCACCCAGCCGCTGGACTTCTGATGCCGCGACCGTTTCCCACAGAGCGCTCCCGGGCGCGGCGAGGTCGGGCGGCGGGCATCCGCTCGCGCCGCGGCGTGGCCCTCATCCTGGTCCTCACCACGGTGGCCATCTTGAGCTCCATCGCGGTGGAGTTCGGGTACCAGTCCCGCGTGAGCCTGCGACTGGCGGAGAACTCCCGCGACGAGCTGCGCGCCTACTACCTGGCGCGCTCGGCGGTGAACCTGTCGCGGCTGCTGCTCCACTTCCAGAAGCAGGTCGACCAGCTCGGCGGGCAGCTCGGCCCCGTGCTCTCCAGCGTCCTGGCCGGCCAGGCTCCACGAACCGGGACTGGGGGAGTCCCGCAAGCGCCAGCCGCCGCGCCCGCGAACAACCTCGGCATCCGGCTGTGGGAGATCCTGCCCATCGACTCGAACGCCATGCAGGCGCTGCTCGGCGGCGGGGACTTGTCCGCCCTCGGCGCGACGCCGGCCGACCTGTACGGGCAGCCCGCTCCGCTCGAGGAGACGCGGCGGCCGCAGATCCAGGGCCCGCCGCTGCACTCATTCGGCGGCTTCGAGGGCGCGTTCAAGGCGAAGATCGTCGACGAGAACAGCCGCATCAACGTTCGCGGCCTCGACGGCCTGGGCGCCACCCCTCTGGCCACCCTGACGCAGCTGCGCGCGATGATGAACGACCCCAAGTACGACTTCATCTTCGACGAGGACGACGCGAACCGCGACCGCGTCCCTTCTCCGACGAGAACTCCGCCTACGACCGGTACGTTCCCCGCTACAAGGCGAAGAACGCGCCGCTCGACAGCCTGGAGGAGCTGTACATGGTGCGCGGAGTGAACGACCGGTTCATGGCGGCGTTCGGCGACCGGCTCACCGTCTGGCTCGACGTCAACGCGAAGCTGAACATCAACAGCAACGACCCGCTGCAGATGCTCACCAACATCCTCAGCGCGGCCGCGAACCCGAACGATCCGAAGCTGCGCGACCCGCGGCTGCTGGCCATCATCCTGCAGGAGATCCAGGTGCGGAAGATGTTCAGCTTCCTGGGCCTCTCGGCGCAGGACTTCATCGGGATCCTCAAGGCGAACGGAATCCGCGTGAACCCGGTGCTGGAGAACACCTCCAACCCGGGAAACTTCCTCGCCTCGACCAGCGACACGTTCCGCATCACCGCCACCGGACGCGCGGGGCGCATCGAGAAGACGCTCACCGCGGTGGTGCGGTACGACGACCTGCTCGGCAAGCTCTTGTACTGGAAGGAAGACTGATGCACCGAATCGTGGGCCTCGACGTATCGGGCGACAAGGTCCGCCTGGTCGCGCTGGAGAGCGGATTCCGGGGCTTCTCGGTCCTGGAAGCGCGCAGCGTGGCGCTCCCCGAGGGCGCGACGCCCGGCGAGCGCCTCAAGGCGGCACTCGCTCAGCTGCCGCGCGCCGAGGACGACATCTTCGCCGTGGCGCTGCCCGGCACGCAGGTGGCGAGCCACCTCGTCACGCTGCCGTTCACCGACACCCGGCGCATCGAACAGGTGCTGCCGGGCGAGGTGGAAGGGGCGATCCCGTTCGACCTCGAAGAAGTGGTGTGGGACCACGCCGTGCTGTCGCAGGCGAACGGCCGCACCGAAGTGCTGGTCGGCGTGGTGAGGAAGTCGGTCCTGCAGCAGGCGCTCGCGTCGCTCGCCGAAGCGGGCGTCGACCCCCGCCTGGTGACGTTCGCTCCGCTCGCGCTCGCCACGCCGTCCGAGCGCGGGATGGTCGCGCGCGACGGAGCGGCGGGCGGGGCAGCGGTCGCCGAGGCGTTGCTCGACGCCGGCCCCGATCGCGCCGATTTCTGCCTGCTCGAGGGGGAGCATCCCGTCCTGGCGCGCTCCCTGTCCAGCGCCGGAGCCGCGCTGTGGGAGTCTGCCCGGACCGATCCACGCGCGCTGGACCGGCTGCTCGCGCCCATCGCGCGCGACCTGAAGATCTCGCTCCGCATGCGCGGCAAGGCCGGCGTGATGTCGCGCCTGCTCGTCGCCGGTGAGCTCGCCAATCTTCCCGGCGCCGCGGAGAAGCTGGCAGCCGACCTCGGGCTCCAGGTCGAGCCGCTGGCGCTGGCGGGAGAGGCGGCGCAGGTCGCCCAGGGACCCGGCGCGGACTATGCGCTCGCGCTGGGCCTCGCGCTCCGCGCCCAGCAGCCGCGCGGGCGCCTCAACTTCCGCAAGGGCGAGTTCGCCTTCACCCGCGATCTTTCGCAGGTCCGCGGCCACCTGTCCCGGCTGGCCATCGCCGCCGCGGTGCTGCTCGCGCTCGCGGTCGGCCTCGGAGCCGCGCGCGTCGCCTCGCTCTCCAAGCAGGGGCGGGACTACGACGACGCGCTCTGCGCGGCGACCCGCAAGGTCCTCGGCACCTGCGTGACCGACTATCGCCAGGCCGTGGCGGCGCTGTCCGGCGGACAATCGAAAGCGGCCGGAATCCCGCGCGTCTCGGCCGCGGACGTCCTGGCGGAGCTCGTCGCCCACCTCCCCGATGACGCGAGACCCACGCTGGAGGAAGTGGACCTGACCACCACGGCCATACGCCTGCGCGGCACCGCCGAGAGCTTCGGCAAGTTGAGCGAAATCATCACGGCGCTGAAGAAGGACCGCTGCTTCGGGGAGATCAAGCAGCCGCGCACCGAGAGGCAGCGCGGCACCGAGAAGGTGGTCTTCTCCCTCGACTTCGCCTACACGTGCTCGGGCGAGCAGCCGGGAGGCGTGTGATGGAACGCGTGCGCGCCCTCATCTCCGATGCGGTGCAGTACGTGCAGAACGCATCGCCGCGCGAGCGGCGGCTGCTCCTCTTCGCCGGCGGCGGGGTGGTGGCGTTCCTCCTGCTCGTGCTCTGGGCCGGATTCGGCAGCTCGATCCGGCGGCACGAGGCGGCGCTGGACGAGAAGCGCTCGGCATTCGAAAAGGTGCAGCGGCTCGCGGCTGGCTACGGCCAGCAGGAACAGGAGCGGCAGCTCCTCGAGGCGCGCCTGCGCCAGAGCCCGCCGGCGCTGATGGGATTCGTCGACGGGCTCGCCCGGCAGGAGGGAGTCGACATCGGCAGCATGCTCGACCGGGGGGTCGTAAGCGGAGGGCAGAACGGCCGCCCGCGCGAGAGCAGCGTCGAGGTCTCGCTCGGCAAGGTCCCGCTCGAGAAGCTCATGCGGCTCTTGCAGTCCATCGAGCGCAGCCCAGGGGTCGTGCGCGTGCGCCGGCTGCGCCTGCGCAAGTCGCAGGAGAACAAGGATACCCTCGACGTCACCCTGACGGTGAGCGCATGGCAGTCGGCCTGACGCTCGCGGAGCTCGCCACTCCGGCACGGCTGCAGAAGCTCCGCCGCGGGATGGTCCCGGCCGCGGCGGTGCTCGCCTTCTTCCTCTTCCTGCTGCTCACCTTCCCTTACGAGATGATCGGGCGCCGGATCGAGGTCGAGGCGCAGCGCGCCGGCGTGGACCTCACCATCGGGTCGATCGGTGGGCGCGGCCTCTTCGGCGTGCGCGCGCGCGACGTGCGGGTGAAGACCGCGGCGGCGCCGGGCGAGCCCATCGTGGAGTTGCACTTCGACCGGGTCGACGTGAGCCCCGATCTCTTCGCCATGCTCTTGCGCCGGACCAGCTTCGGATTCGCGCTGCAGGCGTATGGCAACACCGCGCGTGGCCACGCCTCGCTGTCGAGCGACCCGAAGCTGCCCGGCCTGCAGTCGCTGCGGCTCGAGGCGCCGGACCTGGACGTGCACGCCCTGCCGCTCAAGGACCTCGCCGGCCTCGACGGCAGCGGCCGAGCCTCCCTGAAGATCGACGTCTCCTCCCTGCAGCCCGCGGACGCCTCCGGCGGGACGCTGTCGCTCACCGGACGGCAGCTCGGCGTGACGGGCGGCAACGTGCGCGGCTTCCCGATGCCTCGCACCTCGCTGGGTGACGTGGACGTGTCGGTGACCATCGACAAGGGCCTCGCGCGCGTCGACAAGGCCCAGGCGCGCGGCGGCGATCTGGACGCCGAGGCCGACGGCAACGTCCGGCTGCGGCCGCTCTGGTCGCTTTCGCAGGCCGATCTGCACGTCCGTTTCCGGCCCGGCGATCGGTGGCTGAACGAGAACGGGATGATCAAGGGCGCGCTGGGCCTCGTGCAGAACGCGCGGCAGCCCGACGGCGCTTACGTCTTCAGCTTCAGCGGCCCGCTCTCCCGCCTCAACTCCCGCCCCGGCCGCTGAGCCGCGCCTCGACGAGACGCGACAGCCGATGAACTGACGAAGAACGTTTCACAGGGAGCGCGGGAGGAAAAAGGGAGCGCGGGAGAACTTCTGTTTTTTAAAAAAACGAATCCTCCCGCGCTGCTTTTCCCCTCCCGCGCTCCCTTTGAAACGCTTTTAGTCTAGTGCGTCCAGGTCGGCGGCGATGGAGTCGGCGGCGGCGGCGGGATCGGGGGCGTCGCGCAGAGGCCGGCCGATCACGAGGTGCGAGGCGCCGGCCTCCACGGCGGCCCGGGGAGTGCCGGTGCGGCGCTGATCGCCCGCCGCGGCGCCCGCGGGGCGGATGCCCGGGACGACGAGCAGGGGAGCTGGACCCAGCTCACGCCGCAGATGCGCCACTTCCTCCGGCGAGCAGACAAGGCCGTCGGCGCCCGCCTTCACGGCGAGGCGCGCGAGACGCAGCGCGACCTCTGCCGGAGTCCCCGCGAAACCAAGCGCGTGCAGATCGCCGGCGGCGAGGCTCGTCAGTACCGTCACGGCGAGGAGCTTCGGCGCCGCCGCGCCGGCGGCCGCGGCCCCGGCGGACAGCCCGCGCCGCGCGGCCGCGATCATCTCGCTCCCGCCGCTGGCGTGCACGGTCACCAGGGCCGCGCCCAGGGCGCCCGCGACGCGCGCCGCCGCCTCGACCGTGTGCGGGATGTCGTGCAGCTTCAGGTCCAGGAAGATCGGCAACCCGAAGGGCCGGACGGCATCGACCGCCGCGCGCCCGTGCGCGACGAACAGCTCCAGGCCCACCTTGTACATCCCGACGTGACCCGCGAGGCGTCCCGCCAGCGCCGCCGCGGCGGCGGGGTCCGGCACGTCCAGCGCCGCGACGATGCGCTCGCGTCCCCTCACCGCGCGAGCCGGCCTCCCGCCGCTTCCACCGCCTCGCGCGCGCGCGCCACCACCTCGCCCACGGGGACCAGCTCCACCTGTGCCGCGCCGCGCGGCTTCCACTCCACCTTGCCGTCCGCCAGACCCTTCTTCCCGACCGCGATGCGCAGCGGAAGCCCGATCAGGTCGGCGTCCTTGAACTTCACCCCGGCGCGCTCGTCGCGGTCGTCGAGCAGGACCTCCACCCCGGCAGCCGTCAGGTCGCGGTACAGCTTCTCCGAGACCTCGCGCACCTGCGCGTCCTGCATCTGCAGAGGCAGCAAGGCGAGGTGCAGCGGAGCCACGCTCATCGGCCAGCGAATCCCATCCGCGTCGTGGTGCAACTCGACCGCAGCCGCCAGGATGCGCTCGACGCCGATGCCGTAGCTCCCCATCACGATGGGAACTTCCTTGCCCGCCTCGTCGAGCACGCGCGCGCCCATCGTCTCCGAGTAGCGCGTGCCGAGCTTGAAGATGTGCCCTACCTCGAGCGCCTTGCCGACCGCGAGCGGCTTGCCGCAGCGCGGGCATCCCTCGCCTGCGTTCACCGTGCGTAGATCGGCCGGCGTGGCGTGCGAAAGATCCCGCGCGACGCTCACGTTGCGCACGTGGAAGCCGTCCTTGTTCGCGCCGGTCACCAGGCCGGAGAGACCGGCGAGGCGGCGGTCCAGGTAGACCCGCGCCTTGCTGATGCCGACGCCGCCCAACGAGCCCGGACGCGCGCCCATCCACTTCTGGATCTCTTCGGGGTGCGCCGGCCTGAGCACCTGGGCGCCTGTCGCGGTCTGCAGCTTCGCCTCGTTGAGCTGGTCGTCCCCACGCACGATCGCAACCACCGGCTGCTCGTCCGCGGCGTATACGAGCGTCTTCAGCTGCTGATCGGCCGCCACTCCGTACGGCTTGCGCGCCAGGTCCTCGATGGTCGCGACGCCAGGAGTGGCGAACTCCTCCAGAGGCGGGCTCGCTCCGGCCGCCGCGTACCTGTCCTTCGTCTCCACGGTCGACTCGGCCTTCTCGGTGTTCGCGGCGTAGCCGCACGACTCGCACGAGGCAATCAGGTCCTCGCCGGCGTCGGTCGGCACCATGAACTCGGTGGAGCCGGAGCCGCCCATCGCGCCGGAATGGGCGTCCACCTGGATGGTGCGCAGCCCGCACCGGCCGAAGATCTCCACGTACGCCTGCCGGTGGTCCTCGAACGACTTGTCCAGGCCCTCGCGGCTCACGTCGAAGGAGTACGAGTCCTTCATGGTGAACTGGCGCACGCGCAACAGGCCGCTCTTGGGCCGCGGCTCGTCCCGGAACTTGGTCTGGATCTGGTACCAGGTCTGCGGCAGCTGGCGGTAGCTGCGCAGCTCGGCGCGCGCCAGCACGGTGAAGACCTCCTCGTGCGTCATCGCCAGGCAGAGGTCTGCGCCCTTGCGGTCCTTGAGGCGGAACATGTTCTCGCCCATCACCGCCCAGCGCCCGCTCTCCTCCCACACTTCGCGCGGGTTCAGCGCCGGCAGGTAGAACTCCTGCCCGCCGATGGCGTCCATCTCCTCGCGGATGATGCGGGTGATCTTGAGCAGGCTCCGCTGCGCCAGCGGCAGGATGCTGTAGATGCCCGCCGCCAGCTGACGGATGAACCCGGCGCGCACCAGCAGCTGGTGGCTCGCCACCTGCGCATCCGCCGGGTTCTCCTTGAGGGTCGGGATGAACGAGCCCGAGGTGCGCATCGCCGGAACCTATCCCATAACCGCCGCGCCGTGGAAAAGCGTAGGGCCGCCCAATCGGCGGCCACTACCCTTTCCGCTTGAGCTCGCGGTCGACCGCGTCCTTGAACTGCTCGTAGGGCACCGCACCGTTGATGAAGACGCCGTTGACGAAGAACGCCGGCGTCCCGCTGACGCCCGCCTCCTGGCCGGCCTTCTCGTCCGCCTCCACCAGCGCGCGCTTCTCGCCGCTGTCGAGGCACTTCTCGAACCGGGAGCTGTCGAGGCCGAGCTCCTTGGCATAGCCCTTCAGGTCGTCGACCGCGAGCTTCTGCTGGTTGGTGAACATGCGGTCGTGCAGCTTCCAGAACTTCTCCCCGCCCTGGTCGGCCGCGCAGGCGCCCGCCTCCGCCGCCTTCTGCGCGAACGGATGGAACTCGAGCGGGAAATGGCGGAACACCAGCCGCACCTTGCCGTCGTACTCCTTCATCAGCCGCTCGACGACCGGGTACTCGCGCCCGCAGTAGGGGCACTGGAAGTCGGAGAACTCAACGATGGTCACGGGCGCATTCTCCGGCCCGCGCGAAGGGCCTGTGGCGGCCACCTCCACGCGGGGAAGGTTCGGCTGCGCCAGGGTGATCTGCACGCCGTGCTTCTGCTTCAGGTCGTCGACGACCTTGGTCAGCTGATCGCGCCCCTTCTGCTGCTTCAGGTAGGTCGCGATGCGCTCCTTGATCTCGTCGTACGACTTGCCGCCCATCTGCGACTTGTTCTGCTCGTAGAACTTCTTCATCTCCTCGTC
This sequence comes from Deltaproteobacteria bacterium, assembly GCA_005888115.1. Classification (GTDB taxonomy): domain Bacteria; phylum Myxococcota; class Myxococcia; order Myxococcales; family 40CM-4-68-19; genus VBKO01. Next base: position 8,243 of record VBKO01000217.1, read on the forward strand.
GCTCGGGGCCGGCACCATGCCGAGCAGGTCCTTGTCGAACCATTGCTCCAGCGTCTGCCCCTTCGCCTTGGCTTCCTGCTCGAGGAGCCGCTTGGTCACGTACTGCTCGACGGCGTTGCGGCGCACGTCGTACAGCTCGGTCAGCGCCTTGACCTCCGCCTGGGCGAGCTTTCCGCCTTGTTCCTTCTCCACCTCGCCGTACGTCACGGACTTTCCGTCCACGACCGCGACCTGATCCGCCGTGCGCAGCGACAGCGGGCTCTGCTGCGCCTGCGAGCCGGTCTTGCACCCGGCGAGCGCCAGGCCCAACGCCATGCACGCGGTCACACGCTTGCTGCGGCGGAGCGGGAAATTCCGAGGCGTCGCCCGAGACCAGCGCGGCCGCCGCATCGATGTCCAGGGGATGAGAGAAGAGGAACCCCTGCACGAAACCGCACCCGAGCCGGTGCAAGGCGGTCGCCTGGGCGGCCGTCTCGACGCCCTCGGCGACCACCTCGACGCCGAGATTTCGTCCGAGCAGCAGGATGGTCTCGACGATGCGCCGGTTCTTCTCGTCCGAGCCCATCGTCCGGACGAAGCTCGAATCGATCTTGAGAAGGTCGATCGGGAGCCGGTGCAGGTAGCTGAGCGAGCTGTATCCAGTCCCGAAGTCGTCGATGCACAGCTGCAGCCCGAGCTGCCGCAGCCGCGTCAGGCAGCGGGTGGCGGCGGCGGCGTTCTCCACCAGCACGCTCTCGGTGATCTCCAGCCGCAAGGATCGCGCATCCAGGCCGGTCGCGCGCAGCGTGTCGTCGATCTGCTCCACCAGATCGGGCTGGAGCACCTGCCGGCCCGAGATGTTCACCGCAAGCGTCAGCGCCGGCGCGCGGGGGAAATTGGCCTGCAGCCGGCGCATCTGCGTGCACGCCTCCTGCATCACCCAGCGGCCCAGAGAGCCAATCACGCCGGTCTCCTCGGCGAGAGGGATGAACTCCGACGGCGCGACCGTCCCCCGCTGGCGATGCTGCCAGCGCGCGAGCGCCTCGAATCCGACGATCCGCCCGCTGCCCAGGGCGACGATGGGTTGGTACTGCACGCGCAGCTCGCCGCGCTCGATGGCGCGCCGCAGATCGTTCTCGAGCTGCAGGACCGCCACCGCGCGGTCGTGCATGGTGACGTCGAAAACCGCGTGCTTGGCGATGCCCATGCCCTTGGCGCGGTACATGGCCGTGTCGGCGTCGCGGAGCATGTCCTCCGGCCTCACCGAGTTCGGAGCGCCGCCCAGCGCGATGCCGATCGAGGTCGAGGTGAAGACCTCCTGTCCGTCGATGTCGAAGGGCATCGACAGCTCGCGCTGCACGCGCTCGGCCACGCGGGCAGCGTCGGAGGCATTCTCCACGCCCTCGACGAGAACGGCGAACTCGTCGCCGCCAAGGCGCGCCACGGTGTCGCCCGCGCGCCGGGTCCGCTCCAGCCGCCGCGAGATCTGGATCAGCAGCTGATCGCCGGCGCGGTGTCCGAGCGAGTCGTTCACCACCTTGAACCGGTCGAGGTCGAGGAAGAGCACCGCGAACCCGCCGCGCCCGCGTCCCTTGGCGCGCTCGAGCGCCATGCCTAGCCGTTCCATGAACAAGGCGCGGTTGGGAAGGCCGGTCAGCGCGTCGTAGAACGCGGCGTGCCACAGCTTCTCCTCCGCCCGCAGGCGCTCGGTCACGTCGATGGAGACCACCAGGCGCGCCTTGCGGCCGGACAGGTCGATGGCGTGCGACGTGACCTCCACGTCCAGCAGCTCGCCGTTCGCCTTCCGGTGCCGCCAGATGTTCGGCGACGCCGGCGCTCCCTCCGCCAGCCGCTGCAGCCGATCGTTCACGCCCGGCACATCCTCGGGCGGGCGGATGTCGAGGATGGTCATGCGCAGGAACTGCTCGCGCGAGTACCCGTACCGCTTCACCGCCGCGTCGTTCACGGCCAGGAATCGCAGCGTCTCCGCATCGAAGACCCACATCGCCTGCGGGCTGGCGTCGAAGAGGAGGCGGTAGCGCTCCTCGCTCGTGCGCAGCGCTTCGACCACCCGGATGCGATCGGAGACGTCGCGGATGGAGGTCCACAGCGCGCGCCGGCCGCGGTACTCGAGCGGTCCCGCGGTGACGTCCACCACGATCTCCGAGCCGTCCTTGCGCGCATGGCGCGACTCGTACGCGCCGCCCTGCCCCTGCTCGGCCTCGCGCAGCCGGCCACGATCGGCGGCCGGGTCGCGCCAGAGCCGATCGACGGGCGCCCCGACCAGCTCGGCGCGTGGAAAGCCATAGAGCTCGCAGGCGTGGTGGTTGGCGTCGACCACCATCTCGTCCTTGGGATCGACGATGAGGATCGCGTCGCGCGCGTTCTCGAAGAGCGCACGGTACTCGCGCTCGCTGCGGCGCAGCTCGTCGTCCGCCGGCTTGCGCAGCTCCAGGCGGGCGGTAGGGGCTTGCTCCGCCGCCGTGTCCGGCAGCCGACCAGTGGATGGCTCGCCCACAGTGGAGCAGTAACGGATGCGCGCGCGGCCCGTAAAGGAGCCGCGTTCCCCACCCCGTGGGCGATCAGGCGACCTGCTCCTCCAATGTGAGGACGGGGAGGAGCGAGTTCTGCATCGCGTACAGCTCGTCGGCGGCGCGTGGCTGCACCACCTCGCAGGCGCCCCCCTCGGCGAGCGCCTTGCGGACCAGCTGGTGGTTCAAGGCATGGCCGGACTTCACCGCGACGAAGTGGCCGATCACCGGCATGCCCAGAAGCGCGAGGTCGCCGATGGCGTCGAGGATCTTGTGGCGCACGAACTCGTCGGGGAATCGAAGCCCCTCGGGGTTCAAGATGTGGAAGTCGTCCACCACCACGGCGTTCTCCAGGGAACCGCCCCGCGCCAGGCCCGCGCGGTGCAGCTTCTCCACGTCGCGCTTGAACCCGAATGTGCGCGCCCGCGCGATCTCCTTCCGGAAGGAGCGGCCGTCCAGCTCGAGAGCGCAAGTCTGGTCGCTGATCAGCGGGTGCTGGAAGTCGATCGTGTACGTCATGCGGAAGTGCCGGGCCGGCAACAGCTTTGCCACCTTGTCACCGTCCGTGACGGCCACCGCCTTGCGCACCTGCAGGAAGCGGCGTGGAGCGCGCAGCTCGTGGATCCCCGCGCGCTGGATGAGTTGCACGAACGGCGCGCTGGAACCGTCGGCGATGGGGACCTCGGGGCCTTCCACTTCGATGCGAGCAGCGTCGATCCCGCAGCCCGCCAGAGCGGCGAGGACGTGCTCGACGGTGCCGATGCGCACGCCGTCGCGGCCCAGCGAGGTGTTCAGCACCGTGTCCACGACGGAGGCGCACTCCGCCGGAATCTCGAGCGTCGGAGCGAGATCGGTCCGCACGAAGACGATGCCGCTGTCCGCGCAGGCAGGCGAGAGCGTCAGGCGGACCGGCTGGCCCGTGTGCAGCCCGACGCCTTCGATGGATGCACGGTGCTTGAGTGTCCGCTGGTGGAAGGATTGGCCATCCATCGTTCGGTGGGTCCTCGGGTAGGTGCGGCAGCGGCGTGAAAAGGAAACGTCGGGCTTTGCAGCAGCAAGGGGCATGCCGTGGGCGGCGACTCCGCGCTCGGGCTGCTGCGGGTGGAAAACTCTCCACGCTCCCCCGAGGTTAAAAGAGGACGATCAAGGCGGCCCCCGGAGGTTCGGCTGCCCTGCCCTTGCCCAGCGGCGTTGCATCAACGATGGAACCGCGACACGGATGTCGCGGTGGTGTTACACGGCCTCGAGCCGCCTGGCAAGCGCTTCCCGGACCATGGCGTCGTCGAGCGGTAGCTTGTGCAACTCGGAACGCCTGTTCACGTTCTCCAGCGCGCGATCGAGAATGTCGCCGAACCGGCGGCAATCCTCGCGCAGCTTCTGGATCCGCTGCGGAGTGTTCTCGGGAGCGCTCCCGCCCCACGAGTCGAGCAGATCGAGGAAGCGATCGAACAGCTCGCGATCGCTGTGACGCAGCAGCTGGTACCCGACGTCGCGGAACTCCAGCGAAAAACGGCGGAGCGGCAGCACCATCGAGACGTCGGCGCCGGCCTGCGCGAGGCGCGCGGCGGTGGCGCGGCACATCTCGCGAAAGACGCACAGGTCCAGCCGCAGCCGCACCGACAGCTCGGCCCGGCCCTCCTGGGCGTCGAAGAGCGCCTCCCGCGAAAGGCTGGGGTCGAGCGCCGCTGCGATGGCCCCGATCGCGTCTTTCGCGGCACCGGCGAGGTGGTCACGGTGGGCGTCGATCTGCGCGCGATCGGAGATCGGCTGGGCGAGGATGGGCGGGATGCGCTCGAGTGCCGAGCGGATGGGTACCGCGGCGGCCCGACCCGCTGCAGCCGCGGCGCCAGCACCCTCCACGGTGGCGACGAGCCGCGCAAGCTCGGACTCGAGGTAGCCGATGAGCGCCACCAGCTCGCTGCGGACCAGCGCCAGGATGACCAGCACGCGCCGGCTGTGCGGGGTGGGCGGCGGAGGAACGTAGCGGAGGCTGCGCAGCGAACGGAATGCGGCCAGGAGCGCCAACGCGAAAGCGCGGCGCCTCTTGTCGTCCTGCGTCTGGCGCAGCGCCTCCAAGAGCTTCACCGAGCTGACCCGGTCGTACTCGGCGCGAAACTCCAGCGCGGCCGGCGGGCAGAAGTACCTCGAGGCGAACAGCTCGTGCTGCAGCGCGCGCCCGACGTCGACGAACACCTGCTGGGGCGTGACCTCCACCCGTAGCAGGTGGTCGACGATCCCTTGCTGCGCGGAGAGCCCGCTCCGGAGCAGGAACAGGCTCTCCTCCGGCGTGCGCTGCTCGCGCAGCTCGGCGCCGAGCCGCGCCCGCGCCCGGTCGTCGGAGAGCGTCCCCTCGACGAAGCTGCGGAAGAGCAGCGCCTGCTCCTGCTTCTGCACGATCAGCCGGCGCGACAGGTGCGCGGCCCGGTGGACCGCGTCGCGAACCGCCTTCAGCTCGTCGCGGAAATCGCGGTCGGCGGGCGGCTGCTTGTCCCCGAACAGGTTCCGCAAGTTGAAGAACCGATCGATCCCGCGCAGCAGCATCTCCAGCTCGAAGAGGACCTCCTCGCGCCCGGCGATCTCCAGCGTCCGGATCCAGCGCTCGCGCTCGGCCAGGTAGACCGCGCGGACCCGCTGCGAGTCGCGCATCA
>VBKO01000049.1 GCA_005888115.1 Deltaproteobacteria bacterium
CCTCGCCGCCGGCGCTCAGCACCGCGGCGGCATGATAGAGGGCGCGCGCGGCGGCATCCACGGGGATGGGCGACATGCCCAGGGCGCGCGCGACGTGCTGCAGCGTCTCGAGCGCGGCCGCATCCGACCCGGCGACTCCCGCGGCGGCGTCGCGCAGGACGCCTGCCGGGCTGCCTCCCGGGATGGCGCGCAATGGATGGAGCGACCCGGTGCGCGCGCCGGCGTGGAGCGCGGAACCCAGCGCATCGAGGCCCAGCGCGCCCGCGCAGTGCGCGACGAGCTGCCCGCTCCGGAGCAACCCGGCGATGCGGCGGCAAAGCGGCTCGACGGCCGCGTCGCTCACCGCAAGGAAGACGAGCTCCGCCTCCTGCAGCTGCTCCAGGTCGGACTGCCAGCCCCGCTGCTCCGATCGATTCCAGGCGAGGACGACGCGGATCCCTGCCTTGGTCAGCGCGGCGATCAGCACCTGGCCGACGGCGCCGCCCCCCAGCACCGCCGCCGTCTGCGGCAGGGCCTTCATCCCTCGCGCCGGAACTCGACGCCCGCCGGGCCGGCGCAGGCGAGCAGGCGCTCTCCGGCGCGGACGCGGCCGGCCAGGATTTCGTCGGCGAGCGGAGATTCGACCAGGCGCTGGATCGTCTGCCGCATCGGGCGCGCGCCCAGCGAGACCTGCCAGCCTCCCTGGGCGATGAGGTGGTCCACGAGCCCCGGGCCGACGCGAAACGCGATCTGCCGCTCTTCCCAGAGTCTGCGCGAGGAGTCGGCGAGGAGCAGGTCCGCGATGCGGGCCACCTCGCCCCGCCCGAGCGGAGCGAAGACGAGGCGCTCGTCCAGCCTGCCCCAGAGCTCGGGCGGAAACGCCGCGCGTGCCTGCTCCAGCGCGCGCGCAGTGCCCGCGTCGGCGTCGAGCGCATCGGCGGAGGGCCGTTCCGCGACGCCGAAGCCGACCGCGCGCGCTCCCGCCTCGAACGCGCCTGCGCCGACGTTGCTGGTCAGCACCACCACCGCGCCGCTGAAGTCGATGCGGCGTCCGCGGCCGTCGGTGAGCTGTCCTTCGTCCAGGACCTGGAGGAGGAGCTGCAGGACGGTGGGATGCGCCTTCTCGACTTCGTCGAGCAGCACCACGCAGGCAGGGCGCCGGCGGACCGCCTCCGTCAGCTGACCGCCCTCGCCATAGCCCACGTATCCCGGGGGAGCGCCCACCAGCCGCGCGACGCTGTGCGGCTCGGAATATTCGGACAGGTCGATGCGCACCAGCGCGCCCGGCTGCGCGCCGCCCTCGCTGGCGGGGTACAGCTCTTCGGCCAGCACGCGCGCGGTCTCGGTCTTCCCCACTCCGCTAGGGCCGACGAAGAGGAACGAGGCGAGAGGCCGCTGGGCGGAGAAGCCCGCGTAGTTGCGCCGCACCGCCCGCGCGATCGCCGCCAGCTGCGCGCCGTGGCCGACGATCCGTTCTTGCAGCCTGCGCTCGAGGGAGAGGAACCGCTCGCCGTCGGGCTGCAGCAGACGTTCCTCCGGCAGGCCGGCCATGCGCGCCACCGCGCGGGCGACGTCCTCGCGCACCACCTCGCTCCGGCCTTCGCGGCGGGCGCGCGAGCCGGCCAGGTCGATGGCGGCGAACGCCTTGTCCGGCAGGCATCGATCGCGCACGTAGCGGGCGGTAAGGAGCGCGGCGGCCTCGAGCGCGTCGGCCCGGAAGCGGACGCCGTGGTGCTCCTCGTAGCGCGCGGCGGCGCCGCGCAAGATGGGCACGGTCGCCCGGGCGGTCGGCTCGCGCACCAGCACCGGCACGAAGCGGCGCTCCAGCGCCGGGTCGCCTTGCACGTGCCGCCTGAACTCGTCGTGCGTGGTCGCGCCCACGCAGGGGAACTCGCCTCGAGCCAGCGCCGCCTTCAGCTCGTTCGCCGCGTCCTGCGGTCCTTCGCCGCTCGACCCGGCGCCGATCAGCATGTGCAGCTCATCGATGAACACGGCCACGCGTCCGTCGGCGCGGCGGACCTCCTCCTTGATCCCGAGGAGACGCTCGCTGAACGACCCGCGCAGCTGGGTGCCGGCGACCAGACCGGCCACGTCCAGCTCCACCACGATGCGGTCCGCCCGCAGCTCGAAGAGGCGCTGCGCGAGCCCCTCCACGATGGCGGTCTTCCCCACGCCGGGTTCGCCCACCAGTACGGGGTTGTTCGCCCGCCGCTTGCCGAGGATGTCGAGCACCTCTTCTACTTCCGCCTCGCGGCCCAGGGCGGGGTCGAGCTGGCCGAGCGCCGCGAGCGCGGAGAGATTGCGGCCGTGGGTGCAGAGGTAGGGGAACTGGCGCGGGTCGAGGGACCACTGCGAGGTGGCCTCCGGCGCCGGACCGGAGATCGAGACGGAGATCGGCGGAATGGCGGGGGTCGGGGTGGAGGTCGGCGTCGATTTCGAGGTCGAGGTCGGAGTCGAGTTCGAGGTCACGGTCGAGGGCAAAGTGGGTGTCGAGGCGGGGCGCGAGGCGGGCGGGATCGACGGAGCGCGCGGTACCACGGGCGCCGGCCGCGCGTAGGCCCGCCGCTCGGTGGTCCCGACGCGGACCTCCTGGGCGACGCGCCGGCGAGGGACGGAGCCCGTCAGGTATCCCAGCGCGGTCGTGCGCAGGGAGGACAGGCTGACCAGCCGCTCCAGCAGCGTGGCCGCGGCGGAGCGGGAGAGCCGGGCCAGCGCGACCAACAGGTGCAGGCCCTCCGCGGACGGGCTGGCGCAGTCGTCGGCGAGCTGCCGCGCGCGCTCGAGCGCCTGCGCGAACAGCTCGGGGGTCTCGGACGGTCGCGCGCGGGAGAGCTCGTCGAGCACGCGATCTTCGTCGCACCCGCGCTCGCGCAGGAGCACGTCGGCGGCGCCGGGCACGGTGAAGGTCGCGAGCAGCAGGTGGGTGGTGGTAGGCGGCTGGCCGGCGCTCTTCGCCATGTCCAGCGCCTCGGCGGCGATGCGGGAGAGCTCGGGGGAGTCGGTGGCCATCGATGCCACATCCTCGCCCACGGAGATCGGCGCGCGCAAGCCTTGCCACTCGCCGCCGGTGGCGTGCCGCTGCGCTTTTCATCGCGCCGGCATTGTGGGATCCCTCCATGCACCTTGCGCGCCTTGACCATCGGCATCGCCGGCGGGACCGCCAGCGGCAAGACGACGGTGGCGAGGCGGCTCGTGGAGCGCCTGGCCGGGCATCCCATCGCGCTGCTCGACCAGGACGCGTACTACCGCGACCTCTCCGACATGCCGCTGGAGGAGCGCCGCGGGTTCAACTTCGATCACCCGGACGCGTTCGACGCCGACCTTCTGGTGAAGCACCTGCAGGAGCTGAAGGCCGGCCGCCCGGTGGAGAAGCCGGTGTACTCGTTCGCGCTGCACTCGCGCACCGGCGAGACGCAGCGGGTGAATCCGGGCGACGTGGTCCTCCTGGAGGGCATCCTGGTGCTGGCGCTCGAGCCGGTGCGCGCTCTGCTCGACGTGAAGGTGTTCGTCGATTCGGATGCCGACGTCCGCGTGCTGCGCCGCCTCTCCCGCGACATCAAGGAACGCGGCCGCGATTTCGACGGCGTGGTCGACCAGTACTTCCGCACCGTCCGCCCGATGCACTACGGTTTCGTCGAACCGTCCAAGCGATATGCCGACATCATCATCCCCCACGGCGGCCTCAACGAGGTCGCCATCGAGATGGTCGCGGGAGCGGTCCGCCAGCGCCTCACCCGGCCTTAACCCTTGCGCACCACGCGGGCCTTGGAATCGAGCTTGTACGACGGGGGCAGGGCGGCCTCCATCTTCGGGGTGTAGCCCTTCACGTCGAACTGCGTATCCGCCAGCAGCCCGGCCAGCGCCTCGCGGACGCGCGCGTTGCTGCCCTCGTGGGCGCGCAGGAACTGCTGGATGAGCGGCTCGCGCGCGCGCTCGTCGTTCTGCAACGCCATGGCCTGTGCGGCGGCGATCTGCACCTCGTCGTCCATGTCCTCCAGGAACGGGAGCGCGGTGGGGACCGCCTCGCCGCTCCGGTGCTGCGCCAGCGCGTGGAGCAGCAGGACCTTCTTCTCGGGGACGCGGCTGTACTCTCCGGCCGCCTTGCGGAGCGCCTCGATGAGGAAGGCGACCACTTCGGTTTCCGGGAGCAGGTCCGAGAGGGCCTTGAGCGGCCAGGAGATCTCGTCCCGCCCGAGGATGAACTTCTTCAGGACCGGTACAGCGATGCTGGAGCCCGCTTGCTGCACCAGCGCGAGCACGCGTTGCTTCTCCTCGTCGTCGGTGATGCCGGGCTCGACGCGCACCGTGTAGCGCATGAGGAGCGCCTCGATGGCGCGCGGCGTGCGCAGCTCGCCCAGTTCCTCGATGGCGCCTTGGCGGTTCTCCTTCGGACCGTATTTCTCGGTGGCTTTCTTCTGCAGCTTCGCCACCGAGCGCGCCTGGCGCTCCTCCTTGCTGCCGCCGATCCCCAACAGGTCGAGCAATCCCATCTAGAGCCTCACGTCCTGGCGCACGTCGGGCGGGTACAGCTTCTGCATCTCGGACGCGGCGGTACGCGCCGCGGCCGAATCAGGCGGGAGGACGATCTGCAGCACCACGTAGAGGTCGCCTCGGGGCGCTCCGGTCGCGCCGGCCCGCAGCGCGGGCAGCCCTCGTCCCCGGAGGCGCAGCCGGCGCCCGCTCTGCGACCCTGGCGGGATCTTCAGCTTGATCGGGCCCTCGAAGGTGGGCGCGGTCACCTCCGCACCTTGCAACGCCTCGGCCACGGTGATGGGCAGGTCGAGCGAGAGGTCGCGCCCGTCGACCCGCACGGTGGCATGCGGGCGCACCGCGATGCGCAGGTAGAGGTCGCCGGTCTCGCCGCCGTGCTCGCCCGGCGAGCCCTGCCCGGCGAGCCGCACCCGCGAGCCGGTCTCCACGCCCGGCGGGATCTTGACGCGTAGCCGGGCCGACTCGAGCACGGTGCCTTCCCCCCCGCACCGGGGGCAAGGGTCCTTGATCTCTCCGGAGCCCTCGCAGCGGGGACAGGTGGCGCGCATCAATCCCCCGGCCACTTTCACCTCGCCACTGCCGTTGCACTGCGGGCAGCGGTGCGGCTTGCTCCCCGGCTTCGCGCCGCTTCCCTTGCACTCGGGGCACCGCGCTGGCCGCTGGATCGAGATCTCCCGCTCGGCGCCGAGCACCGCGTCGCGCAGGTCCACCTCGATGGATGCCTCGACGTCGTCCCCTCCCAGCGGCTCCCTGGCGCGTCGGCGCGCCGCCCCCTGGCGGCGTTGGCTGAACAGGTCGCCGAACATCGAGCCGAGGTCGCCCAGATCCGAGGGATCGAAGCCGCCGCCGGAGAATCCCTCGAACCCCCCGAATCCGCCCCCCCGCCCTCCGCCCGCCGCGGCTCGCTGGTATTCGCGGAACTTCTGCGCCTTCTCCTCGTCGAACCCGGGGCGCAGCGCGATCTCTCCGAATTCGTCATAGAGGGCGCGCTTCTTGGGATCGCCGACCACCTCGAAGGCGGCCGAGACGTCCTTGAAGCGCTCCTCGGCCTTCTTGTCTCCGGGATTCACGTCCGGGTGCAGCTTCTTCGCCAGCTTCCGGTACGCTTTCTTGATCTCCTCGGCGCTCGCGTTCCGGGCGACACCGAGCGTGGCGTAGGGGTCTTTCACGGCCGGGCGTACCGTAACCACACCCCTCCGGGTGGTCAACGAACGCACCCTTCCATTGACCGGACTGCGAGCGGGTCGTTACGATCCCGGCATGCGCGCCCTGCTGCTCCTCGCCCTGGCCGCCGGCGCCGGCAGCGCGCAGGAGCGGCAGCTGGTGGACGAGGTGGTGGCGGTGGTCGACGCGCACTCGGTGACGCTCTCGGAGCTCGCGGCCGAGACCCGCATCCACCTGGTCGAGCAGCAGGGCCCGCAGACGGCCTCCGCGCAACTGGACCGCCCGCTCCTGGGCGCCTCGCTGCGCAGGCTGATCCAGGAACGCGTGGTCCTCTCCGAGGTGGAACGGCTCAAGCTGTTCGACCTGGACCACGCCGAGGTGGAATCGGCGCTGGCACGGCTCCGCGCGCGCTTCCCCACTGCGTCGGCCTGGGAGTCGTTCACGCGCCAGGTGGAGCTGACCGACGACGAGATCGGCGCCATCCTCGCCCGCGAGCTGCGCGTGGCGCGCTATCTCGACAACCGCCTCAAGCTCGCCGCCCAGCTGCGCGACAGCGAGCTGGAGGAGGCATGGAAGGGGCAGGGCGCGCGAGGCGATCGCGAGGCGCTGCGGCAGAGGCTTTCCAAGGAGAAGTACGAGCGCCTGCTCACGGAGCTTCTGGCCGAGCTCCGGCGCAAGGCGAGCGTTCGAATCGTGGATCCGATCGACGACGGAACGCGCTCGGTCGCGGGGAGGCCCTGATGGCTGTACGGCTGCGCCCCAAGTTCGAGCTGCGGCGCATGCGGCCCGACGACCTCGAGGAGGTCATGGTCATCGAGCGGGCCGCCTTCCGCCATCCCTGGTCGACCGAGCTCTTCCGGCGGGAGCTGGAGCACGACTGGAGCACCATCCTCGTCTGCGTGGAGCCGCTCACCTCGGCCGCGGGCGGCCGCGCCACCGAGCGGATCGTCGGGTTCCTCATCTACTGGCTGGTGCACGACGAGGTGCACATCCTCAACGTGGCCGTCTCGCCCGAGAATCGCCGGCGCGGCATCGCGCGGGTCCTCATGGGGGAGACGGAGAAGCGCGCCGTGCAGGCCGGCGCGACCCTGATGACGCTCGAGGTGCGCCGGTCGAACGGCGCCGCTCTCGAGCTGTATCGCGCCTTCGACTACCGCGCCGTCGGCGTGCGGCCGAACTACTACGTCGACGAGGGCGAAGACGCGATCGTCATGGTCAAAGAGCTCCGCAAGCGCTAGCCGCCCTCTGAGCCGCTGCGGGGCAAACAAACTGCACCACAGAGCACACGGAGGGCACGGACAGATCAATTCTCCGTGATCTCCGTGTGCTCCGTGGTGCAATTGGTTTTGCGCTCAGTTCAGGAGGTGGTGGGGGAAGCCACGCTGGTATTGAGGGGGGACCGGTAGGGCATCGGAGTGGCCCAGCTTCCGGGCGGCGTGGATGGGCCAGTAAGGATCGCGCAGCACGGCGCGGGCGAGAAGCACCAGGTCGGCCCGGCCCTCGCGGACGATCTCGTCCGCCTGCGCCGGGTCGGTGATCAGGCCGACCGCCCCGGTGGCAATGCCGGCTCCGCGGCGCACCCCCTCGGCGAACGGGACCTGGTACCCCGGCCCGACCGGGATGCGCGCGGTGGGTACGTTCCCGCCGGAGCTGCAGTCGACGAGGTCGACGCCGCGGTCGCGAAGGAGCGAGCCGAGGCGGATGCTCTCTTCCGGGGTCCACCCGCCGTCCACCCAGTCGCTGCACGAGAGACGCACGGACATGGGCAGGTGATCGGGCCACTCGCGGCGGAGCGCCTCGGCGACTTCGAGGGTGAAGCGCACCCGGTTCTCGAAGCGGCCGCCGTACGCGTCCGTGCGCCGGTTGGAAAGGGGCGAGTAGAAGCTGTGCAGGAGGTACCCGTGCGCGGCGTGCAACTCGAGGAACCGGAAGCCGGCATCGCGCGCGCGCGCCGCGGCGGTGCGGAAATTGCGCGCGATCGACGCGATGCCCGCCGTGTCGAGCGCCTCGGGGACGCGCCAGCCTTCGGCGAAAGGGATCGGGCTGGGGCCGACCACCGGCCAACCGCCTTCGCCATCTGGCACCGGCCCGCCGCCTTTCCAGGGAGCGGCAGTGCTGCCCTTGCGCCCGGCGTGCGCGAGCTGGATCCCCGGTACCGCCCCCTGCGACTCGACGAACCGAGCGATGCCCGCCAGCGGCTCGGCATGCGCGTCGCTCCACAACCCCATGTCGTCGGGCGAGATGCGTCCGCGGGGCTCGACCGCGCTGGCCTCCACGAAGACGATGCCTGCCCCGCCGACGGCGCGCGAGCCGAGGTGGACGAGGTGCCAGTCGGTGGCGAGGCCGCCTGGCGAGCTGTACTGGCACATGGGCGAGACGCCGACGCGGTTCCGCAGGGTGACGTCGCGCAGGCGCAGGGGCGTGAACAAATGCGTGGCCATCTGCTGGGAGATGCCCCGGATCAGCCCGGGTTGCGCCGCCGGCCCTCGCGTCCGCGGAGCTTGTCCGCAACCTCCCGCAGCCCTACGCCGTGCGACTCCAGCAGCACCAGCGCGTGGTACAGCAGATCTGCCGCTTCCTCCGCCAAGGCGTCCTTGTCACCGCGCAGCGAGGCCATCACCAGCTCGGTCGCTTCCTCGCCGATCTTCTTGTGGCGCAGGTTCTCGTCCGCGTAGAGCCTGGCGGTGTACGAGCCGGCGGGCGGATCGGACCGGCGGTCGCGCAGCACTTGCTCCAGCCGCGCGAGCGTCTCTCCCGGCGCTTCCGGCTCCTGCGGTGCGCCGTCGACCGCTTCGAAGAAGCAGGACCGCGCTCCGGTGTGGCACGCGGGGCCGCGGGGCTCGACCCGGAGGAGCACGACGTCGTGATCGCAATCGGTGCGCACCGCGCGGACTGCCTGCGTGTTGCCGCTGGTGGCGCCCTTGACCCAGATCTCGCCACGGCTGCGGCTCCAGAAGGTCGCCTGTCCCGAGCGCAGGGTGCGCTCCAGCGCCTCGCGCGACTGCCAGGCCAGCGTGAGCACCTCGCCGGTCGCAGCGTCCTGCACGATGCAGGGGACCAGGCCGCGCTCGTCGTACTTCAGCTCTTCGAGACGGACCATCTTACTCCTCCAGCGGCCAGCGCATGGGGAGGCCGCGCCGGGCGCACTCCTCCTTCACCTGCGCGACGGAAAGGGTGCCGAAGTGGAAGACGGTCGCGGCGAGCGCGGCCGCGGCGCCCGCGGCGAACGCGTCGGCGAAATGCGCGGGGTTGCCGGCCCCACCGCTTGCGATCACCGGGACCGGTACCGCGGAGGCGATCGCCCGCGTCAGCTCGACCTCGAATCCCGCGCCCGTGCCGTCGCGATCGATCGAAGTGAGCAGGATCTCCCCGGCGCCGCGATCCACGGCTTCGCGCGCCCAGGCGACCGCCTCCCGGCCGGTGGGGCGGGTTCCGCCGTGCGAGTAGACTTCCCAGGACGGGGTCGGTCCACCCAGGCGCTTGGCGTCGATCGCGACGAGCGCGCTCTGGCTGCCGGTGAGCCTCGCGACCGCGGTGATCAGGCTCGGGTCCGAAAGAGCCGCGGTGTTCAGCGAGACCTTGTCCGCCCCGGCGCGCAGCAGCGCCTCGGCGTCCTGCACCGTCCGCACTCCCCCGCCGACCGCGAACGGGATCGACAGCTCGCGCGCCACGCGCTCGACCAGCGCGACGAGCGTGCCGCGGGCTTCCAGGGACGCGCTGATGTCGAGAAAACACAGCTCGTCGGCCCCAGCCCGGCCGTACGCGCGTGCCTGCTCGACCGGATCCCCGGCGTCGCGCAGCTCCTCGAAGCGGACGCCCTTCACCACCCGGCCGCCTTTCACGTCGAGGCAGGGAACGATCCGGCGCGTCAGCATCCGGCGCGCTCCCCGGCCGCATCGAGGGCCGCCTGCGCGTCGCGGATGGTGAACCGATCCTCGTACAGCGCGGTCCCGGCGATGGCGCCGGCGAGGCGAGGCACTCCCGCGGCCGCGAGCGCCCTCAGGTGCGAAAGCGATCCGGCGCCGCCGCTGGCGATCAGGTTCGCCGCCGGAGCAGCGAGAGCGACCTCCCGGAGCAGCGGCAGATCGAAGCCTTCCATCGTCCCGTCGCGCGCCACCGCGGTGACGATGAGCCAGCCGACGCCCAAGCCAGCGAAGAGCGCGGCGAGACGCTCCGGCGAGGGACCGCGGGCGTCGGTCCAGCCACGCGTCGCCGCCCGGCCCTCCTTCACGTCGATGCCGCAGGCGATCCGCTCCGGACCGAAGCGGCGGACCGCCTCGCCGGCCAGCTCCGGCCGTTCCACCGCCGCCGTGCCGAGGATCACCCGCGCGGCGCCCGCCTCGAGCGTGGACTCGATCTGCTCGAGTCCGCGGATCCCACCGCCGACCTGCACCGGGATCGGCGCGGCAGCGTCGACGATCCCGGCCAGCATCGCCGTCTGCCTCGCCTCGCCGAACGCCGCGTCGAGGTCGACCACGTGGAGAGCCTGCGCACCCTGGGCCACGAACGCGCGCGCCTGCGCGGGTGGATCCTCCGAGTACATCTTCGCCGTCCGCCGCTCGCCGTGCCGCAGGCGCACCGCCCGCCCGCCGAGCAGGTCGATCGCCGGGTAGAGGACGGTCTTCACGGCAAGGCTTCCGGGAGCCGCAGGAACCGCGCGAGCAGCGCCTCGCCGCCGCGGGCGCTCTTCTCCGGGTGGAACTGCACTCCGTGGACGTTCGCGCGCCCCACCACCGCCGCGATGCGTACTCCCGAGTGGTCCGCCACGGCCTGCGTCACGTCCGCAGCCGCCTCGCAGCGGTACGAGTTGGCGAAGTATGCCCATGGCGCCGCTGCTTCGGTGAGGAGCGGCGATGGGGCGGTCGTCTCCAGGCGCTGCCAGCCGATGTGGGGCACCTGGACTCCGGCAGGCAGGCGCGTCACCCGACCCGGGAGGAACCCGAGGCCCTGGCGCAGGCCGTCCTCCTCGCCTTCC
Source organism: Deltaproteobacteria bacterium (assembly GCA_005888115.1). GTDB lineage: Bacteria > Myxococcota > Myxococcia > Myxococcales > 40CM-4-68-19 > VBKO01. Next base: position 10,610 of record VBKO01000049.1, read on the forward strand.
TCGAACAGGATCTGCATGCCCAGGCAAATGCCCAGGACCGGTGCGTGTCGCTGGAGCGCTCGATCCAGCGCTGCGCGAAGGCCCAGGCGCTGCGCGCGGTCCATTCCCAGGCCGAAGGCGGCGACGCCCGGCAGCACGACGCGCGCCGAGCGGCCGATCTCCACCGCGTCCGCCGAGAGCCGGGGCTCGCCGCCCGCCCGCACCAGCGCTTGCATGACGCTGCCGAGGTTGCCCAGGCCGAGATCGACGACCGTGACGCGGGCGCTCACAGCACCCCTTTGGTGCTCGGCACTCCGCCCGCGCGATCGTCCAGCGCGCACGCCTGCCGGAGCGCCCGTGCGAACGACTTGAAGACCGCCTCGGCGCCGTGGTGGAAGTCGCGCCCGGTGAGCAGGTCGATGTGCAGGTTGGCGCGGACGCCGTCGGCAACAGCCTTGAAGAACCCTTCCAGCACGGAGAGGTCCATGGCGCTGCGCGGACCCTGGTCGAGCTGCACGTTCCAGTGCAGGAAGGCCCGCCCCGACAGGTCGACCACGGTGCGCGCCAGCGCCTCGTCGAGCGGGAAGTAGAAGCAGCCTGCGCGGGCGATGCCCTTGCGGTCGCCGAGGGCCTGGTCCAGCGCCTTGCCCAGAGCGATGCCCGTATCCTCGACGGTGTGGTGCTGGTCGATGTGCAGATCGCCCTTGCAGCTCACCTCGAGCGTCAGCGCGCCGTGCTTGGCGACCGTCTCCAGCATGTGGTCGAAGAAGGGAATGCCGGTGTCCACCTTCGCGTCCCCGATGCCGTCGAGGTCGACGGTGAGTCGCAGGTCGGTCTCCTTGGTCTTGCGCTGCACGGCACCGGTCCGAGGCATGGCTTGAAGCGTATCCCATCGCTCCGCGGTTGAAAAAGCACGCCGGAGTCAGGGTCCGGTCTCGTCGAGGAGCCGGGAGAGGATGCGCGTCGTGTCGCCAGGCTCGACCACGTGGGCGTAGACCAGAGGCGCGCCCCGCGCCTGCGCCGCCTCCGCCGCGGCGCGGTCGTCCGCCGTATCGCCGACGAAGAGCGCCTGTCCGCCCGGCCGGAGGAGCTGGCCGCAAAGCCAGAGCAGGCCCTCGGGATCCGGCTTGCGCGGCCGCCCGTCGGAGACCCAGCACAGCCGCCGCGGGACGTGCAGCTCGCAGCGGACCAGCGCCAGCGCCGCCTCGCCGGGGTTCCGGCCTGTATAGAGCGCGATCGGGAACCGGTCAGCGATACGCTTGAGCAGCGCCGGGTCGGCGAGCAGCCGCTCCCGTTCCCACAGACCGCGCTCGGGGGCGTCCGGCAGCGCTTCCTGCGCTTCGAAGCCGAACAGCTCGCGGCAGTGCGAGCGGCCGCCGTAGAGCGCGCCGCACAGCCGCGAAATGCGGTCCTGTGGATACTGGGCGGCAATGATTGGCAACGCGCGCGCCAGCCCCAGGACCCCGTCGCCCTGCGCTGCCTGCAGGAAGCGGCGCAGCTCGGGCGCGGCGCCTCGCTGCCGGAGGTGCAAGAGCAACGCGATGCCGCGCGCCATCTCCCAGTCGTCGTTGAAGCGCCCGGCGCCTTTGAACTGTGCGACCTCGCCCTCAGGGTCGAAGGGCGCGGTGCAGGGCTCGCCGAGCACCTCCGCGACCGCGCGGCGCGCTGCCTCCTCTGCGACCGCGTGATAGCTGGCGCGGGCATCGAGGAGCACGCCGTCGACGTCGAAGATGACCGCCTGGACCCCCGACCAGCTCACAGCTCCGCCCGGAGCGCTGCGAGGAAGGCGTCGTTCGCCGCCGGGGCGCCGACGCTGACGCGCAGCGCGCGCGAAAGGTCGCGTGCGGAGGAGACGTTGCGGATCAGCACGCCGCGGGCGAAGAGCGCCTTGTGCAGCTCGTTCGCCGGCCGGCGGTCCTGCTCGAAGAGCAGGAAGTTCGCACCGGACGCGTGCACGGTGCATCCGGCGGAGCGGAGGGCTTTGGCGACCCGCTCGCGCTCCTGCGCGACCAGGCCGGCGCGCTCGCGCACCAGATCGGGCCGCGCGATCAGCGCCCCGGCGACCAGGCAGGTGACGGCGCTGAGATTGTAGGGCAGCTGCACCTTGCGCAGCTCGGCGCAAAGCGAGGGAGCTGCCAGCAGGGCTCCGCAGCGCAGCGACGCCGCCGCGAGCGCCTTGGAGAAGGTGCGGAACAGCACCAGGCGTGGAGCGCGGCCGAGAAGCGGCGCGAAGTCCTGCCCGCAGAAGTCGCGGTACGCCTCGTCGATGCCGGTGAGGCCCGGCGCCTCCTGCGCCAGCCGCTCGGCGTCGGCAGCGGCGAGCGTAGTCCCGGTCGGGTTGTTCGGCGAACCGAGCAACACGAGCTTCGCGCCGGCCTCGCGCGCGGTGCGGATCAACTCGTCGACCGGAAACCGGAAGGCGCCATCGGACGCGCGGAGCGGCACCTCGATCACCCGGGCTCCCAGCGCCGCCGCCTGCAAGGCGTAGAGCGAGAATGAGGGAGCGGCCACCACCACTGCGTCGCCCGGATCGATGCAGGCGAGGAGCGTGAGCTGGAGCAGCTCGTTGGATCCGTTGCCCACCAGCGCCCCGGCGGGATCCACTCCGTAGGCATTCGCCAGCTCGGTTGCGAGACGCGCTCCGTCACCGATGGGGTACTTGCTCCAGTCCGAGCGCACGATGCGCTCGGCCAGCGCCGCCTTCAGGTCCTGCGGCAGGTCGGTCGGACTTTCGTTCAGGTGCAACGGGACGGCGGCCGGATCCCGCGGTGGGCCGTACGCCGCCAGCGGGCGCACGGTCCGGCGGACGAAGCTCTCCGGCGGCTTCACTTGCGCACCTCGACGGCGCGGCCGTGCGCATGCAGCCCCTCCGCCTCGGCCAGCGCGCGAATCTCGGCGGCGTCCGCCGCGAGCTGCCGCGCGCCGTACTCGATCACGTTCTGGCGGCGGACGAAGTCGGAGGCGCACAGGGGCGAGGCGAAGCGCGCCGTCCCGGAGGTCGGAAGGGTGTGGTTGGGACCGGCCAGGTAGTCGCCCACCGGCACCGGCGCATATGGGCCTACGAACACCGCCGCGGCATGCGGGATACGGTACAGCGCGGCCGCGGGCTCGCGCACGAGGAGCTCGAGGTGCTCGGGGGCGAGCTCGTCGGCGAACGCGAGCGCTTCCTCGAGGGAGCGCGCCACGACCGCCGCTCCGCGCGCGCGCAGCGACTCGATCGCGATCCGGTTGGGTCTGTCGCGCAGCTCGGCCTCCAGGGCGGCCTGCACCGCTTGCGCGAGCGCCCGGTCGGCGGTGACCAGGAGGGCAAGCGCGAGCGGATCGTGCTCGGCTTGAGCGATGAGGTCCGCCGCGACCAGCCGGGCGTCCGCAGACGCGTCGGCGACGATGGCCACCTCGGTCGGTCCGGCGAGCGAATCGATCCGCACTTCTCCGGAGAGCTGCCGCTTCGCCTCGGTGACGTACGCGTTGCCGGGACCCACGATCACGTCGCAGCGCGGAATCGCGCCGGCCCCGATCGCGAGCGCGGCGACGGCCTGCGCTCCGCCCGCGCGCAGGATCCGGGTGGCGCCGGCGATGCGCGCGGCGGCCGCCACCTCCGGCGCGATGCTCCCGTCGCGGCGCGGAGGCGTGGCGACGATGACCTCGGGTACGCCGGCGAGCCGGGCCACCGCGGCGGTCATGATCACGGTGGAAGGGTAGACCGCGCGACCCCCGGGGACGTAGCACGCGGCCCGCGCGAGCGGCACCACCAGGCAGCGCAAGAGCCCGCCGTCCGGCAACCGCTGCTCGTAGCTCTGCGGAACCTGCGGAGCGTGGAACGCCCGCACCCGCTGGGCGGCTTTCTGCAGCGCGGCCCGCACTGGCTCGGAGCAGCGCGCGGCCAACGCGTCCCATTCGGAGGAGGGCAGGAAGGGGTCCGGCAAGTCGGCGCCGTCGAACCGGCGCGTGAGCTCGCGCAGGGCCGCCTCGCCGCCCGCACGCACCTCGGCGATGATGCGGGACACCGCGGGGGCGACCTCGGGCGGCGTCGCCGCGGCGGCGCGCAGCCCGGCGGCTTGCGCGCGCTGCCCGGGATCGGCGAGGTCCAGCACGCGGATCACGCCGGGCCTCCCACTCGCTCCAGCACCGGCAGCAGCTCCTCGAGCTTCAACCGGTACGAGGCCCGGTTCACCACCAGCCGCGCACTGACCTGCAGCAGGTCCTCGAGGACCACCAGCCCGTTCTCCTCGAGCGTGCGGCCCGTCTCGACCAGGTCGACGATGGCGTCGGCCAGATCGGCGACGGCGGCGAGCTCGACGGAGCCCGACAACCGCACGACGTCGAGGGGGACGCCCCGCCGCCCGAACGCCCGGGCGGTGAGGCGCGGGTACTTCGTGGCTACCCGCAGCGAACGGCCCTTCTCGGCGCCGCTGTCGCCCGATCGCCAGCCGCGCGCGACCGCCGAATCCCGAGGAGCGGCGAGGCACAACCGGCAGGCCCCGAAACCGAGGTCGAGCGGGACGAGGAGGTCTGCGCCGGACTCGAGCACGTGGTCGAGCCCGCAGACGCCCAGGTCGGCGGCCCCGCGCTCGACGTACAGCGGCACGTCTGGGTCCTTCAAGAGCACGAACCGCGCCTGCGCCCCGCGCGCCGGGACGATCAGCTTGCGCGTCGCCGCGAAGTCCTCCTCGGGCGAGAGGCCGGCGCGCGCGAACCGGTCCAGCGTCGCCTGCAGCGTGCGACCCTTCGGCAGCGCGACGGTGATCATGCGGGCCTCGCGAGCGGCACCAACGCATCGAGGTCGAGGGAGAACCCGACGGCGGGCCTCGGATCGCCGAACCGACCGAGGAGGGTGTCGTACCGCCCGCCGCCGCCGACCGCCCGCGGCGCGCCCGCCGCGTACAGGTTGAAGACGAGCCCGGTGTAGTAACCCAGGCCGCGGACCTCGCCCAGGTCGACCTCCAGCTCCGCTCCCAGGTTCCGCGCCTGTGCCAGCTCGAGCACGCCGGTGAGCCGCTGCAGGGCCGAGGACGCGGCGGGACCCGGCGCGAGCTGCTGCGCGCGCGAGAGAAGTGCGGTCGCTTCAGCCTGCGGCCGCGGAGGCTGCGCGAGCATGAGCAGGGCATCGCGCGCTTTTCCCGGTGGAACCTCGCGCGTGCAGAGGAGGGTCAAGCCGGGCAGGTCCTTGCGATCGATGGCATCGGTCAGCGCGCGCGCGAGCCTGTGCGAGGCGCCCGCCGCCGCGATCAGCGCGGAGAAGTACCCGACGGTGCCCACCGCGATCCGCGCGGCGCCCGGCGCGATGCCCAGCGCGAACAGCGAAGCCGCGGCGAGCGCCAGCATCTCGGCGTCCGCTTCCGGTCCCGCCTCGCCCACCAGCTCGCAGCCGGCCTGCAAGCGCTCGCGCGGGACGCCGGATCCGGCCGCCGATTCGCGGACCACGCTCCCGCGGTAGTAGAGCCGGAGCGGCGAGATCCCGGACAGCCGGGTGGCGGCGATGCGCGCGACCTGGGCGGTGAAGTCGGCGCGCAGCGCGAGCAGGTGGCCGTGCCGATCGACGGCGCGCAGCGCGTCCGCGGCGCCCCCCGCGCTCTCCGCGAACACCTCGGCCGCCTCGATGGAAGGCGGGATGACCTCGGCGAATCCGCGCTCTTCGAAGACGCGGGCGAGCGCCGCCTCGCAGCGTCGCAGCCGGCGCGCGGCCTCGAAGAGGAGGTCCTGCGTGCCCTGCGGCGGGGCGGCCCGGGCTGGCGCTTCGCGCGCGTCTTTCGACGGTGAGTCCAAAGGGCGCATTGTGCGCGGCGTCGGCGCGGCGGGCAACTGCGGGGTATGGTGCGCCCGCGTGTATCGCCTGCTCCGGCCTCTCCTGTTCCTGCTCCCGCCCGAGGCCGCGCACACGGTGGCCGGCGCGTCGCTCTGGACGTGGTCGCGCCTCGCCCGCCGCCCGCGCGCGCGAGAGGCGCTTTCGCAGACCCTGTGGGGGCTGCGGTTCCCCAATCCGGTGGGGCTCGCTGCTGGGATGGACAAGGGACAGGTGCTGGTGCCCGCCTGGTTCGGCCTGGGCTTCGGCTTCGTCGAGGTGGGCACCGTCACGCCCCGGCCGCAAGCCGGCAATCCGCGCCCGCGGCTGTTCCGGTTGCCGGAGCACCGCGCCATCGTCAACCGGATGGGGTTCAACAACCCAGGCGCCGCGCGGGTCGCGCAGCGGCTGTCCCGTCTCCCGCGCCAGCCCGGTCCCGTCGGAGTGAACGTCGGCCGCAACAAAGACACGCCGAACGAGCGCGCGGCCGACGACTACGTGAGCGCCTTTCGCGCGCTGGCGCCCCACGCAGACTACGCGGCGATCAACGTCTCCAGCCCGAACACGCCCGGCCTGCGCGCGCTTCAGGCGGCGGACGAGTTGCGCGCATTGGTCGAGCAGGTGGCCCGCGCCCGGGACGAGCTGCAACGCTCGAGCGGCCGGCGCGTTCCGCTCCTGGTGAAAGTGTCGCCGGACGAGCCACCTCGGGGCCTCGACGCGATCGCGGACGCCGTGGTGGAGGGCGGCGCCGACGGCCTGATCGCCACCAACACGACGACGTCGCGGGACGCCGTGGCAGGACATGAGCGCGCCGCCGAGGCGGGCGGCCTCTCGGGTCCGCCGCTCCGCGACGCCGCGGAGCGCGCGTGCGCCCGGCTGTTCTTGCGCGTCGGAAGCCGGGCCCCCATCGTCGGGGTCGGTGGCATCGCCACGGCGGAGGACGCCTACCGACGCGTCCGGGCCGGAGCGAGCCTGCTGCAGGTCTACACGGCCTTGATCTACGGGGGCCCTTCGGTCGCGCGGGAGATCCAGGACGGCCTCGCGCGCCTCCTCCAGCGCGACGGCCTGACTCTCCTCCAGGCGGTCGGGGTCGACGCGAAACGCCTTGCCGGCGCCTAGACGGCGACCCGGTCGGGCTCGACCTCGAGATCGCGCGTGTCCTGCTCCAGCGGACCGAACGCCAGGCGGAAGGCGGCCATCACGGCGAGGCCGAGCACGAAGCCGATGAGGATGTCCAGGATGTAGTGGTGGTTCAAGTAGACCGCGCTCAAGCAGACCAGGAACAGGTAGACGGCGGCTACGCGGCGGAAGCGTGGCAGTCGCCAGCCGTAGAGGAGCGCCAGCATGGGATAGACGACGTGCAGGCTGGGAATGGCGCCGAACACGTCGGCGCTCTTCCCGTAGAAGCTGGCCATCACCGGCAGCCCGACGAGCTGATCGAAGCGCGCCGCGCCGGCGGCGGAGGCGCGGACGCTCAGGTCGGCGGTGAAGCCGTGCGCCGCGACGTACCAGGGCGGCGCGGCGGGATAGAGGTAGTAGAGGCTGAACCCGACGAAGTTCGAGATCACGAAGACCCAGGTGAAGCGCACGGCGCGGCGCTCCTGCCCGCGGTAGAGGAGGTACAGCGCGAGCAACACCGACTCGCCGATGAAGAGGAACGGGGTGTAGGAAAGGCCGCAGACGAAGTCGAGCACGCGGCTGGTGTGCAGCTGGAACCACTCGTTCGGCGTCAGCGTCCCGGCCGCGGTGTGGATGCCGAAGATCCGCAGATCGAAATTGTAGGGCTCGTGCAGGTGGATGATCGGCGAGCGGATGATGTCCTCGTACCAGCGCATCGAGTCGTACACGACTCCGTAGAGCAGGAACGGCATCCCCACCCGCGCCAGCCGCCGGGAGCCGTCGCTCCACAGCGAAAGACCCAGGAACGAGGCGACGGCAATGAAGTGCTCCGGACCGGCCCCGCCCAGCGCCTGGGCGAGCGCCAGGTACGCGGCGCATAGCGCGGGAACGCCGATGGAGAAGAACCGAGGGGCGCGGCGCAGCTGCTCGATGCGCTCGCGCATCGACAGGACCTTCATAGTCCGCGGGCCTCGCGTCGCGGCCGCTCCGGCTGGATGAGGGGCTCGACCGAGGACAGCTCCGGCGGCGAAGCCTCGGTTGCGGCGCGGCGGCGGTCGCGCCAGGCGAGCACGGCGGGCAGCGCGAAGAGCGCGGCGGAGAGGCAGGTGATCTCGCCGATGACCGCGGTCAGGCCGAAGGACTGGATCGCCATGTTGTCGGCCGTGACCAGGGTGGCGTAGCCGATGATGGTGGTCGCCGAGCAGAGCGTGACCGCGCCCCCCGAAGCGGTGAGCGACTCCTCCACGCCGGAGGACTGGCGGTAGCGCTGGTAGAAGTTCACTGCGTAGTCGACGCCGATGCCAAAGGTGATCGGGAGCACGGCGAAGTTGACGAAGTTGAGCCGCAGCCCCAGCGCACCGAGGGCCCCGAACATCCACAGGACGCCCAGGCAGAGCGACGACACCACCCAGGTGGAATCGCGGATCGATCGCATCACCAGGATGGTGAGCGCCGCCACCGCGAGGAAGCTGAGCGCGGCCGCGAACCCTCCGTCGCTGGTGATCGAGTCCACGATGTCGCTGGTCAGCACGATCTGACCGGCGATCAGCGCCTTGGGGTCGACCTGCAGCGCCGTCCGGCGCACCAGCTTGGCGTGCGCGATCTGCGCCTTGCCGTGCCGCGAGTCGGTCGTCAGCGTGGGAAAGACCAGCACCAGCCGGCCGGACTTCCCGTCCTTCTCGTGGAACGGCAGCTTCAGACGCGACGGCACTTCTGCCAGGGCGATCGGCCGGAGCTCGGTCCGCTCGCGGAGGCGGAGCAGGGCGGGCCGCAAGTCTTCGGGCAAGGCGCGCGCGATGCGCTCATCCACCAGCCCCGGCCTTCCCTTGGGAGGCGCGACCAGCCGGAAGATCTCGCGCAGCAGCTCGATCTTCCGCGGCTGCTGGTCGGGGACCAGCTTCTGCAGCGTGGCGACCGAATCGATGGTCCCCCGGGGCGCTTGCGCGACACGCACCTCCTCGATGGCAGCCGCCACGGCCTGCGCCTTTTCCGGCGAGTCGGTCAGCACCACCGTCGGCGTCTGGTACGACTGCAGCACGGCATCGACGTGCGAGTCCCAGTACGCCGCTCCCTCTGTCAGCCCTTTCCGGCTGCCGAGCTGGCGGAAGTCGTACTGGATCGGCTGGCGCACGAAGCGCCACATGCCCCAGACTGAGCCGGCGACGATCAGCGCGGACGTGGCGATCACCCAGCCGGTGTGGTGGGTCAGCGCCGTCGCGTACGGCCCCGCCACCCAGCCGATGATGCGCGACCGCTTCCTCTCGCGCAGCGGCCGGACCCGCTCCGCGATGGCGATCAGCGGCGGCATGAGGAGGTAGGTGGTCACCCAGCACAGCAGCATCCCCGCGGTGCCCATGAAGCCGAACTGGTTGAATCCGCGGAAGCTCACGGCGCCCAGCGAGCCGTAGCTGGCCGCCGCCGCGGCGCTGGCCGCGAAAGTTGCCACCCAGGTCGTCTTCAGGGCGCAGGGCAGCGCCTGCTCGAGGTCGTTGCCGCGCCGGCGCTCCTCGAAATACCGCGCGAGCAGGATGATGCCTGCGTTGATGCCGTTGCCGACGATGATGCTGCCCAGGAAGGCGGTGTTGGGGTTCAGGTAGTGGATGACCCAGCGGGAGACCGCGAAGGTCGCGGCCACGCCGGTGAAGAGCGGCAACACCAAGAGCGGGATCGAGCGCCAGCTCCGGTAGTAGAGCACCAGCACGGAGGCGACCGCGGTCAGCACCAGGATGCTGGAGACGAGCAGGTCGCGGACCAGGTTCTCCTGGTTCTCGATCACGCCGCGGACCTCGCCGCCGTAGCCCACTCGGATGCTGGGATGGAAGCTGGGCGGGTCGAGCGCCCGGACCACACCGCTGACCGCCGCGAACAGGCGCTGGTCGTCGTCCAGGCTGGTGGCGGCGCCGGGCGGATAGACCTGCACCACGAGCGTCTGCCCGCCTTCGCCGGCCAGGTAGCCGTCGATGAAGTGATCGAGCCGGCCGAACGCGGCACGAACGCGGACGGTGACGTCTTCCATCAGCGGATCCGCTTCGGCCTGCGTCGGCTCCTCGTCGTCGAGCTCGACCAGGAGCGGATTCGCGGCGCGCCGGGCGGCCGCGATCCGGTCGCGCAGCAAGTCGCGCATCTGTTGCAGGTCCTTCAGGTCGGCATAGAGGGCGCCGTGCGCCTCGAAGAACGCCTTCTCCTCGTCGATGCGCCAGAAGATGCGCGCCGCGAGCTGGGGAGGGAGCTTCCGCAGGCGCGCCGCCAGCGCGTCCACGAACCGTTCGCCGGCCTCGAGGTCGTCGGTGCGGACCACGATCGCCAGCGAGGCCAGGCCGCCGACGCGGCGCTCCAGCTCTTGCAGCGCCACGGCGGAAGGCGCGCCCTGCGGCAACAGCTCCCGCAGGTCCGTGCGGAGGTCGCCGTAGAGCCGGACCGCGAAGGGCAGGGTGGCCGCGAACAAGGCGAATCCGGCCGCCAGGAGCAGCCAGGGCCGCGCGATGGCCAGGGCGGCGAAGCGCTCCCACAGCCGGTCCCCTCGCCGCCGGGATGGAATGGGCTGCACGCGGTCCAAGATGGTCCCTGTTACCCCGCCCCGTGCCGTGCCGCCACAATCGCGATGGCTTCCCGCAACAGGGCGAGCCCGGCGAGGCCGACTTCCTTCTCGATGGTCAGCGCGGGCTGCAGGCGGATGGCGTGCGTGTAGCTCATCGCCAGGAGCCCGCGCCGCAGCCCTTCCTGGAAGATCTCCTCGCAGACTTTGCGCGGCAGCGGTTCCTTGGTCGTCCGATCGGCGACCAGCTCGACCGCCAGGAGCAATCCCTCGCCGCGAACGTCGCCCACCCAGCGCAGGCGTTCGGGCCAGGTGCGCAGCTCGGCCAGCATCGCAGCCCCCACCCCCCGTACGTTCTCCAGGACGTTCTCGCGTTGCAGCGTGCGGATCGAGGCGAGCGCCGCGGCCGCGGCCAGCGGATTGCCGCCGTAGCTCGACGACGAGCCGCTCGGGTTGGCCCACGGCTTCGCCTGCGCCAGCTCGTGCTTCGCCACCACGCCGCTGATGGGGAATCCCGACCCGAACCCCTTGCCCAGCGTGATCGCGTCGGGCGTGACGCCGCTGCGCTCGCAAGCGAACCAGCGGCCGGTGCGTCCGAAGCCCGTGATCATCTCGTCGGCGATGAAGACCGCGCCGAACTCCCGCGCGATGTCCTGTGCGCGCTGCAGGAACTCCGGCGGAGGGATGACGTTGCCGGCGGTGCCCTGCATGGGCTCCACGATCATCGCCGCCACCTGGCCGGTGCTCTGGTGGCGGAGCTGCTCGCGCGCCAGGTCGGCGCAGGCGATCCCGCACGAAGGGTAAGTGAGCTTCAGAGGGCAGCGGTAGCAGTTCGCGAACGGAAGCACGTGTCCGGGCGGCGTCGGCCCGTAGGTGCGCTGATTGCCGGCGCCGTTCACCGCCAGGGTGCCCATGGTCTTGCCGTGGAAGCCTCCCCAGAAGCCGACCACCTCGTGCTTGCCGGTGGCGTTCTTGGCCAGGCGGAAGGCGCTCTCCACCGCCTCCGCGCCGCTCGAGTAGAGCTGCACGCGGTCGACGCCCGCGGGCGTCAGCCGGGCCACTTCGTCGATCAGGTCGGCGCGGGCCGCGCTGGTGAAGCTACCCACCGTGGCTTTTTCGATCTGCGCGTGCAGCGCTTCCTTGTAGGCGGGATGGCAGTGCCCCAGCGAGTTCACCCCGATGCCGCCGATCAGGTCGACGTACCGGTTCCCGTCCACGTCCTCGATCACCGATCCCTGCGCGCGCTCGACGGCGATGCCGCTCATCAATGCGAATCCCTGCAGCCCCGGCGCGAGGTGCTGCTGCTCCTTGCGCACGAGCTCCCGGCTCTTGGGCCCGGGAATCTGCGTCTCGATGTGGGGCGCGGTGAGCTTCACGCCGACCTCTCCTGTAGGAAGCCATGACGAAGGCTTCGGTTCCCGACTCTCATCGGCAATGCGCGGGCACCTCTACACTGCCAGCCCTTTGTCAGCAAAGTGCCACGAACCGCCACCGCCGGCCCGATCTGGGACGCGCCTACTGCGAACCGGCGCCGGGCGCCCGGGGGGAGGGGCGCGCCTCATGCGCGCGCCCGCTGGGCGGCCCAGTCCATCTCATGCTCCGAGGCCGGGACGACGTGAAATCGGCTCGCCCCTCCCCCCGGGCACCCGTCACCTATGCGCAATTGCGCATACCCACGCGCCTGCTCCGGCCAGTTCAGAAGGGGAGAAACAGAGCTGCAGCAATTCCCGACTGAATGGCCCCATGCCGCGGCGACAGATTTACGCCGG
>VBKO01000218.1 GCA_005888115.1 Deltaproteobacteria bacterium
CCTCTCCGGTCCGGGGCGTTTGAGGAGGCTCAAGAAGCCAGTTTCCGCACCGTGACGTGGGTGCGGGCACATCTCGGCTGCCACGAAGAACGGTGGTCAACCCGCGGAGGGAAGACATGATGCGCCTCGTCCTCATCATCTCGCTGTTCGCGACGTTGTCATGCGCCACGACGTTTACCGGAGCTGCCAAGGTCCCCAACGGCGCCGCGGGCTGCAAGGCGATCTGCAGCTCGTACGGTATGGAGCTGACGGGAATGGTTGCGCTGGGCGAGTACTCCGATGGCTGCATCTGCGGAATTCCGGGCAAGCAATCGGCGGCAGCGTCTGGTGCGGCAGCCGTCGCGACGATGAACGCAATGATCCGGCAAAGAGAAGAGGCGACTAGCCCGCCGACGATACCGCCGATGCTCCCGCCGGCGATCCAGCAATAGTACCGACATCGTCGCGGAGTCGGAACGCGTCCGCCCGAGGCGGAGAGCCAAGCTCAGGCGGATTCCTCCGGGAACCGGGCGAGCTCGGCGGCGAGGGCGGAGAGGATTCGTTCCGCGGCGATGGCGTCCTCGGGCATGCGCACCAGGACGCGGCGGACGGCCTGCTCGACGGTGCCGGTGCGCAGCGTGTCCATCTTGCGGCCGCGCGCGGTGAGCCCGAACAGCGCGCGCCGTGCGTCCCTCGGATCGCCGCGGCGGAGCAGCATGCCTCGCGTCTCCAGCCGCCGCAGCACGCCGGTGAGCGTCGAGGGATGGACGTGCAGCACCTCGGCGAGCGCGCCGGCGGAGATGCCCGGGAACCGTCCGACGATGCGGACCACCAGCCGCTGCGGGCCGGTGATGCCGAAGCGCGCCTCCATCCGCTTGGAGACGGACTGCAGGCCGTGATCCACCGACCACAGCTGCTTCATGAACTCGAGCACAGGCCCCAGCTGGTCCGCGCCCTCCGGCTTCGCTGCTTCACTCATCCGACGATCGTCCCCCGGGGGAGACGATCGTCGCGCGGATCCGTTGCACTTTGCAACTTACCGAATGAGCGGGGCCAGCTCCTTGAACTCGGGCGTCCCCGCCACCCCGAGCAGGTCGAAGAGCACCGTCTCGGTGCTGGTGAGCGTCGCGCCGGCCTTCTCGCACAGGTGGAGCCCGACCTGCCGGTTCTCCTCGGTGCGCGAGAGGATCGCGTCTTGCGGGACGAAGACGGAGAATCCGCCGCGCAAGAGGTCCCGCACGGTCTGGAACACGCACACGTGCGCTTCCATCCCGGCGACGATCACCTGCTTGCGACCGGTCTGCACGATCTCCCGAGCGACCGGCTTGGACGCTCCGCAAGAGAACTCGAGCTTCTCGACGGGCGCCGCGGCGAGCAGCTCACGCAGCTCCGGCAGGGTGTCGCCCAGACCCTTCTTGTACTGCTCGCTCGCCACCACCGGCAGGCCGAGCCGCCGCGCGGCCTTGAGCAGCACGCTCGCGTTCTTCGTCAGGCGGGCCATGCCGTCCTTCGGCATCGCGCGCGCCAGCTTGTCCTGCACGTCGACGAGCAGCAGCAGCGCATCGCCGCGGTCGAGAGCGAGCGCGCGCGGATCGGGAAGCTCAGATGGCATAGCCCTGCGCTCCGCTGGCGGCCGGCGCGTCCGGGTCCAGCATCACGTTGACGCAGGCGACCGTTCCGGAGGCGACGGCGCGCTCCAGCGCGGGGCGGATCCCGGCGGGGTCCTCGACGTGCTCTCCGTAGCCGCCCAGCGCCTGGACCACCTTGTCGTAGCGCGTCGGCGCAAGAAGCGTGGCGGGGCTCTTCTCGGGCCCGAACAGCTGCACTTGCGGAAGCCGGATCTGTCCCCACGCGGCGTCGTTCCCGACCACGCACACCATGGGGAGCCTGAAGCGCAGCGCGGTCTCGAAGTCCATGCCGTTGAACCCGAACGAGCCGTCGCCCTGGATGACGAACACCGGCCGGTCCGGGTGCAGCAGCTTCGCGGCGATGGCGAACGGCGCGCCCACGCCCAGGCATCCGAGAGGACCGGGATCGAGCCAGCGCCCGGGCCGCCGCAGCTGGATGACCTTGGCCGCGATCGCCACCCAGTTCCCGCCGTCGGCGACGAACATGCTGTCGCCAGCGGCGCGCGCCACCTCGTCCAGCTCCTTGGCCAGGCGGAAGTGATGGACGGGCTTCTGGTCGCTGCGCTCGAAGGCAGCTTGCTTCTGCGCTTTGGCGCCCTCGCGCTTGCGCAGCTCGGCGAGCCATCCGACCGCCTTGCGCGCCTGCGGCAACGCCGCCTCGAGCTGCGCGAAGACGCTGCGCGAGTCCCCGACGATTCCCACGTCGACCGATCGGTTCCGCCCGATCTCGCTGGCATCGGAATCGACCTGCACGATCTTCGCCGACTCCCCGAATCCCGCTCCGTACCCGAGCCGGAAATCGAGCGGCGTGCCCACCACCAGCACCACCTCGGCTTCCGCCAGCGCTTCCTTGCGGGTGTGGGAGAAGAAATGCGGATGGTCCGAGGGCAGCGCGCCGCGGCCCGCGCCGTTCAGGTACACGGGCGCTCCCGCCCGCTCGGCGAACGCGGCCAGCTCGCGCGCCGCATCGTCCCAGAACACCGAGCTGCCGGCGATCACCGCGACTCGCGCGGCGCTCTCGATCATCCGCGCCGCCTGCTGGATCAGCTGCGGATCGCCGGGCAGGCGCGCGCGCGTCCGGTAGCCGGTCGGCAGCGGGCACTCCGCATCGTCCACTCCGTTGGAGAGGACGTCCCAGGGCACTTCCAGGAACACCGGGCCGGGCCGGCCGGAGAGCATCACCCGGAACGCGCGCGCAAGATACGTGGGCACGCGGTCCGGCGCGGGAATCCGGTCGGACCACTTGGTGATGCGGGTGAAGAGATCGACCTGCTCCATCTCCTGCAGCGATCCCTTGCCGGCATTGAAGGTGGGCGCGGCGCCTCCCAGGAGAAGCACGGGGCTGGCGGCGGCCCACGCGTTGGCGATTCCGGTCAGCGCGTCGGTGACGCCGGGGCCCGCGGTGACGCAGCAGACGCCGATGCCACGGGTGAGTCGCGCCGTCGCGTCGGCCGCGTGCGCCGCCGCCTGCTCGTGGCGCGTATCGACGAGCGCGATGCCCTCCTCCACGCACGCCGCGTAGATCGGCGCGACGTGCAGGCCGGAGAGCGTGAACACGTGGCGGACGCCTTCCGCCTTCAGCATGCGGACGAGGAGCTGTGCGCCGGTGGAGGTGGGCATCGTTTCTCAGCTTGCGGCTTGCCGGTACCTGGCTGCCGGTTATTGCACGGAGAGCGCGCGCCGTCAGCCGGTGGCCTTGGGGCCCTTGCGGAAGCGCGACAGGCTCGCAGGAAGCTCCGCCAGGGTCGGGATCTTCTCGTCCGGGTGGAGGCGCCTGGCGCGCGCGTACAGCACCTCCTCGGACTCGACGATCTTCGGATCCGGAATGCAGCAGTCGACCGGACACACCGCCGCGCAGGCCTCCTGCTCGTGGAAGCCCACGCACTCGGTGCAGAGCTGCGGGTCGATGACGAAGATGTCCTCGCCCTGGCTGATCGCCTGGTTCGGACACTCGGGCTCGCACGCCCCGCAGTTGATGCACTCCACGGTGATCATCGTCGACATGGCTGCTTTGTCGGACCTCCAGGCGCGCTACCGCCGCGCGCGGAGTCTACCGCGAGGCCAGGAAGGAAGCCTTGAGATTCGCGAGGGATTGCTCGGGTGGCGGGGCCGGTACGGCCGCGCGCCCGATCTCCTCCCACTCCGCCGCAAGGCGCACGAACGCCGACACCACGGCGGGGTCGAACTGGGTACCCGCGCAGCGGGCGAGCTCTTCGCGCACCTCGGGCGGCGGCCGCGAGGCCCGGAAGGAGCGCCCGCCGGTCATCGATTCGTACGCCTCGCAGACGTGGAGGATGCGCGCGGAAAGCGGCAGCTGGTCGCCCGCGAGTCCGAGCGGATACCCCTTGCCGTCGAGGCGCTCGTGGTGGGTCAGCACCAGCCGGCGCGCCTGCTCGAGGAAGGGGATGTTGGCCAGCATGCGATACCCGAGCTCGGGGTGCCGCTTCATCTCCACCCACTCGTCGGGCGTCAGGTTGCCGGTCTTGCGCAGGATGGAGTCGGGGATGGCGATCTTCCCGACGTCATGGATCAGCGCGGCCTGCTCGAGGATGGTCAGCTCGGGGTCGGGCAGGGACAGCTCGCGCCCGAGCCGCATGGAGAAGGCGGCCACCTTTCGCGAGTGCACCGCCTCGGCGCCGCGCCCGTCGAGCGCGGTCACCAGGGCCTCGATGAGATCGTGCGTCCGCTCGACCACCTTCTGCTCGAGATTCTTGTTCAGGGTCGAGAGCTCCGCGTTCTTGCTGTGCAGGAGCGCAGTCATTTCCTGGTAATTGCGGCGCAGGTGATAGTCGTCGACGGCTCCGCGGACGATGGTCAACAGATCGTCGCGATCCCACGGCTTCGGAACGAACCGGTAGATCTCGCCGCGGTTGATGGAATCGACGGCGGCGTGGAACTCCTCCACCGCGGAGATGAGCAGGCGGTAGCTCTGCGGCGCGAGCTCCCGCGCCCGCTGCAGGAACTCCGCCCCGTTCATCTCTGGCATGCGGTAGTCCGAGCCGATCACAACGAACCCGGGGCCCTTCTGGAGCAGCTCCAGGGCATCCGCCGGCCGCTGCGCGGTGACGACCTCGAAGCCCTCGAGCTCGAACGTCCGCTTGAGGGCGCGGAGGACGAAGGGCTCGTCGTCTACGAACAGGAGGCGGTCCATGACCCGATCGTGATCGGCCGCCCGGCGGGAAACTTGAGGGCAGGTTTGCCTACAATGCTTCCACAACCGGCCGCGCCATGAAAAGCATAGCGCCGCCGAATACGGCGGCGACTACTCGGTCCCCGAGAAGGCCTGCTCGCCGCCCTCCCCGATCCAGACGGTCTTCCAGTTCACGAACTCGCGCATGCCGATGGCGGACAGCTCGCGCCCGTGGCCGCTCGCCTTGATGCCGCCGAAGGGGAGCCGCGGATCGGACTTCACCATCCCGTTGATGAACACCTGGCCGGCCTGCAGCTCGTCGGTGAAGCGCCGCACCTCGGCCGCGTCCCGCGTCCAGGCGGCCGAGCCGAGGCCGAACTTGGTCGCGTTGGCGAGCTGGAGCGCTTCGCCGGCGTCCCGCACCTTGAAGAGCGTGGCGACGGGTCCGAAGATCTCCTCGTCCCTCCCTGGAGTGCCGGGGCCGGCGTCGGTGAGCAGCGTGGGCTGGAAGAAGAACCCCGGCCGATCGAGGCGCTTGCCGCCGGCGAGCACCTTGGAGCCCTTGGCGACCATGCGCTTCACCTGGTCGTCGAGATCGTCCAGCACCTGCTTCGAGGAAAGCGGACCCACCTCGGTGGATTCGTCGTTGGGATCGCCGACGTGTAGCTCGGACATGCGCCGCGCCATCCGCTGCGCGTAGTCGTCGTAGATCCGCTCGTGGACGATGAACCGCTTGGCGGCGATGCAGCTCTGGCCGGCGTTCTGCACCCGCGCCTCGACGCCCACCTTGGCCGCCTTTTCGAGATCGGCGCTGGGCATCACGATGAACGGGTCCGACCCGCCCAGCTCCAGCACCACCTTCTTGATGTTGCGCCCCGCTGCCTCGCCGATGCTGCGGCCGGCGCCCTCGCTGCCGGTGAGCGTGGCGGCGGCGATGCGCGGATCGTCGAGCAGCTTGCTCGCGCGGCTTCCCTCGATGAGCAAGGTCTGGAAGGCGCCGTCCGGGAATCCGGCCGCGCGGAAGACGTCCTCGATGGCCAGCGCGCACTGCGGCACGTTGGAGGCGTGCTTCAGCACGGCGGCGTTCCCGGCGACCAGCCCGGGCGCGGCAAAGCGGAAGACCTGCCAGAGCGGGAAGTTCCACGGCATCACCGCCAGCACGACTCCGAGCGGCTGGTAGCGGATCATGCTGCGGGCCGCATCGGTCTTCACCGGCTCGTCGGCCATGAACGCCGCGCCGTGGTCCGCGTAGTACCGGCAGCCGAGCGCGCACTTGTCCACCTCGGCCAGCGCGGCGTTCTTCAGCTTGCCCATCTCCAGGGTCATCAAGCGGCCCAGCTCTTCGCGCCGGACGTGGAGGATCTCGGCGGCCCGCGCCATGCGCTTGGCCCGCTCGGCGATGGGCAGCTCGCGCTGGAGCCGGGCGCCCACCACGGCGCGGGCGAGCTTCTCCTCGAGCTGCGCGTCGGTGTGCGGCTGGAAGGTGCGGATGGTGTTGCCGGTGTTGGGGTCGACGGTCGCGATGGCCATGGCGCAGATCTAACGCTTCGCGAGCCCGCGCAACAGCCGCACGACTTCCGGGAAGTCGGCTGCCACCCACTCGGGCGACTCGGTGCGCAAAGTGGCCTGGTCATGGGCGCCGTACGTGACGGCGACCGCTCGCAGCCCCGCACCGTGCGCCATCAGCAGATCGTGCGTGGTGTCGCCCACCACCACGCTCGCCTCCGGAGCCACGCCAAGGCCGCGGAGCACGTGCAGCGCCATCTGCGGGTCGGGCTTGGGACGTTCGACGGAATCGTATCCGGCCACCACCTCGAAGTGCTTCGCGATTCCCGCCGCCTCGAGCTGCGCCACCGCGCCGCTCCGTACCTTCGAGGTGGCGACCGCGAGGCGCAGTCCGAGATCGCGCAGGAGCTGGATGCCTTCGGCGACGCCGGGGAACAAGAGATCGGCGGAGCGCGGGATGACGTTCGCGCGCCACAGGCGCCGGTATTCCTCCACCACCTCCTCCACTCCGGGCGAGGTTTCGGGCAACCCGAGGAGTCCCGAGAAGGCGACGGTGAGCGGAAGCCCGATGGTCGCGCGGATCGCCTGCGGCTCGGGCATCGCCCACGGCCGGCCGCGCAGCGCCTCGAGCGCCGTCGCCACGATTACCTTGGGCGTATCGACCAGCGTCCCGTCCAGGTCGAAGATCACGGCCTCGAGCACCGTGACACGCTCTAACGGAAATCGCGCGACGGCAAGGTGAGCGCGTCCTCCAGGGACCAGAAGCGGTCTCCCTTCACGCTGGTGACGCCGTCGTACCGCTCGAGGCGGC
>VBKO01000219.1 GCA_005888115.1 Deltaproteobacteria bacterium
CGACTCCCCCTGCGCAGACCACGCCGCCTGCCGACACGCCTCCACCCGGCCAGACCACTCCGCCCAAGGGGCCCGGCAGCGGGCAGTGACTCCGCCGGTGCGCGTAGGCAGCGCCGAGGCGCCCGACGGCGCGGTGCTGTGCTGGCGCGCCGAAGGCACCGGCCCCGCG
The DNA here is from genome assembly GCA_005888115.1 of Deltaproteobacteria bacterium. Lineage (GTDB taxonomy): Bacteria > Myxococcota > Myxococcia > Myxococcales > 40CM-4-68-19 > VBKO01. Next base: position 170 of record VBKO01000219.1, read on the forward strand.
CTCCTCTGCTCGAACGGAATCGGCATCTCGACCTTCTTCTGGCGGAGGCTCGCGCAGCACTTCGCGCCCACCCACACGGGCGTGACCTGGGACTATCGCGGGCACGGCCGCACACCCGTCCCCGAGCATCCCGAGGGCGTCACCGTGGCGCAGTGCGCGCGCGACCTGTGGACCGTCGCGGAGCGCGTAGGCGCCGGCGAGGCCGTGTTGCTCGGGCATTCGATGGGCGCGCAGGTCTCGCTCGAGGCGTACCGCCTGCGCCCGGGCGGAGTGCGCGCCCTGGTGCCGGTGCTCGGCGCCGCGGGAGGGGTCTTCTCCAGCTTCCTCCGCGGCACGGCGCTGACCCCCTTGTTCACGTTCTTGCTCGAAGTCGCCGCACGCAACGCGTCGCTCGCCGAGAAAGGGCTTCGTGCGGCGCTCCAACTGCCCTTCGTCTGGGAAGCGTTCCGTGCGCTCGGCATGGTCCATCCCGACCTGTGCCCGCGCGAGGAGTTCGAGCCCTACTTCCAGCACCTCTCGCAGCTCGATCTCCGCGCCTACTTCGCGCTGGCGCGAGACCTGCTCTCGCACGACGCCAGCGCGCTGCTCGCCGAGGTCCGGGTCCCCACGCTGGTCATCGCGGGCGAGCGCGATCTCTTCACGCCGGTCGCGCGCTCGCGCGAGCTGGCGGAGCGGATTCCCGGAGCCGAGCTGCTGGTCGTGCGCGGCGGCACGCACGCGGCCCTCGTCGAGCAGCCCGAGCTCATCTCGCTGGCGGTGGAGAAGTTCCTCCGCCTCCACGGAGTCGCCTGAGAGCGTCTGCTATTTTTGCCGGTACGTGATCCGGCCGCGGGTCAGGTCGTAGGGGGACAGCTCGAGCTTGACGCGGTCGCCGGGCAGGATGCGGATGCGGAACTTGCGCATCTTGCCGGAGGCGTACGCCAGCACCGAGTGCTTGTTGTCGAGCTCGACGCGGTAGTTTCCGCCGGCGAGCTCCTCGCGCACCGTTCCTTCGACCTCGATGCCTTGCTCTTTCTCCGACATGCCGCCCCGTCTTCATCCGGGCTTCCCCGGCCGTGCCCAGAATTCCACCCTCGCGAACGCGCCGCAGTACCACGCTCGTCCCGGGCGGGCAACCGCCGTGTTTCAAGGGCGGTCCAGACGGACGGTCCCGCGGGCCACCCGGGGGAGCGCGAACGTCGAGACCCGATCGGCGAGGCCGCGGCCCGGTAGCTCCGGCAGACCGGACAGGGCGCACAACCGAGTCACGAGCTCGCCCGGATCGCGCCCCGCCGCGCGGAGCGCCGACAGCGAGGCCGCCCGATCCCGCTTGGACAGGCGCTCGCCGGAAGCGGAGGCGACGAGGCCAGCGTGCGCCCACCGCGGCTCGCGCAGGCCCAGCAGGCGGTAGAGCAGGATCTGCCGCGCCGTGGACGGAAGCAGGTCCTCGCCGCGCAGCACCTGGGTGACGCCCATCGCCGCGTCGTCGATCACGACAGCGAGCTGATAGGCGAAGATGCCGTCGGCGCGGCGCAGCACGAAGTCGCCCACGGTGGCCCCCGGATCGAACTCCTGCGCGCCTTGCAACTCGTCGTGGAACGCGATCGGCCCGGGCGGGACGCGCAGGCGCAAGGCGGGCGCGCGGGTGCGCCTGCGCTCGGCGCGCTGCGCCCTGCCGAGGTGCGCACAGGTGCCGGGGTACCGCGGCCCATCGTCCTGCGGACCGTGTGGCGCGCTGGCGGCAGCGATCTCCGCGCGCGAACAGAAGCACTGGTAGACGTGGTCGCCCAAGGCGACGAGCGCCGCCTCGTACTGCGCGGTCCGTTCCGACTGACGGTAGGGGCCGCGCGCGCCCAGATCGTCGCCGGTCCGTGAGTCAGGGCCCTCGTCCCAGGTGATGCCGAGCCAGTCCAGCTCTTCCAGCTGACGCCGGGCCAGGCCGGGGCGGACGCGCGGCCGGTCGAGGTCCTCGACGCGCATCGTGAATCCGCCGCCTTCCGACCGGGCCCACAGCCAAGCAAGGATGGCGGTCCGCGCGTTGCCCAGGTGTAGCTCACCGGTGGGACTGGGAGCGAATCGGCCGCGCTCGATCATCGGGCGCATCCTCGTGAGCGGACAGACATCAGCAAGGTCTGGCTTTCTGAATCCAGGGGTCGGCCGCCGCATCGAAACGCTCGAAACGCTCGGAGGCAGCCACGATGAACCACCTGGTACATGGGAGCGAGCTGGCCGTGAAGACCGACGTCTTGTCGACCAGGCAGGTTGCCCAGTTGCTGGGCGTCGGGGAAGCGACCGTGAAGAGGTGGGCCGATGCCGGCGAGATCGACTGTTTCCGCACTCCGGGTGGTCACCGCAAGTTCCGGCTGCGCGATGTGACCGCGTTCGTGCAGCGGCGCAACTACCAGGTCGCCGAGACGTTGCCGGCCCAGCTGACGCCCGGCGAGGAAACCGGGGGCGACGAGGCGGTCGCCGCGATCGAGAAGAGCGCGCTGGCAGGCGACGCCTCGGCGCTGGTTGCCCAGATGGCCGCCCTGCGACTTCACGGCCATGACCTGGCGGCGATCTTCGACGACGTGGTCGCGCCCGCGCTGCAGAGGATCGGATCCCGCTGGGAAGCCTGCAAGCTGAGCGTGGCGGACGAGCACGTGGCGACGCAGGCGGTGGTGGACGCGATCGCCCGGGCGCAACCCCTGGCGGAGCCTCCCGGAGAACCGAACCGTGGCGATCGCGGTACCGCGGTGGTGGCCGCGGTCGCCGGCGAGCAGCACGACGTGGCGCCGCGGATGGCGGCCTGCCTCTTGCGGGCGCGCGGATTCGAGGTGCTCGCGCCCCTGGCGGCGACTCCCGCCGCCGACCTCGCCGACCTGGTGCAGCGGAGCCGCGCGGACCTGGTCGCGCTCGCGTCCACCGTTCCGCCCGAGCCGCGAGCGTTGCAGGATCAAGTCGAGCTGGCCGCGCGCGCCGCTCGGAGCGGCGGCGGCCGGGTGGTGGTCGGGGGAGCGGGCATGGCGCGGATCCTGCTGCCCGAGGACGTCCACCTCCTGCGGAGCATGCGCGAGCTGACGCAGCAGATCGAGACGGTCGGGCGCCAACGCGTGGTCCCCCGCGTCTGAACCCCGGAGCACGGCACGACCCTATCGGCGGCGACTTCGGCCGTGGTATGACGCCCGGCTCCATCCGTCCGTCCGTCCGTCCGTCCGTCTCGTACCGGAAGGGATCAGCCTCAAAGGGATCAGCCTCAAAGGGATCAGCCTCAAAGCGATCAGCCTCAAAGCGATCAGCGCATGCCCGACAAGTCGAAGCCGCCGTCGTTCGACGACATCATGAAGGCCGCCTCCCGGCCCCCCGAGCCTGAGCGCAAGGAGCCGAAAAAGCCCGCGCCCCCACCGGGCGAGCCGCCGAAGCGGAAGCCCGCGGTGCCGACCTTCGCCGAGATCATCGGGTCGGTCGAGCTGCGCCCCGAGGATCGCGCTCCGCGCCCGCCTCCTCCCCGCAGGCCGCGCAAGGAAGAGCGCAAGATGCCGGTGGTGGTTCGCCGGCCCTCGCTCGGGAAGCCGGACGAGGCGCCGCAGCCGCCGGCGCCGCGCGATGAGGGTTCCGCGCCAGCCGGCGACCTGGCGGCCGGATCCGATCAGAGCGCTGCGCGCCCCGTGCCGGAGTCGGCATTCGCGCGACCCGGGACCGACGAAGCAGGCGACTTCGCCGCGCTCTTCGCGGAGAGCGAGAAGTCGGCGCACAAGCCGCAGAAGCTGCGGCTCGGTCAGAAGGTGCAGGCGCGCATCGCGCACGTCGGCTCCGAGATCGGCTACCTCGACCTGGGAGGGAAGGGCGAGGCGATCATCGACCTGCGCGAGCTGCGCAACGACAACGGCGAGCTGCTCGTGCAGGCGGGCGAGTCGATCGACGCGTACGTGCTCTCGCTCGCGGACGGCACTCCGGTGATGACGCGCTCGGTGCCCAAGGGCGCCGGCCGCGAGGTCTTGCAGCAGGCGCTCGAGTCGAAGGTGCCGGTCGAGGGCACCGTCACGGCGCAGAACAAGGGCGGGCTGGAGGTCGACCTGGGCGGCCTGCGCGCCTTCTGTCCTGCTTCGCAAATCGACGTCCGCTTCGTCGAGGATCCCGCGCAGTTCATCGGACAGAAGCTCAAGTTCCGGGTGATGGAGATCCGCGGCGGCAACGCCATCCTCTCACGGCGGGCCCTGCTCGAGGAGGAGCGCGCCACGCTGGCCACCGAGCTGCGCAAGAAGCTCGAGGTCGGCGCGGTCCTGGAGGGCACCATCAGCTCGGTGCGCGACTTCGGCGCGTTCGTGGATCTGGGTGGCCTGGAGGGCCTGGTGCACGTGTCCGAGCTGTCCCACCAGCGCGTCGCGCACGCGCAGGACGTGGTCAAGCCGGGGCAGAAGGTGCGCGTCCAGGTCCTGCGCATCGAGAAGGACGAGAAAGGGCACGAGCGGATCGCCCTCTCCCTGCGCGCACTGGAGCAGGATCCGTGGGATGCCGCGCGCCCGCAGCTCAAGGAAGGCATGAGGCTGCAGGGCAAGGTGGCGCGCCTGCAACCGTTCGGCGCCTTCGTCGAGCTGTTCCCCGGAGTGGACGGGCTGGTGCACGTGTCCGCGCTTTCCAACCGCCACGTGCAACACCCGCGCGAGGTGGTGAAGGAAGGCGAGACGATCCAGGTGCAGGTCGAGTCGGTCGACGACGCGCAGAAGCGCGTGGCGCTGCGGCGCATCTCCGACGAGCAAGCGCAGGCGCCCGCCGCTCCCGAGAAGAAGCCGGTGGGCCGCCGGCCGCGCGTCGGCGACATGGTCGAGGCGAAGGTGGACCGCGTCGAGGCCTACGGCGTGTTCGTCTCCTGGGCGGACGGCAAGGGGCTCGTCCCCAACGCGGAGCTGGGCACGCCGCGTGGTTCCGACAACCACAAGACCACGCCGGTCGGCACCCAGTTCAAGGCGCAGATCGTCGACATCGACGAGAGGGGCCGGTACCGCCTGTCCCGCACCTCGGCGGAACGCTCCGAAGGGCGCGCCGAGTACGAGGCCTATCGCCGCAAGGCGCCACCCCCGGGAAAGGGTTTCGGCACTCTCGGCGATCTCCTCCGCGCCAAGCTCCAGGAACAGGAACAAGAACAGTCCGAAGAGTGACCTGAGAACTTGAAGTTTTTTGCCGAGAGCTCCTATTCGATGTTGCGGCCGGAGCGTCGGTCGGAGGCGAGCTCTACTATCCGAGTGGCGACGGCGATGTCGAAGATGGCGAGGCCGAGGGCGGCGCAGAGGATTCGCTGATCGGGGTCCTTGCGGCGGGCGGTGCACAGCTCGGAGAAGCGGGGCCAGCCGGCGAAAGAACCCTTCGCGCGGGCGAGGTCCATCTGCGGCACGTCGTCGGCCACGCGGACGTCGAAGGCGGCGGCGGCGGCGGGCGTGAAGGTGGCGTCGTAATCGAGCGAGCAGGCGAATGCGCCTGGGCGGATCCACGCGGGCTCGACGCCGGGCGGACCGCCGGGCCACGGCGCGGTACTGACGATCACGTCCGCGCCGCGCACTGCCTCTTCGGCGGTAGCCGCCGCGTCCGCGCCGTGTTCGTCGGCGAAGCGCCGCGCGGTCTCTGCCCGCGGCGCCCATGCCCGCACCGACCGCAGGCCGGGAAGGGTCAGGCGCAGCGCTTCCAGCGCGGCCGCGCCGACGCGGCCCGGTCCGAGGATCGCGACGGCGGCGGCGTTCGGACGCGCCAGCATCCGGGCGGCGATCCCCGCGACGGCGCCGGTCCGCATCGTGGTGATCCAATCGGCGTCCAGCACTGCCTTTGGAACGCCGGTAGTCGCGTCGTTCAGCACGATGATGCCCGCGGTCGGCGCAAGCCCGCGGGCACGGTTCTCCGGGAACGACGCGATCCACTTCATGCCCAGCGCATCGCCGGCCCGCGCCGGCATCGCGTGCAGGACGGCGCCGGGCCGGGGCGAGAGGCCCAGCTTGGGCGGCAGCTCGACCCGACCCGCCGACTTGTCCTCGAGCGTCGCCGCGACGATCTGCACCACCTCGGCCATGCGCAGCCCGGCAGCCTCCACGTCGTTCTTGCCCAGGAACAGCATCAGAACGACGCCGCGAGCTGGAGGCGGAGCGTGCGCCCGATCTGCGGCACCGCGTGTCCGGGGAACGGGATCTCCGGTCCGCCGGGCAGCGAGACGCGCTCGTCGAGGAGATCGTAGACGAACGCGCCGTAGCGCAGGTTCCAGCGGGCGTACTCGCCCGAGAGACCGACATTCCACTGCAGGGACTCGCCCAGCAGCCGGTCGGGCTCGGTCGAGTCGGACACCGTGTGGCGCGGGCCGCCGTAGACGGCCTCGGTGGACACGGAGAGCACCTGCGGCACCAGCGGATACAGGAGCCGGACCGCCCCGGTGTGCTGCGGCGAGTTGGGGATCGCGGCGCCCTGGAACAGACCCGTCCCGGTGTCGTCCCGGACCAGGCTCCAGGCGTACCAGGCGGAGAACAGCACCCCCGGACCGGCCGTCCAGCGCACTTCGGCCTCCGCTCCGGCGCCGTGCACGAACCCTTCGCGGTTCTGGAACTGGCTCAGGACCGTCCCGTCCGCCAACGTGCCGGCCGGCGCCGCGCGGATGAGCTTCTCGATGCGGCTCAGGTAGCCGGCGACGAGCAGCGACACCTCGTCGTTCAGCTGGTGCGAGTGCTCGACCTCGAAGGTCGTCACCCGCTCCGGCCGCAGGTCCTGGGCGGCGATCTGCGACGCTCCGCCGTCATTGAAAAAGCGCTCGTAGATGCCGGGAGCGCGGAAGGCGCGGCCGAAGAGCAGCTTGGTCGTGCCCGCGGCATACGGTTGCGCGATCAGCGCGATGCGCGGGTTGACCACCGCACCGAAGGAATCGGCGTAGTCGTCGATGCGCACGGCCGCGTCGAGCAGGAGGCGAGGCGAGATGCGCCAGTCGTCGCCGGCGTACGCGCTGTAGATGACCTCGCCGTCCGGAACGGCGCCCGGGTTGCCGGCTCCATTGTCGAAGGTCTGCTTGCCAGGCGTGACCGAGCGCACGTGGACGCGGAAGCGGTCCTGGATCTCGCCGCCCAGGAACAGGCGGTGGCCGCCCATCGCAGGCAGCCGGAAGCGGAGCTCGCCGGTGCCCCAGTTCTCGAAGCTCGAATCGTAGCCCGGCCCCGCGCCGCGGTACTGCCAGTCGCCGCGGTAGCGCTCGGCGTCGAAGGCTGCGCGCGCGTCGATTCCGAGGCCGTTCGCGAAGGTGTGCGCGACCTGCGCTTCGAGAAAGCCACGCCGATCGGCCGTCTGCGTGCCGGGTGCTCCGAAGACGGTGTCGAAGGCCGCGGTGGGGACCGCCTTGCGCCGCCAGTTGTACGAGCCGGACAGCGTCACCTCGCCCGCGCGAGCGCGCAGGTCGAGATGAGCTGCACGTTCGCCGTCGAGGCCGGTAGCGAAGCCGGCGGCCGGCCCGCGCCGAGCTCCGCGTGCCGTCCGTCGGCGGGAGCGCGGTGGACCACGTTCACCACCGCGAAGAACGCGGCGCTGCCGTACAAGACCGACCCCGGCCCGCGCACGACCTCGATGCGCTCCACGCCGGAGAGGTCCGCGTCGAAGTCCCGCCCCACCGCGCCCTGACCCACCGAGACGTCGTTGGTCACGTGCCCGTCGGACAAGACCAGGATTCGATTGTTGTAGGTCCCCGGGGTCGAGAAGCCGCGCACGCCGGTCGAGTCGTAATCCCGGTCGGAGCTGGTATAGAACCCGCGCACCGAGCGAAGCGCTTCCGAGAGGGTCGTGTAGCCGAAGCCGCGGATCTCCTCGCCGGTGATGACGGTGACGGAGGCCGGCGCGTCCTGCGCGCGGGTGAGCGACTTCTCGGCCGCGACCACGCGAGGCACGGCGTACCGCAGCTTGACGTCGACGGGCCTGCGGACGTTCGGCTCCACCTCCAGGCGCTCCGCCGCGGGCTCGCGGCCGTCGGCGAGGACCTCGATCTGGTGGCTCCCGGCGGGGAGGTTGTCGATGACGCCGGGCGTGAAGCCCATCTCCTTGCCATCCACCCGGATGAGCGCGCCGTCGACGTTGGCGCGCACGATCAGGGTGCCGGACGGAGACGGCAGCGCGAGCAGCTTGAACGAGACCCGGGTGCTCGCCTCGGCCGGCACCTCCACCGCGAGCTGCTGCGCGGCGTGGCCCGGCGCGCTGACGTAGAGCACGTGTCGGCCGGCGGGCACGCGCGCCCGGCCGCTCGCGGCGAGCTGGACGGGCGCGTCCGGCCCGTCCATGCGCAGCTCGAACGACCGCGGCGAGCCTTCGACCTCGATGTCGCCCTGGATGCGCGGGAGCGTGAGCTGCAGCAGGGAAATCTTGCCGATCCGCAGCTGCACCCGGGCGTCGGCCGGCTTGTGCCCGGGCGCCTCCACGATCGCCGTCGCGGCGCCGGGCGGCAGCGCCAGGGTGACCGGCGTCTGCCCGCGGGCGCCGAGGTCCTCGCGATCGACGTAGACGGTCGCGCCGGGTGGATCGCTGAACACCCGCAGGAGCGCCAGCGAGGGTTGCAGCCGCTCCAGCGCGGCGGCCAGATCGCGCCGCTCTCCCCCCGGCAACGGCTCGGCGAGCAGCTCCGAGTACCAGCGCCACGCTTCGTTGTACATGCGCAGCCGCTCGAAGCAGCGCGCGACGTTCTGGATCACGTTCCGGTTGCGCACCAGCCGGTTGGAAGCGAGGAACTCCGAGAGCGCCTCCTCGGTGTGGCCGCGGGCGTACAGGCTCACCCCGCGGTGGAACCGGAAGTCCGCTTCGTCGGCGACCGAGTCCGCTCGCGCGCCGGCGCAAGGGAGCAGCGCGCAAAGCAGGGCCGCCGCGAGCGCCTCCCGCGCCGCCATTCAGCGCTCCGCCTTGATGGCGGGGTCCTTCACCGACCGCCGCACCGAACGCAATCGCGGCAGCCGGACCACGATCTCCTGACCGTCCCTGTCCGCGAGCACGTCCCGCGTCGCGTCGTGGTACCCGGCGAGCTGGAAGGTGAGCTGGTGCTCGCCCGGCGTGGCCGTCCAGACGTGGGGCGAGGTACCGAGGAGCGCTCCGCGCTCGGCGATGGTTGCTCCGGGAGGCTCCGTCTTCAGGACGACCGTGACCTTCCGGGGCGGCGCGTTCTCCTCCGGATCGGCGCGCACGGCGAGCGCCGCCATGGCAGTCGGCCGCGCCGGAGCGCGCGCGGCGAAGAACGCAACCAGCCCCAGACCGGCGACCGCCGCGACAATCGCCGCGGCTAGCGTCGCAGCGCGCCGGCGGGACGGGCGGGAAGTGCTTTCGGTGCGGACCCGCGAACCGGGGCCGCTGCCGCGCGCGGATCCGGTCGGCGTGCGGCGGGTCGCCGGGGTGGGGAGCTCCGCAGTCGCCTCTCCGGGCCCTCTCTCCAGGCGGTCCGCGTAGATCAGCTTGAGGAACTCCGCGAGATGCGCGGTGGAGGCGCTCCTGCGGCCCTCGATGAGCCATTCCTCGAGGGCGAGCCGCAACTCCTGCGCGCTGGCGTAGCGGCGGGCGGGCTCCTTCGCCAGCGCCTTGAGGACGATGGCGTCCAGGGCGGGATCGATCCCGGGGTCGATCTGCGAAGGAGGCGGCACAAGGCACTCGCGGACGCGCGCGAGCGTCTGCGCGTCGTCGTCCGCCTTGAACAGGCGTCGCCCGGTGAGCAGCTCGTGCAGCACGATCCCGAGGGCAAAGATGTCGGCGCGTGCGTCGACCCGCTCGCCGGCGGCCTGCTCCGGGCTCATGTAGCTGCATTTCCCCTTGAGCGCGCCGGTCCGGGTGTGCTGCGCGCGCCCGGCGGCCTTGGCGATGCCGAAGTCGATGATCTTCACCCCGCCGTCGAGCGTCACCAGGATGTTCTGGGGCGAGATGTCGCGGTGGACGATCCCGTAAGGCCGGCCGGCGGAGTCGCGCAGCGAATGCGCGAAGGCGAGCCCGGCGGCCGCGTCGGCCACGATGCGGCAGATGAGCGGCAAAGGCAGCGGCCTGCCCTGCTCCTGGCAGGCGCGGAAGAGTCGGCGCAGGTCCTCGCCGCGCAGGTACTCCATGGCGATGTAGTAGGTCCCGCCGATCGCGTCGAACTCGAAGACCTGGCAGATGTTCGGGTGGATGAGCTGCGCGGACAGGCGCGCCTCGTCCGTGAACATCGCGATGAACTCCTCGTCCTCGCAGAGGTGGGGGAGGAGCGTCTTGATCACCAGGAGCTTCTGGAACCCCGCGAGTCCGCGCTGCCGGGCAAGGTACACCTCGCCCATGCCGCCGCCGGCGAGACGGTTGAGGAGCTCGTAGCGGCCGAACTGTGCCTGCATGGTGGCAGTGTCCGAGGTGCGGAAAGGTACGCTAGCACCCGGTCCGGCGGGCGACCAAGCGCTGCCGCCCGCCCGCCGTGGGGCGGTACCATCGCGGCATGGCGATCCCGGCAGACAAGCTCGCGGCGGAAGCAGCGGAAGCGGAATCCGAGTCGGCGGGCCGGAGATGGACCGATCACGTCGCGCGCACGACCGCGGTGCTGGCGGTGCTCGCGGCCGTCGCATCCGGCGCGTACGCGAACCAGTTCTCGCAGACCATCCTCTCGCAGACGGAAGCCAGCGATCAGTGGAGCTACTACCAGGCCAAGTCGATCAAGAAGCACATCAGCACGGGACAGCTGGAGATGGAGCGCGCGCTCGCCGCGGGACGGCCGGAGCTCGTGCCGGCGCTGGCGCAGCTCGAGGCGGCCGCCTCGGCCACGGCGAAGCGCTACGACGCCGAGCTGGCCGAGATCAAGGCGCGCGCCGAGACGCTCGACGCAACGAAGGCGCGCCACCAGAAGCAGGGCGACCGGTTCCAGTACGCGTTCGTGGTGCTGCAGGCGGGCGTCGTGCTCTCGACGATCGCGGCCAGCGCGAGACGGAAGGAACTGTGGGCCGCGGCGATCCTCTGCGGCCTGGCCGGGCTCGTGATGGTGGCGAACAGCTACGCCCTGTTCGTGTGAGGTCCGACCCGCCTCGGGCTTTGATTGTGCTTCCATCTCCGAGGAAAAGCGACCCTGGTCTCCGTTCCTTTTCAGGGTGAGTTTCGATCGTCAGGTGCAGCGACGCTCGGTGCTCACCTCACCTGAAAAGCAACCGAGATCCAAGTCGGGTCGTGCTCGGACAAGGAGGCTCGAGGCATCGCTACGGCGAACTCGGCTGCGCGCACGAGGCGAGAAGTGACTGATCTGAATCCCGGGACGAAGCGCGGTACACGGGCGGCTGTTCCTCGGTGGTCGCCCGGTGACAGGGCGGCCTTCGGTTCCGTCACCGGCACAGCTCGTCGCGCAGCCACGTGTGCAGCGGCGCATACGCGCGGGCCGCGCCCTCGCTCCGGCTGAGCGCCTCGCGCGAGTGGAGCCAGGCCCCGGGCACGATCCGCTTTCCCACCGTGAGCCCCTTGTAGCGCGACAGCTCCGCGAACGCGTGCTCCGGCGTGAACGGGCGTGGAGGCCGCTGGAGCTGCTCCGCGGCCTCGATCTTCAGGCCGGATCTGCGCGCCTGCGCCAGCGCTGCTTCGAGGCGGTTCGCGCTCTCCTCGTCCTGCAGCAGCTTGCGGTAGCGGTCGAGCCGGCCTTCCTGCTCGAAGACCCACATCCCGCCGCCCAGGATCACCTCGTCGGGCGAGATGTGCAGGTAGAACCCGGGGGCGTCGTGCTTGTCGCCGCCCTCCCAGAGCAGGGCGGCAGCGTGCGTCTTGTACGGGCTCTTGTCGCGCGAGAAGCGGATGTCCCGGTTCAGCCGGTACAGGCTACCCCCCACCCGCGGCACGAAAACGAGGCGCGGCATCACGTCGGACAGCCGCTCGCACAGCTCACCGCACCAGGCGAGCATCGCGGGGACGATCTGCTCATCCCAAAGTCGCTCGAGTTGACCCGCTCTGCCAGCATTGCGGTCGGCGGGCTTGCACCTGAACCGATGTTTAGCTAGATCGATCCGGTGTGACGTTGCCCGCGCGCCGGCTCCCGAAGGATCCCCGTGCGCTCGAGGACCTGCTGCGAACCGGGCAAGTGCGGCGGGCGCCGGCGCTGTCTCCGCGCGCCCCGCGGCCCCTCGCAACGGGCATCGAGAAGCTCGACGCGGCGCTTGGCGGGGGGCTCGCGCGGGGGCAGCTGCACGAGATCGTCGCGCCGCCCGGCGCGGGAGGGACGGCGCTGCTCCATGCCGCCCTGGCCGCCGCCACCCGGGCCGGCGAGCTGTGCGCGCTGATCGATCCGGCGGACGCGTTCGACCCACGGCGGGGCGGGATCGATCTGCGCCGGCTCCTCTGGGCGCGGCCGCTCGATCCGGTGCAGGCGCTGCGCGCCGCCGAGATCGCGCTGGAAGCGCGCTTCGCGCTGGTCGCGCTCGATCTGGCCGGGTCCGCCCCGAAGTCCGCGCGGCCGCGCGGCGTGATCGAGGTCGTCCGGTTCGAGAAGAAGCTTCCTTCGCCCGGCGCGTCGCCCTGGGCGCGGCTCGCCCGGCGCGCCGAGAAGCACGGCGGCGCGCTCCTGGTGCTGGCACGTGCCGCCCAGGCGGGCACCTTCGCGTCGGTTACCATCGAGCTCGAGCGCGGCCCCACGCTGTGGGATGGCCCTCCGGGCGCGCCGGGCCGGCTGCTCCGCGGCGTGCGCGCCATCGGCGCGGTGTCGCGGCACAAGCGGATGCCGCCCTCCGGCCCTCTGCCCTTTCACCTCCCGCTCGAGGCGCCGTGACCCGCCATGCCGCGTATCGCTTGCCTGTGGGTGCCCGATCTGCCGCTGTGCGCCGCCGTCCGCGCCGAGCCGCGCCTGGCCGGCGCCCCCCTGGCGGTGGCGCAGGCCGGCGACCTGGGCGGGCGGGCGCACGTCCTCGGAGCCACGCCGCTCGCCGAGGGCGTCGAGTCGGGGCAGACGCTCGCCGAGGCGCGGGCCGTCTGCCCCGCGCTCGTCCATCGGCAGGCCTCGCCGGAGCGCGAGCGCGCGGCGGCGCAGGCCGCGCTGGAAGCAGCCGCGACGGTTTCGCCCCGCTGCGAGGAGGCGGCGCCGGGGCTCGTCTACCTCGACGCCGACGGCCTCTCGCGGCTGTTCGGCGACGACCGCGGCGTGGCGCGCGCGCTGGTCGCGGCGGCCGAGCGCGTCGGCCTGCGCGCAGCCGTGGGAGTGGCGGCGGGGAAGTCCGTCGCTCTCCTCGCCGCGCGAGCCGCCGCCCCGGACCTGACCTTCGAGCCGACGCCGCAAGGGATCGGGGGCGGCGCGTTCCGCGTGGTCGCTCCGGAGGAGCAGGCCGCCTTCCTCTCCGGGCTGCCGCTGCTCGCGATCGATCTTCCCGACGAGCTGCAGCAGACGCTGCGCCGCTTCGGCCTGCACACGTTGGGCGAGGTCTCGCGCCTTCCGCCCGGCCCGCTCGCGGCGCGCCTCGGCCCCGAGGGAGCGGTGCTGTGGCGGCTGGCGAAAGGGCACGATGGATCCGCTCTCGCGCCGCGGCCGCAGCCCGTGCGCTTCGAGGAGGGCGAGGAGCTGGAGTGGGACGCGCAGTCCATCGAGCCGCTCCTGTTCCTGTGGAAGGCGCTGCTCGACCGGCTCACGCAGCGGCTGCGGGCCCGCGGGCTGATGGCCCGCGAGCTGCTGCTCCGGCTGCGGCTCGCGGACGCGTCCTGGGACGATCGGGCGGTGGATCTCGCCGCGCCTTCGCGCGAGGTGGCGCCGCTGCTGCAATTGTTGCGGCTGCTCGTCGAGGGACGGCCACCCGCCGCCGGGGTCACCGCCGTGCGCCTCTGCGCCATGCCCGTCCCCGAGGTGCTCGATCAGCTTCCGCTCTTCGGGCCGCGCGGCGCGAGCCCGGTGCAGCTCGCGACGGCGGTCGCGCGGCTCTCGGCGCTGGTGGGTCCAGAGCGCGTCGGGCAGGCGGTCGCCCCCGATCGGTGGACGCCGTTCGCCGCGGAAGTGGCCCGCTTCGCTCCGCCGCCTCCTCCCGGGGTGCCCGACGAGGCGCCGGCGGCGCAGCTCGAGCTGGTCGCACGTGCCCTGCGGCCGCCGCGCACTGCGGAGGTGCGCTGCGACCATGCCGGCAGGCCGCTCTTGGTGATCGGAGAGGGCGCGCTGGGCGGGCGCGTGGTGGCCAGCGCCGGCCCGTGGCGGACCGTGGCCGAGTGGTGGACCGACGCGCCGGTCGCGCTCGACTCGTACGACCTGGAAGTCGCGGGCGGGCTGCTCTTGCGTGCCTCTCCTGCGCGACCGCACGCCTCCCGAGGCGCGGCTGGGCCCGTACCCGGCGGACGACCTGGTCGAGACGCCGGCGCCGCGGCCGTCGCTCGCGCCGTTCGGATCGGCTTCCGCGGAGGGAAAAAAACACAGGGCCGCCCTATCGGCGGCCACTGACTTCGTCGAGCTGCACGCGCGCAGCGCCTTCAGCTTCCTGCACGGAGCCTCGCTTCCCGAGGACCTCGCCGCCGCGGCCGCCGAGGCAGGGCACGCGGTCTTCGGGCTGGCCGACGTGGGCGGCGTCTACGGCGCGCCGCGCTTCCATACGGCGGCGCGCAACGCCGGCATGCGCCCGCTCGTCGGGGCCGAGCTGGAAATCGAGGGGGCCGGCACCCTGACGCTCTTGTGCGAGGACCGCCAGGGCTACAAGAACCTCTGCCGGCTGCTCACCCTGGGCCACGACGGCCGCGAGAAGGGCCAGTGCAGGGTGACGCTCGTGCAGCTCGCGGACTTCCGCCGCGGGCTCGTCGCGCTGGCCGCCGGCGCGCCCGACGAGCTGGTCGCCGCGGCCGGCGCGCTGGGCACCCAGGCGGTCTACGCCGAGGTGCAGCGCCACCTCGATCCGGCCGAGGAGCGCGAGAACCGCCGCCGTCTCGACGCCGCGCGCGCCCGCGGCCTGCGAGTGGTCGCCGGCGGCGGGATCCGCCACGCCACGCCGCAGCTCAAGCCGCTCTACGACGCGCTCACCTGCATCCGCCTGAAGACGACGCTCGATGCAGCCGGACGCTCGCTCTGCCGGAACGCCGAGCGCCACGTCCGCCCGGCCGCGGAGAGCGCGGCGCTGTTCCGCGATCTGCCCGATGCGATCCGCAACACCCGCGCGGTGGCGGAGCGCTGCGCGTTCACGCTCGAGGATCTGGGCTACGAGTTCCCCGACCCGCATCTCCAGTACTCGACCACGCTGGACGGCGAGCTGTGGCACCGCACGCTGGACGGCGCCCGCACGCGCTACGGCGGGCCCACCAGCGCGCGTTGGCCCAAGGCGGTGGCGCAGATCGAGCGGGAGCTGTCCCTGATCGCGAAGCTCGGCCTCGCCGGGTACTTCCTCATCGTCCACGACCTCGTGCAGTTCTGCGGGCGCGAGCGGATCCTCGTGCAGGGGCGCGGCTCGGCGGCGAACAGCGCCGTCTGCTACTCGCTGGGCATCACCGCGGTCGACCCGGTCGGGATGGGCCTCCTCTTCGAGCGCTTCCTCTCGGAAGAGAGGACGGACGTGCGCGGGCAGAAGTGCTGGCCGGACATCGACCTCGACCTGCCTTCCGGCGACCAGCGCGAGAAGGTCATCCAGCACGTCTACCAGCGCTTCGGGAAAGCCGGCGCGGCGATGACCGCCAACGTGATCACCTACCGGGCGCGCTCCGCCTCGCGCGAGATCGGCAAGGTGCTGGGGCTTCCGCAGTCCGAGCTGGATCGGCTCTCGCACCTGTTGCCGCACTTCGAGTTCACCACCGAGCACGACGACCTGGC
>VBKO01000220.1 GCA_005888115.1 Deltaproteobacteria bacterium
AACGGCTCGCCCTTGAGGTCCTCGTCCTCACCGGGGGCCTCGCCCACGAACATGAGCCGCGCCTCGGGGTTGCCCACGCCGAAGACGATGGTGTGCCGCCCTTTGTGCAGCTTGCACAGCGTGCACTCGCCCATCCGGGCGCGGACGTCGTCCAAGGATACGATCGGGAGCTTTCCCATCGGGATCGAGGTCGAGGGCGAGGGGGATGGGGAGATCGGCGCAGGGGTCGGTGGCAGCGACACCATGACGGGACCGCCCTCTCCGGCCCAGCTCAAGTACGAGCGCAGCTCCGAGACTGCCGCTGCGAGCTCCTCCTCCAGGTTCTCCACGCCTCGACTATAACGGAATCCGGGGTCAGGGCCTCACCGCAAGCGGTCGCGGACGCGGTCCCAGATCGCGTGCGCGACGGCCAGCTTGCTGCCCGACAGCTCGGCGCGCCCGCCGTCGCGATCGAGCACGACCACGCGGTTCGTCCCGGAACCGAAGCCTGTGTCCCGCGCGGAGACGTCGTTGGCCACGATGAGGTCGAGGTTCTTCTTCTCCAGCTTCTCGCGGGCGTGCTCCTCGACCTTCTCGGTCTCGGCGGCGAACCCCACCAGCACCGGCCGCCGCGCCCCGGCGGCGTAGCGCGCTCCCAGGCCGGCGAGGATGTCCGGCGTACGCACGAGCCGCAGCACCTCCTCGCCTTCCTTCTTCTTCACCTTTTGCGGCGCGGCCTGCGCGGGTCGCTGGTCGCTGACCGCCGCCGCCATCACCACGGCGCGCGCGCCGTCCAGCGCGTCGTCGATGGCCTCTTGCATCTCCTGCGCGCTGACGATCCGGACGCAGCGGACTCCGGCAGGCGGCGCGACCTCGGTGGGTCCGGCGATCAGCGTGACTTGCGCTCCGCGGTCCCGCGCCGCCTCGGCCAGCGCGAAGCCCATCCTGCCGCTCGACGGATTGCTGAGGAACCGGACCGGGTCGAGCGCCTCTCGCGTCGGTCCCGCGGTGACCAGCACCGGCACGCCGGCCAGATCGCGTGGGGCCAGCGCCGCAGCGATCGCCTCGACGATCTCCGGCGGTTCCGACATGCGTCCCGGGCCCGTGTGGGAACGCTCCGCCATCTCGCCCGTAGCCGGGCCCACCAGACGCGCGCCACGCTCCCGCAGCACCCGCACGTTTTCCACCGTGGCCGGGCTCCCCCACATCCGCTCGTTCATGGCCGGAGCGAGCAGCCAGCGCGAGGGATCGACGGCGAGCAGGGTCGCCGTGACGACGTCGTCTGCGCTGCCCGCGCGCAGCCTCGCCAGCAGGTCTGCCGTGGCGGGCGCGACCACCGCCACCTCGGCCCAGTCCGCCAGCGCGATGTGCCCCGCCGCCAATTCCTGCTGCGCGTCGAAGAGGTCGGTCGAAGCGGCCCGCCCCGTCAGCGCCTGGAAGGTGAGCGCGGTGACGAATCGCTGCGCCGCCGGCGTGAGCGCGACGCGCAGCTCGGCGCCGGCCTTCCCGCACAGCCGCGCCACCTCGCAGGACTTGTACGCCGCGATCCCGCCGCCCACGCAGAGCAGCACGCGGCGCCCTCTGAAGGCCTCCACGGCGGCATGATGCCCCCGAAGCAGCCCGGCCGGAAGTTCTGGTAGGTTGCGCCCCGTGCCCCAGCGCAAGCCTGCGTCTCCCGGCCTGCTCGCCGCGCAAGCCGCTCGCCGAGTGGCGGTGGCCGCGCTGTACTGGGGGCCGGTGATCTTCCTCCTCGCCACGGCGGTCCTGGTCGTCGGGCTCTGGAAGGGCGCCAATCTCGGCGGCCTGATGTACCTCGCGGTCGTGCTGCTCGCGGTCTTCGGCGTCGCCTCGGGCTGGACCCTGCAGCGACGCCTCGGCGAGATCTCGGGCGCGCTCGATCGCGCGCAACGCACCAGCACGGTGGGCCTTTTGACGGCGGGTTTCGCGCACGAGATGAAGAACGCGCTCACGGTGATCCTCGGATTCGCCGAGCTGGCGCGCACCTCCGGAGAGAAAGCCAGGACCGATGCCAAGGTGATGCGCCACCTGCGCGAGGTGGAGAACGAGACGCGCCGCACGGTCGCGCAGCTGCAGAGCTTCATGAGCTACTCGAGCGGCGAGCGCGGCGCGCGCATCCCGCGCGACGTGAACGAGCTGGTACGCGACGCCCTTTCCATGGTGCGCCCGATGGCGCGGATGAAGGAGCTCCAGCTGCAGGAGGTCTCGGGCGAGCCGCCGAGGGTCGTCTGCGATCCCTTCGCCGTCCGCCAGCTGCTGCTCAATCTGCTTCTCAACGCGCTGGACTTCGCGCGCACGCGCATCCAGGTGACCACCCGCGCGGTAGACGGCCAGGCGGAAGTGCTGGTGGCCGACGACGGTCCCGGCGTCCCGCCAAAGGACCGCGATCGTATCTTCCAGCGGTTCGTCACCACCCGCCCCGGCGGAAACGGCCTGGGCCTGTCGACCTCGCGCGAGATCGCGCAGGCGCACGGCGGCCAGCTCTCGCTGGTGGAGACGGACTCGGGAGCAACCTTCGCGGTGCGCCTGCCCGCTGCTCGCTGAAGTCGCTCGTGGCCGACCGCGACCTTGTCGGGGGTTGTTCGCTGCAAGCCAGTGCTGCCCGGCTGCCGTCGCAGGGCGGAGCGGAAGCGCGTAGGCAAGCTCTCGGGTGGAAAACGTCGCCGAGCGCAGGCGCGCCGTGCAGGTCGGCCTGATCCTTCTCACCTGCGCGGCCGCGCTGGCGTTGCTGTGGCTCGCGCGCGAGGTGCTGCTCCTCGGTTTTCTGGGCGTCCTCATCGGCGTGGTGTTCTCGTTTCCGGTCGGCTGGCTCTCGCGAGTGATGCCGCGCGGGGTTGCGGTGCTGCTCGTGCTGCTCGCGCTGGTCGGAGCCACCGCCGGCCTGGTCGCGCTGGCCGCGCCCGTCCTGCAGCGCGAGCTCGATCAACTGCGCGAGAGCGCGCCCCGCGCCATCCAGAAGGCGCAGGGCTGGGTGCGCAGCGTACAGAGCGCGACCGGCGCCCGCGGGTCGGGTGAGAAAGGACAGGCCGCGCAAAAGGCGCCCGAGGTGGCCGCCAAGGTCGGCGAGAAGGCAGTCCCCGCGCTGGTCGCAGTGGTGTCCGGCGTGACCGCGGTGATCCTCATCATCGTGCTGGGCGCGTTCCTCGTGTACCAGCCCGAGGTCTACCGGCGCGGCGTCCGGCTCCTGATCCCGAAGCAGCACGAGGCGGTGTTCGACGAGGCGTGGAGGCGGACCGGCGAGGGGCTGCGCAGGTGGGTCGGCGGCATCATCGTTTCGATGACGCTGATGGGGACCTTCACCGCCATCGGCCTCGCGCTGATCGGCATCCAGCAGTGGCTGCTCCTCAGCGTGCTCACCTTTCTCGGCACATTCGTCCCGTACGTGGGGGCCATCGCGAGCTCGGTCCCCGGCCTCCTCGCCGGGCTGGCGCAATCGCCGCGGCACTTCGTGCTCGCCGGCGCGGTGTACCTCGGCGTCCACCTCGTCGAGGGGTACGTCGTGCAGCCGTTGGTGATGAAGCGGGCCGTCGAGGTCCGCCCGGCGCTGCTGCTGTTCGGGCAGGGCGTGTTCGGCGCCGTCTTCGGCCTCATGGGCACCATCGTGGCCACCCCGATGCTCGTCTGCGCGCAGGTCCTCACCGAGTACCTGTGGGTCGAGCGGCGGGTGGGGAAGGACCCCGACGCGTCCGGGCCGGGCAAGGACCGCTGAGCAGCCGGGCGGCGGCGCGACATCTTTTCCCGCCGCGCAGGCGCCTGCGTGCACTACACTTCCGGCTCCCGATGCGCCGCCTCGCCGCCCTGCTCGCCTGCGTTGCCTGCACGGGCGATCCTTCGGCGCCGCACCTGGCGCGAGGCAACGTGCTCGTCAACAACGGCAAGCGCGAGGAGGCCGCCGCCGAGTACCGCGAGGCGGCTCGCCTCGCGCCGAAGAGCTCACTGCCGCTGGAGCGCCTCGGCGACGTCCTCTACGACCTGCGGCGCAAGGACGAGGCGCTCGCCGCGTATCGCGAGGCGGCTGCCCGCGATGCCGGAGCGTTCACCGCCCGGATCGGCGCGGCGCGCGTGCTGACCGAGCTCGGCAAGCTCGACGACGCGCGCGGTGAGCTGACGCTGGCGATGCAGCGGCAGCCCACGAACCTCTACCTGGTGCTCTCGCGCGGAAACCTCTACCAGCGCTCCGGCGACTCCAAGGCAGCGCTCCGCGACTACGAGACGGCGGTGCATCTCGAGTCGCGCAACGTGCCCGCGCTCTTCCAGTACGGCGGCGCGCTCCTCGACGACGGGCAGGTGGACGAGGCGGGTCGGACCTTCGATCGGCTGGTGGAGGTCGCGCCGGACGCTCCCGAAGGGTGGTACGGCCGCGCACGCTGGTCCGCCCGTCGGGGCGATGGCGGTGGCGCGGCCCAGGCGCTGGCCGCGGCGAACCAGCGCGTGGAGGCGGCCGCGCGCCGCAGGCTCGCCGAGCAGGGCATCAAGGGTGAGGCGCTCGATCGGGCCGCGGCCGATGCCGTACGGAGGTCGCGCGAGCAGATGGAGGCGGAACCCGCCTTCGCTCCGTTCGCCGGAGATCCCGTTTTCCGCCGGGCCGCTGGATTCGCGGTGCGGTAGGCGGGGGACGCTGCTCGCACCCGCCCGGGGACAATGGTGAGGGGGACTGCGAGGCCTACACCTTCGCTCGGCGTGCCGTGACGCGACGCGTCCAAGCCGACTCGCGAGAGCCGATCCGCTCCACGGCGGCAGGGGCGCCGGAGCCGATCGGGCCGTGTCCGCAAACGAATCTCAACCCATTGGAATCATGACGTCTTGTGACGGTGCCTGGCGCCTCCGGCGGCACGGCGCCTGATGGGTTTGCGACGACTGTCGGCAGGAGGCTTGCCTCGGTCGGCTCATCCGGTACGATGCGAGAGTGGGCGAACCCGAGCAGCCGCGCGAACCGGGAAAACCGGCGTCGTCCGGCGACGCTGCGTCCGCGCCCGCCGCACCGGAGCAGTCCCCCGAACCCGGCGCCACCCCGCGCGACGGAATTCCGCCGCAAGAGATCGCCGCGCAGCTAGCCCTGGGCTCCGGCGCAACGGGCGCAGCAAACGACGAGACGCCGGCATCTCGGCCAGCGGCCCCCGTGCCCAGGATGCCAGCGCGTCCCCCCGCCATTGGAGCCCCCCCGGTGGCGACGCCCCGCCCTCCGGTGGGAACGGCTGCGACGCCGGGCCAGCGGGGTCCGGGTGCTGCAGTCGCTCCAGGGGGCATCCAAGGAGCGCCGGCGGCTCGACCTGCGTCCAGTGGCGCGGCGACCGCGATGTCGCCCTCCGCGAGCTCCCGGCCAAACGTCGCGCCTCCAGGGGCAGCGCCTCGCCCCATTTCGTCAACTCCCCAGCCGGCGACGCGACCGCCCGGGGCCGCTGCGCCCGCCGCGGCATCGCGCCCGCCGGGTGCGCGGCCCGTGCCGCCGCCCCCGCCGCCTCCTGGTGCGGCTCGGCCCGCGGGCGCACGACCGGTGCCGCCTCCCCCGCGTCCGCCTCCCGCCGCCCCACCCGCTAGAGCGGCTCCCACGGTCTCGCCTGGAGAAGCCCGCCCGGCGTCCACGCCCGGAGCAGCACCGGTGGCAGCGCAAGCGGCTCGTCCAACGCCGGCCGGAGCGCCGGCGCCGTCACGTCCTTCAGGCGGGCCTTCCGGGCCGCCGCCCCACGCCGCGTCCTCGGCGCTGCCCGGTGTTGCGGGCCAGGTGCCCTCGCGACCGCCCGGGGTCCCCGCGCCACCCGCCGGCGCACCCGCTGGATCGCAACCAGCTCGCCCACAGGGGAGCGGATCGGTTCCGCCGCAGCCCGCTCCAGCGAGGGGCAGTGGTGGTCCGATTGCCTCTCCACCGGCGCGCCCAGGTGCACCGGGGACCAGGGTTGCGCCTTCGTCCTCCGCCACGGTGCCCGCGGGGGGGCCGACGCCACGCCCACCGTCGGCTCCACCCGGTGCTGGCGCCACCGCCGCGCCACGTTCCGTTCCACCGCCCACGATTGCGCCAGTGGCGGCGGTCCCCTCAGCCGCCGCAGCCCCCGCGCCGCGCGCTCCGGCTTCCGCTGGGGCACTTGCGGACGCGGCGACGCCTCCCTACGGCAGTCCACCGCCAGGAGCGCCGCTCCCGACCCCCGTGCCAATGCCTCCGTCGATCCGTGCGACGGTCCCGGCTCCGGTCCCATCGCCTGGCGTCGCACCGGCAGGGCACGCCGCGATCCCCACGCCAGCGGTATCGGCCCGCGCAGCGCCGCCGGCGAGCGCCGTATACGGCCACGCTGGAGCGCCTGCGGTCCCAGGCCCGGGGGGGCGCCCGGTCCCTCCCACTCCCGGCGGAATCCCGGTGATGAGCCCCGTCTCCGCGCCAGCCGGCGCGGCGAGCCGTTCGACGCCGATCGCTCCGATGCCTGCAGCGACCGCGCGACCCTCGCACGCCCGCGCCGAGCCGGCCCGCATGGCGACGCCTGCGTCCCCGGCGGAACCCGCCCGGGCCCGCGCTGCGCCCCCTGCGGGGCCGAAGCGGCCCTCGGCCCTGGCTCGCGGGCTTTCGGCGGCGGCCGGCGTACTGGTGCGGGGCAGCTCCAGCGTCTTCGGGCACGTCAAGACGCGCGGCGCGACCGCCGTCGGCGATTTCCGGGCAAGGGCGGAGCACTCCCGCTGGCGCGCCTATGCACTGGGCTGTTATGGGCTGATCGTGGCGGCGACGCTGGCCGGGCAGCTTTACTCGTCCAACCCTCTGGGCGTCTACGTGAAGGTGCAGCGCGTCGACATACCGGTGTCCACGCTCATCTTCGTGCGCAACGACTCGCGCTTCCCCTGGAAGCACGCTCGCATCGTCGTCAACGGGATCTACTCGCACTCGCGGGACCAGATCGCCGCCGGCGAGAACGTGCCGCTCGACCTGGACAGGGCGTTCGCCGTCCACGACGGCTCCGGGAAGATCCTGCGCCGGCCGCCGAAGAACCTGCCGCTGCAGTCGCTGGCGCTCGACTGCGACCGCGGCCATTATGAGACGGAGCTGAAGTGATGAACAGCGGCCCTCCCAGCAAGGTGCTGGTCGTGGACGACGATCCGGAGATCGTCACCTTCCTTTCCACCCTGCTCGAGCTGGAGGGCATCGAGTCGAGCGTCGCCACCAGCGCCGCCGCGGCCCTGGAGCAGTTGCAGCAGGGCCCGCCGGACCTGGTGCTCCTCGACATTGCCATGCCGGATCGCGACGGCATCGACCTCTGCAAGGAGCTGAAGAGCGATCCCCGCACCGCCGAGGTGCCCGTGTTCGTCGTCTCGGCGCGCCCGGGCAAGGACGTGGTCGAACGCGCCCTCGCCGCCGGGGCCGAGGAATTCATCCGCAAACCTTTCGAAAACGCCGAGCTGATCTCCCGAATCCGCAGCCGCCTCTCCGCACCATAATTGGGACCCAAAGATCACCGCGGAGGCGCGGAGAGCGCGGAGGATTCGGGTTTGGGTTCCGGGCAACGGAACACCAGTCTGCGGATCCCATGCCGGAATGCCACGTTGAAATTGAT
>VBKO01000556.1 GCA_005888115.1 Deltaproteobacteria bacterium
CCCAGCCGCGGGTAATCGCCGAGCTTCTGTTTCAGCTCGGGCGGCGCGGCATCCTTGCCGATGGCGGTGTTGTCCTTCTGCCCGATCATCAGCAGCGTCGGAGCCTGGATGCGGTCGAACTCGTACAGCACCGGCTGCGTGAAGATCATGTCGTAGAGCAGCGCCGAGCTCCAGGCGACGATGTCCTTGCCAGGCCCGCGGTACATCCCGGCGAGCATCTGGACCCAGCGCTCGTATTCCGGCCGCCACTGCCCGGCATAGTAGGTCGCCTGCTCGTACTGGCGGATGCTTGCGGCGGTGGTCTTCAGCTCGCGCGCATACCAATCGTCAAGGCTGCGCCACGGCACCCCGAGCGCTTTCCAGTCCTCGAGGCCGATGGGATTGACGAGCACCAACTGCTCGACTTGCTGCGGATAAAGCAGGGCGTACCGGACTGCCAGCATTCCTCCCGTGGAGTGTCCGAGGACCGTGACACGCTGTACGCCGAGATGATCGAGCAAGGCACGAGTATTGGCCGCGAGCTGCTGGAAGCTGTACTGGTAGCGCTCCGGCTTGCTCGACTTGCAGAACCCGATCTGGTCGGGCGCCAGGACGCGGTACCCGGCCTGCGTCAGCTCGCGAATGGTGCTTTCCCACGTGCCGGCGCAAAAGTTCTTTCCGTGCAGCAGCACGGCCGTGTGGCCGTTGGACGCGCCCGGACGGGCGTCCAGATAGCTCATGTGGAGCTTCTGGCGCTGTGAGTTGAACTCGAATCGTTGGACGGGAAAGGCATAGTCGAATCCTTCCAGCTCCGGTCCGTAAGCGGGCTCATCGGCTGCCACTGCCGCGGCGAGGAAGGGCAGCACCATGGCGAGCAGGAAGCGCACGACAGGTCACATACGCGAAACGGCGGCGTTCGACCAGAAGAGGGCCACGGTAGGCCAGCGGCCTCCCGCGGTGAACTGCTGTGAAGCGCCGAGCGCGACGGTCGGCGACTGCGGTTCGATGGGCGCTCTTCCTCGGGGCCGTGCAGGTCAGTGCCAAGCGAAGTCGCGATCGCGGTAGACAGGCTCTCCGTCCAGCAAGGTCAGCAAGACCTGGACCTGGTGCAACTTCCCGACGTCGGTTTCGAACAAGTTGCCGTCCAGCACCACAAGGTCAGCGGCCTTGCCGATCTCGATCGAGCCGTCGATCACCTCTTCGCGCGCAGCCCAGGCCGCGTCGATCGTATATGCAGCGAGGATCGCGCCCAGCCCGACACGCTCCTGCGGCTGTTGAGCCGGCGTGCTCGCGTCAAGCGGCCGACGGGTCACCGCGACCTGGATGGCGTCGAGGGGATTCATCGACGGTGCGGGCCAATCGCTGCTCGCGATGATCCTTCCACCGGCGGCCGCGATGCTTGCCATCGGCAACATCCAACGCGAGCGCGCGGGTCCGAGCGCCGCCGCGGTCGGTTCGCTCGCCGGATCCTTCGCCTGGGCCCAGAGCGGCTGGAAATTGGCTGCGACGTCCAGCCGGCCAAAGCGCACGATGTCATCAGGACTGGCCACGCCGACATGCGCCAGCTGATGACGCCTGTCGCGTTCCCCGTTGGCTCGAACGGACTGCTCGATCGCATCGAGGCCGGCACGCACGGCCTTGTCGCCCATCGCATGCATGTGGATGAGAAAGCCGTCCGCGTCCAGGCGGCGCACCAAGGCAGCCAGCGCTTCCGGTTTGACCAGCAGGTTGCCGCGCACGCCAGTCGCTCCTTCATACGGATCACTCCGCGGCTGAGGTCGATGCGCTGGGCGGCCACGACCCGCACGGTCAACTCCCCTGCCACCTCCGCGGCGCGGTAGGCGTCGAGGACGGGCTCGCCCGCGTTGGCGTCGACCAGCGAGGTGATCCCGAAGCGATTGGCGATCGCCGTCGATCTCCGCAACGCTTCACGGTATTCGGCCTCGGTCGGCTGCGGGGCATGGCGTCTGACGAAACTGACCGCCTCATCCTTGAGAATCCCGGTGGGCTTGTGAGTTGTGGGGTCGCGCTCAATCCCTTCGACTTGCGAGCCCGAGCCGTCCGTAGCGATGCCGGCCAAAGCCAACGCGCTCGTGTTGACCCAAGCCGTATAGCCGTCCTCGGTCGTCAGCAACGCGGGACGATCGGGCACCAGCTCATCGAGCTTCCGCCGGCTCGGGCCGCCCCGGGCGAATGCCTCCGGCGACCATCCGCCGCCGAGCAGCCACGTGCCCTTCGGCTTTGCGGCGGCGCATGCGCGCACGGCGGCGTACACCTGCTGCGCGGCCCTGAAGTCGTTGAGCCGGCACCGCAGCAGCCTCATGCCGCCTGTCATCGGATGGATGTGGGAGTCGTGAAACCCGGGAATGACCATGCGACCACCGAGCGCGAGCGCCCGCGTGCCCGGGCCCGCAAACGCCAGCGCGCCGGTGTCGTCGCCTACATAGCCGATGCGCCCATTCTGGATGACGAGCGCGCTTGCCCAGGGCCGCGCGGCATCGAGGGTGTAGATGGCGGCCCCGCGCAGGATGAGATTTCCGGCCGGTTCCCCGCGCGCCGGCGTGCGTGCAAGCAGCGCCAGCAGCAATGCCGCGATGACGGTGAACCCGAAGCGAGGCACGCGGGAGAGTTTCTTCCTGTCTTGTTTCAGCCGCGTAGATTCTTCTTGAAGAA
>VBKO01000221.1 GCA_005888115.1 Deltaproteobacteria bacterium
GATCCCGCGGTTCAATTTCGAGAAGTTCCCGCATGCCGATCAGACGCTGACCACCTCGATGAAATCGGTCGGCGAGGTGATGTCGATCGGCCGCACCTTCAACCAGGCGCTGCAGAAGGCGCTGCGCTCGCTGGAGAACGGCACCACCGGCCTGCACAGCCCGCTGGGACGTGACGGAGTGGCCGCCGAGTACACCCCGGCGGAGCTCGAGCGCATCCGCTCCGAGGTCAAGTCGCCCACGCCGCGGCGGATCTTCTGGGTCGCGGAAGGGTACCCCGCAGGCATGGGCACCGCGGAGCTTGCGCAGCTCTCGTCGATCGACCCCTGGTTCCTGCGCGAGATCGAAGAGCTGGTCGGGGCGGAGCGGGAGATCGCCGCGGGCGGAGCGTTCGCGCAGCTGCGGCGATGGAAGCGGCTGGGCTTCTCCGACAAGCGGATCGCGCAGCTCTCGCGCAAGGCGGAGAAGGAGGTTGCGCGCCAGCGGGAGGCGCAGGTCCTGCACCCGATCTTCAAGCGGGTCGACACCTGCGCTGCCGAGTTCGAGGCCAACACTCCGTACCTGTACTCGTCGTACGAGGACGAGGACGAGGTCCGCGCTGACGGGCGCAAGAAGGTGCTCATCCTCGGGTCGGGCCCGAACCGCATCGGGCAGGGGGTGGAATTCGACTACTGCTGCGTGCAGGCCAGCTTCGCCCTGCGCGCCGCCGGGTTCGAGACCATCATGGTCAACTGCAACCCCGAGACGGTCTCCACCGACTACGACACCTCCGACCGCCTCTACTTCGAGCCGCTCACGCTCGAGGACGTCGTGGAGATCGCGCGGCGCGAGAAGCCGATCGGCGCCATCGTGCAGTTCGGCGGGCAGACGCCGCTGAAGCTCGCGCAGGGGTTGCTCGACGCCGGCATCCCCATCCTGGGCACCAGCGTGGACGCGATCGACGCCGCCGAAGACCGCGAGCGGTTCGCGCGAGTCGTGGAGGAGCTGAAGCTGCTCCAGCCGGAGAACGGCGTCGCGCGCAGCACGGAGGAGGCGCTGGCGATTGCCCGGCGCATCGGCTACCCGGTCATGGTGCGCCCCAGCTTCGTGCTGGGCGGCCGCGCGATGGAAGTGGTGCACGACGACGAGGGGATGGTGCACTACTCCACGGAGGCCGTGCGGGCATCCGAGGAGCGGCCCATCCTCATCGACCGTTTCCTCAAGGATGCCATCGAGGTCGACGTCGACTGCGTCGGCGACGGCGAGCGCTACGTCGTCTGCGGCGTGATGGAGCACATCGAGGAGGCGGGCATCCACTCGGGCGATTCGGCCTGCGCGCTGCCTCCGTTCAGCCTGTCGCCGAAGATCGTCGAGGAGATCTCCCGGCAGGCGGTCGCGCTGGCGCGCCACTTGCGGGTGGTGGGCCTCATGAACGTGCAGTTCGCCGTGCGCGAGGGGCGCATCTACATCCTGGAGGCGAACCCGCGCGCGTCCCGCACCGTCCCGTTCGTGGGCAAGGCGACGGGTATTCCGTGGGCCCGCGTGGCCGCGCTGTGCACGGTGGGCAAGACGCTGGCCGAGCAGGGAATCACGAAGACGGTCGTGCCGGCGTACCTGAGCGTGAAGGAAGCCGTGTTCCCGTTCCACCGGTTCTCCAGGGCGGACACCATCCTGGGCCCCGAGATGCGCTCCACCGGCGAGGTGATGGGGCTCGACGACTCGTTCGCGCGCGCCTTCGCCAAGGCGCAGATCGCCGCGGGCAACGGCCTGCCGCTCTCGGGGCGCGTGTTCATCTCCGTGCGCGACGAGGACAAGGAGGGCAGCGTCGACCTGGCGCGGCGGATGGTGGCCGGTGGATTCGAGGTCGTCGCCACCCAGGGCACGGCGCGCTACTTCCGCGAGCGAGGCGTCCCCGCCACCCCGGTGCTCAAGGTCGCGGAGGGCCGGCCGCACATCGTCGACAAGATCATCGACGGCGAGATCGCGCTCGTCTTCAACACCACTTCGGGCAAGCAGGCCATCGCGGACAGCTACAGCATCCGGCGCGAGACGCTGATGCACGGCATCCCGTACTTCACCGCGCTCACCTCTTGCCGCGCGGCGGTGTCCGCCATCGAGGCGCTCCAGCAGGGACCGCTCAGCGTCAAGGCGCTGCAGGATTACCAGAAGCAGCGCTGATCAGCTCCATCGCGCTCGCGGGCGGCGCCTCGGCGGAGGCGACCGGCTTCCGCAGCCGGTCGGAGAGCCAGTCCGTGACCGACACCAGGAGATAGATGAGAAGGACCAGCGTCGCGGCGCGCGGGTAGAAGCCGAGCTGCACGTTGTTGTAGAGCGCGAGCCCGAGCCCGCCACCGCCCACCAGGCCGACCACGGTCGAGACGCGCAGGTTCGTCTCCCAGCGCAGCAGCGTGTACCCGAGCAGCATCTCGCGCGCCTGGGGCCACATCGCCCACAAGAGCCGCTGCGGCCGCGTTGCGCCAGCCGCGCGCAGCTCCTCGACGGGGCCGTCCGGCACCTCTTCCAACGTCTCGGCGTAGAGCTTCCCGAGCACGCCCGCCGTGTGCAGGCCCAGCGCGAGCGCGCCCGCGAAAGGCCCGAGCCCCACGGCCAGGATGCAGAGCAGGACCCAGACCAGCTCGGGGATCGATCGAAGCAGCGCGAGCACCAGCCGCGAGGCCGAGTAGGCCAACAGGCGCGCGGCGCGCCCGACCGGCCCCGGCACGTCGCGCGGGTCGAGGAGCAGCGTGGCCGTCGCGGGCAGCGCCAGCACGCCGCCCAGCCCGATCCCGATCGCGGTGCCCACCACCGAGATGGAGACGGTCTGCCAGAGCGGCTCGACGAGGCTGGCGAGGAAAGCGGTCGACAGGTCAGGCGGGAACAGCTGCCGGGCGAACCGTCCGAAATGCCCGAGCAGGCCCGGCGCCGCGATCCCGAGGAAGCCGGCCTGCTGGAAGGCGAGAGCGGCCACCACAAGCCAGAGCACGGCGGGGGTCCGCCGGGCAACGCCGCCTTCGACCGCGCCACGCAGCAGGCCGCTTCCGTGTACCGCATTGCGCTGGAAGCGGCCGCGCAGGCGCCGGCTCGCGGTATCGGTGAGCAGGACCAGGACGACGAAGGCGAGGAGCAGCGTCAGCACCTGGCCGTACTCGAACAGCCGCATGGAGAGGTTGATCTCTCCCCCGATGCCTCCCGCGCCGACGAACCCCAGCACGGCCGCGGCGCGGACGCAGCACTCGAAGGAGTAGAGCGTGTAGGCGGCCACCGAGGGCGCCGCCTGGGGCCAGACGGCCGCCGCGAACACCTGCATCCGCGAGGCGCCGGCCGCGTGCAGGGCGACGACCGGCCCGGGCGGCACGCCTTCGAACAGATCCGCATAGACACGCCCGAGGATGCCGGCCGAGCTCACTCCCAGCGCAAGCGCTCCGGGCAGCGGACCGAGACCGAATCCCACCACGAACAAGAGCGCCCACACCAGGTCGGGGACCGCGCGCAGGAAACGGAGGAGGGCGCGCGCGGCGAGGCTCGTGCCCGCGAGCAGCGCGCTCAGCGGGCCGGGACGCTCGCCCGCGAGGAGCGGCCCGCGCCGGAAGAGCGACGGCGTCGCCAGGATCCCCAGCGGCAGCCCGCCGAGCACCGAGAGAGCCGTGCCTGCCACCGCGATGCCGAGGGTCCGCGCGACGGCGAGCCCGACCACCTGCAAGAACGGAGGTGAGAGGTCGGGCGGAAAGACACCGCGCACGAACGCCCCGAGCGCACGCGCATCGAAAGCGGGACGCACACCCGCGCCGACGACGCACAGCGCCAGGGCGGCGCAGGCCGCGCCGGCGAGGACGGCGCGCTTCACCCGGCCCGCCTCGCCTCGCGGGCATACAGTTGCTGGAGGAGCTCCGGCGAGACCTCCGCGGCCGGCACGTCGAAGACGACCCGCCCGCCGCGCACGCCGACGACGCGCTGGAAGCGCTGCAGGGCCAGATCCACGTCGTGCATGGCGGCGACGAGCGTCCGTCGTTCCGTGACCGCGAACAGCAGATCGGCCAGCTGGACCGTGAGCCCCGGATCGAGTGAAGCGAACGGCTCGTCGGCGAGGACCACCTCGGGGTCCTGCACCAGGACGCGCGCGATGGCGACCCGCTGCTGCTGCCCGCCGGACAGCTCGTCGGCGCGCGCGGCGGCTTTACCGGAGAGGCCCACCGGCTCCAGGGCGGCAAGCGCGGCGCGGACATCCTCGCGCGCCGGAACGACCAGCGCCCGCAGCGAGCGCAGCAGGCTCCAGCTGCCCAGCCTTCCGCAGAGCGCGTTCTGCAGCGCGGTCAGCGAGGGCACCAGCGACGGATGCTGGAAGATGGTGCCGATGCGCCGCCGCACGGCGCGCAATTCGCCTGACCCGAGCGCGGAGAGGTCGCGTCCCTCGAAGGAAAGCGCGCCGCGCGTCGGCCGGAGGGTGGCGTTGAGGAGGCGGAGGAGCGTCGATTTGCCGGCGCCCGACGGACCGAGCAGCGCGACCCGCTCGCCGCGCGAGACGCGCAGCGTCACCTCGTCCAGCGCACGGACGGCTCCAGCGCGGCCCCGGTAGAGGTGCGCAACTCCGCGGAGGTCGTAGATCACCAGAGCAGGCCCGCCTGCTCCGCCGCCTGGCGGAGCTTGTCGTAGCTCGCGTCCTCGGCGGGGACGTACTTCTTCGCCGAGAGCGCCTCGAGAATTCGCTTCTGCTTCGGATCGGAGTCGTCGAGAGCGAGGAATGCGTTGGCGACCGCGCCGGAGATTTTCGCATCCAGCCCCTTGCGCGCCACCCACACGTAATCGAGGAACGCGGGAGTAGTCCAGAAGACGCGCACCGTCGCGGGGTCCACCTTGGCGGTCGTGGTCAGCCGCTGGAAGACTGCCTCGTCGAGCGCGCCGGCGTCGACCTTCCCGTTCGCGACCGCCAGGAGCGTCGCATCGTGTCCGCCCGTGTAGATCGCCTTGGCGATTACAGATGGATCGACGTTCGCCTGCCGCATGAAGTACTCGGGCATCAGGTGCCCCGAGGTGGAGTTCACGTCCCCGAACGCGAACGAGTGGCCCTTGAGGTCGGCGAGCGACTGGATGGGCGAGCCGGGTTGGGTCACGAACTTGCTGTGGAATTCGCGGTCGCGGTCGCGCTGGACGAGCGGCTTGACGCCTGCGCGCTTCGAGGCCTGGACGTACGTGAATCCACCCAGAAAAGCCACGTCGAGCTGGTCGTTGACGAGCGCCTCGACCACCGCGGCGTAGTTGGTCGGGATCGTCATCTCGACCTTGGCGCCCGCCTTGTTCGACAGGTAGTCGATGAGCGGCTCCATCTCCCGGATGGCCTTGGATGGATCGGTCGTAGGGATCATGCTGACGCGGAGCGTCGTGGCGGTCGCCTGCGGTTTGCAGGCCGCAAGGGACAAGACGAGCAGGGCGGCCAGCCGGTGAGCCACGGGGCGCACACCATAGCCGATGCCGTCCGGCAGCGCCCGTTGCGCTCATCGCCGGAGGATGAGGGCCTCCAGCAGCGCCTTCTGGACGTGCATGCGGTTTTCCGCCTCGTCCAGCACCGCCGATCGGGGGCCGTCGATCACGCCCGCGCTGATCTCCTCCCCGCGGTGCGCCGGCAGGCAATGCAGCACGATGGCGGACGGCTTCGCCCGCGAGAGGAGCGCCTCGTCCACGCAGTAGCCCGCGAACGCCTTCCGGCGCGCGGCCGCCTCTTTCTCCTGGCCCATGCTGATCCAGACGTCGGTGGTCACCACGTCCGCGCCGCGCACGGCCTCGCGCGGGTCGGCGACCAGCTCGAATCCGGAGCCACGGATCGGCCGGAACCCTTCCGGTGCGCTGATGCGTAGCGTGAACTCGAAGAGCCGCGCCGCCTCGATCCACGAGAGCGCCATGTTCGACGCACCGTCGCCGACCCAGGTCACCACCTTGCCGCCGAGCGATCCGAGCCGCTCCTCGACCGTGAAGAGATCGGCCAGGAGCTGCACGGGGTGGCCGCCGTCGGAGAGGCCATTGATCACGGGGACGGTGGCGGCCCGCGCCAGCTCGCGGAGTCGGTCGTCGCCGAATGTCCGGTACATGATCGCGTCCACGTATCGCGAGGCGACCGCGCCCGTGTCGGCGAGGGACTCCCCGCGGGAAATCTGGCTGTCCTGCATGGGCAGCGTGACCGCGCTTCCGCCGAGCTGCCCGATCGCCGCCTCGAAGCTGAGGCGGGTGCGGGTGGAGTGCTTCTCGAACAGGAGCAGGAGGGTGCGGCCCGCCAGAGTGCTCACGACCTCGCCCCGGCGGCGCGCCTCCTTCAGCTCCCGCGCGCGGCGGAACAGGGCGGCGTGCTCCGCCGCGGTGAAATCCGACAGCTCGAGGAAGTCGCGCTTCACAGGTCCGCCTCCCGCAGCTGCGCGAACAGATCGTGCAGCCTGGGCGCCGCGCGGGCCGCCTCCGCGGCGCGGCCGGCCTTCTGCTCCAGCGCCTCGATCTGCTCCTGCACTTGCGCAGGTCCGGTGCCGCCCGCGTTGCGCTTCCGCGCGACCGACGCGCGCGGGTCCACCGCGCGCATCACCTCGTCGTCGAATCGCGGGTCGATCTGCCGGGCGAGCTGCGGGGTCGCCCGAGCCAGCGGCAATCCCTGCTCCTGGCAGGTGCGCACCAGCTTCCCGACGAGCTGATAGGCGGTGCGGAACGGGACACCCTTGAGCGCCAGCGCCTCGGCCAGATCGGTCGCCTGCGTGTAGTCGGACTCCACCGCGCGGAGCGTCCGCTCGGGGTCGAAGCGCACGTGCTCGAGGCCGAGCCGCAGCACGGAGAAGACGGCCTGGAGGAGGGGGCCCGTCTCCAGCAGCGGCTGCCGATCCTCCTGCAGGTCGCGGTTGTAGCCGCCGGGGAGCCCCTTCACGGTGACGAGCAGGCCGGTCAGGTTGCCCACCGCGCGCCCCGCCTTGCCACGGATGAGCTCGAAGACGTCAGGGTTCCGCTTCTGGGGCATCATCGAAGAGCCGCAGGCAATGCTGCCTTCGAGCCTGGCGAAGCCGAACTCCGCGCTAGAGAAATCGATGATGTCGGTGGCCACTCGCGACGCGTGCAGGAGCGCGCGCGCCGCGGCATAGGCGAAGTCGAGCGCGAAGTCGCGATCGCCGACGGTGTCCAGCCCGTTCTCGGTGAGCCGGTCGAAGCGCAAGAGCTTGCG
>VBKO01000557.1 GCA_005888115.1 Deltaproteobacteria bacterium
AGATCAAGGCCGCGATCATGAACACGGCCGATCCGGCGCTGAACAGCGGTTACAACGCCCGGCGGGCCGGCTCCGGCGTCGTTCAGGCGCAGAAAGCGGTCAACTCGTCGGTGCTCGCAACCACGACGGACGAGTTGGATTCGATCGCCTTCGGCTACGTGCCGGGCTCCGGCGACTTCTCGGCGCACAAGGCGTTTACGTTGACCAACAATGGCTCCTCGTCGGCGACCTATAACCTGAGTGTCGCTACGAACGGCGGCCAGTCAGGCGCGCTCGTCGGGGTGTCGCCAGGCAGCGTCACGGTTCCGATGGGCCAGAGCGTAACCGTCCAGGTCTCGCTCTCCATGTCGGCTGCTTCCTTCGCCGCGCTGCCGAGCGACGACACGTTCGCGATCGGGGTCGGCGGCGTGCTGACCGTTCGCGGGGCCATCGTTGCGACGCCCGCGTCCGGCCAGTCGGCCGACAAACAGACGTTGCGGGTGCCGTATATCCTCGTGCCGCGTGGTCTCTCGAACGTCGCCGCCGGCACCCCCAGCGCGTTCACGAAGACGGGAAATACGTTCTCGTCGTCGCTGCCGCTGACGAACAACGGGATCCACACGGGCACTGCAGATCTCTACGCCTGGGGCATCAGCGACCCGAACGAGGGCGGTCAGCCGATGGATGTTCGCAACGTCGGGGTCCAGTCATTGCCGGGGGCGGCCTTCGGCGCCGCAGACACCGACCGCGGCCTCGTGTTTGCCATCAATACCTGGGGCCGTGCCACCAATCAAAGCGTGAACGAATACGACATCGCCATCGACATCAACGGCGACGGCGTCACCGACGTCTTCGTGGTCGGCGTCGATCTCGGTGCCGTCTTGACGGGCTCGTTCGACGGCCGGATGGGATCGTTCACGATCGACGCGTCGACTGGCGTCATCATCGATGCCTTCTTCGCCGATGCGCCGATGAACGGCTCGATCGTAGAGCTGCCGGCGCTGGCAAGCGAACTGGGCCTGTCGCAGAAAGCGATCTCCGGCCCGGCGAGCGTAAGCTTCACGTACAGGGTGAACGCGTTCTCGATCGTGCCGGGGAATTTCGTCGACACGACGGGCTCGGCGACGTTCAACCCGTTCACCCCGGCGGTCTCGAGCGGCAACTTCGCCACGCTCGGCGCAGGCGCCTCGACGACGATGCCGCTCACGGTCAACAAGGACGAGCAGAAGAGGGCGCCTTCTCTCGGGTGGCTGGTCGTGTCCGTCGACGACGCGAACGGCGCGGCCCAGGCCGATCAGGTGCCGGCTCCGAGTGTGAAGTAGGGAAGTCGCACAGCTTGAGTACGATGCGAGAGGGCCGCCTCCGGGCGGCCCTCTCCATTTGGGATGCCAAGATTCCCCTCATCCCTTGCGCAGGGGACATCAGGCGCTACGCGCGGCAGTTCAGGACGATCTTGCCCATCTGCTCGCCTTGGGCCATGCGGCGGTCCGCCTCGGCGGCCTGGGAGAGTGGGAAGACGTGGTCCACCAGCGGCCGCACGCGCTCGCGCGCCACCAGGCGCAGCATGGCGCGGAACTCCTCGTCCGTCCCCATGGTGGTGCCGCGCAGGTCGATCTGCTTGAAGAAGACGCGCGTCAGCTCGAGCTTCTCGGCCGGGCCGCGGGTGGCGCCGTAGGAGACGATGCGGCCGCCCGGCGCGACGGCGTTGAGCAACGCGCCGAAGTCTGGCCCTCCCGCGCTGTCGATGACGAGGGAGGGCGGCCCGCCGGCCTGCTGGACCAACTCCTTCTCCCATCCCTTCTGCTTGTACGAAACCGCGGCGATGGCCCCCATGCCTCGCGCGCGCTGGAGCTTCTCCTCGCTGCCGCTGGTGACCGAGACCTGCGCACCGAGCGCCTGCGCGAGCTGCATGGCCACGGTAGCCACACCGCCGCCGACGCCGGTGACCAGCACGTGATCTCCAGCGCGGCAGCCTCGGGCCAGCTGAGGTGCTCCGGCATCGGCTCCAGGCGATCGAGCGGCAAGGCGATCCTCTCCGCGAAGGTGCCCTGCTTGGGCATGCCGCGGATGAAAAAGGTCTTCAGGTCCTGGGCGCGCGGGTCGGTTCCCCAGCCTTCGGAAGGGTTCACCACCACCTTGCGCCCCACCCAGGACGAATCCACGCCCGGACCGACCGACTCGACCACGCCGGCCCCGTCGGAGCCAAGGATGGCGGGGAGCTGGATTTTCGCGTAGAGGCCCACCCGGATGAACTCGTCGCGGTGGTTCAGGGCGGCGGTCTCCAGCCGCACCACGGCGCCGCCCGAAGGGGCGACCGGGTCCGGAACCTGGTCGACCTGGAACTGCTGACCGATCTCGTGCAAGCGGACTGCGCGCATGATCACCTCATCCAGGCGGCCGCCCGCCGGCGGCGGGTGTCCAGGTGAAGCGCAGGGCGATCTCGGTCCCACCGAGCGCGGTCACGCCGCCGGCGCCGTCGAGCGGCGTGAGCGTGCGGACCGCCAGCCCCAGCGCGAACGGGGCGGAAAAGAGCCAGTCCGCGCCCACCGAGGTTCGGGTGGCCAGGGAATACCCGGCCGCGCCCTCAGGCAGGAGCCGGACGATGCACAGCTCGAGGAACGGCGCGACCGGCGTCGCATCGAGCAGGGCCTCGAGCCCGGCCGACGCCATGGTCAGCCGCTGCGTCTGGCGCGCTCCGCCTGCGCCCGGAGCGGACCAGAGGAGCGACGCCGACGCGCCACCGACGACCGAGAGCTGATCGGTCAGGCGATATCCCAGCGATAGTCCGGCGCCGCCGCCGCGCTTGGTAGCATCGCCGTCCGGCTGCACGTACGCGGTCTCCAGCCGCATGGACAGCGCCGCCTCGCCGGGGCGCAGCGGGGCGGCCAGCAGGAGCGCGAGAACCAGCACGGCGGAGCACCTTACTCGATGATTGACTCCAGAGGTGAACTCGGGCAGGAACGCCGTCCGGAGGGAGGCAGGCTTTGGCGCAGAAGCTCGACCGCAAGGAGCTGAAGAAGCCCGACGAGTTCCAGGTCGTCGCCGGCAAGGTGATGGGCTGGATCGCCGCGCACCAGAAGCCGGTGCTGGCGTTGCTCGTCGCGCTCGCCGTCGCCGTGCTCGGCGGCTGGGCCGCGTCGGCATACTCGGGCTCGCGCGAAGGCAAGGCCGGCGCCGAGCTGGCGGCCGCGCTCGAGCTCTCCTCGCGCCCGCTGGCCTCGGAAGCGCAGGGACAGCCTGGGGTGGAGACGTTCCCCAGCAGGGAAGAGAGGCACAAGGCCGCGCTCCAGGCGTTGGAGAGGGTACGCGCTGACTTTCCGC
>VBKO01000050.1 GCA_005888115.1 Deltaproteobacteria bacterium
TATCTCGCCGAGGAGAACATCCGCTTCTTCTTCGTCGACTCGCACGCGCTGGCCAACTCGGCGCCGCGCCCGCGCCGCGGCGTCTATGCGCCGATCTATACGCCGAGCGGGGTGGCCGCCTTCGCCCGCGATCCCGAGAGCTCGATGCAGGTCTGGAGCGCCGACTACGGTTATCCGGGCGACGCCGACTACCGCGAGTTCTACCGGGACGTGGGCTACGACGCCGACTGGGACTACATCCGCCCGTACATCCAGGCGACCGGCGCGCGGAAGAACGTGGGGATCAAGTACTACAAGATCACCGGCAAGGTGTCCCTCGACCAGAAGCAGCCCTACGATCCGGAAGCTGCGCGGCGCAAGGCCGACCTGCATGCCAGCAACTTCCTCTTCAACCGCACCAAGCAGATCGAGTACCTGCGCCAGGCGTTCGGCGAAGGTCCGCCGCCCATCGTGATCAGCCCGTACGACGCGGAGCTCTACGGCCACTGGTGGTACGAGGGCCCGATGTTCCTGGACCTGCTCATCCGCAAGGCGGCGCACGACCAGGACGTGCTGCAGATGCTCTCGCCCATCGACTACCTGGCGATGTACCCCGAGCAGCAGGTGTCGCAGCCGCCGATGTCGAGCTGGGGCGCGGGCGGGTATGCCGGCGTCTGGCTCGACGAGTCGAACGACTGGATCTACCGGTACCTGCACAAGGCCGCGGACCGGATGATCGAGCTGGCCCGTTCCTTCCACGATGCCTCGGGAGTCCAGCGGCGTGCGCTCAACCAGGCGGCGCGCGAGCTGCTCCTCGCGCAGTCGAGCGACTGGGCGTTCATCATCAAGACCGGCACCATGGTCGACTACGCGGTGCGCCGCACCCGCGAGCATCTGCTTCGCTTCACGCGGCTGTACGACCAGGTCAAAGGCAACCAGCTGGACGAGCGCTGGCTCGGCGAGCTGGAGGCGCGCGACAACCTGTTCCCCGAGATGGATTACCGCGTCTACCGGCCCCAGCCTGCCTGATCGGCTCGCCGCAAGGGGCGTGTCCGTCAAGTCTCGGAATGCACAGATTCCCTGCCCCGACCCGTGAGGGAATCGCGATGCGCGTAGCGCTCGTCTCCACGCCCTTCGTCTCCGTCCCGCCGCTGCGCTATGGGGGAACGGAGCTGGTCGTCGCCGAGCTGGCGGCCGCGCTGCGCCGGCGCGGCCTGGACGTCGTCATCTATGCCACCGGCGACTCGCGGCCCGATGGCGTGGAGGTGCGCTCGTACTTCCCCTCCGCCCAGTGGCCGCCGAACGCGGACGTGGATGCGACCCATGCGGCCTGGTCGCTCCGCGACATCGGGCGCGATCCGCGCGGATTCGACGTGGTGCACCTGCACAGCATTGCCGCGGTCGAGCTGGCGCGGCTGTGCCCGTATCCTGCGGTGGCTACGGTGCACCACGATCGGGACGAGAGGTTCTCGCGCATCTACCACGCGAATCCCCAGGTGAAGCTGGTCGCCATCAGCAACAGCCAGGCCCGGCGAGAGGTGGCACCGGTGACCGCCGTCATCCACCATGGCCTCTCCCCCGACCGCTTTCCTTTCCTGCCCGAGCAGGGCTACCTGCTCTACCTGGGCCGCTATTCGCGTGAGAAGGGGCCGCATCTCGCCATCGAGGTCGCGGTGCGCGCCAAGGTGCCGCTGGTGATGGCCGGCGAGCCGCACGAGCTGGACTTCTATCGCGAGGAGGTGCTGCCACTCATCCGCAAGCACGGCGTGCTCGAGCTCGGGCCGGTGGGAGGCGCGCGCAAGGCGAACCTGCTCGCCCGGGCGCGCGCGCTGATCTTCCCCGTGCAGTGGGACGAGCCGTTCGGGCTGGTGATGATCGAGTCGCAGCTCTGCGGGGTGCCGGTGCTCGCGCTCGGCCGCGGGAGCGTTCCGGAGGTGGTCGAGGACGGCGTCAGCGGGCTGGTCGCCGACGATCCCTCCGAGCTGGTGTCCGGCGCGCGCGTCGCCGACAAGCTGTTCGACCGCACCCGCATCCGCGCGCATGCGCGCGAGCGCTGGTCGGCGGAACGGATGGCCTCGGATTACCTCCAGCTGTACCGGCAGGCAGCCGCCGAGCGCTTCGCCGCCGCCGATGCCGGGTACGCGGGATAGACGTGGCCGATCGGACGCTGACCCCGATCGCAGCGGCAGAGTTGCTCGGGTACGACGACCTGACCAAACTGCCGGAGTCGACGGGCACCGAGAAGCTGGTCTTGAAGCGCGGGAACCTGTTCGCGGTGACCGGGCGGCTGGGCGACATCTTCCCGGCCGGAGCGCGCGACCAAGGGGCCTACTTCGAGGACACGCGCTTCCTCAGCACGCTCAAGCTGACGGTCGCCGGCGGTCCGCCGGTCGTGCTCTCCACGCAGGGCAGCGCCGAATACACCTCGCAGATCGACCTCACGGTGACCTCCACGCTGTTCGGCGGTCTCTTCGCCGATCCGGTGAACTTCCTCCACCTGCGCCGCGAGCAGCTGATGGACGACCAGTTCGTCGAGCGGCTCACGCTGACCAACTTCCTCGTCCACGAGGTCGACTACTGGATCGAGTACCAGTTCGCCGTCGACTTCGCCGATCAGTTCGAGGTGCGCGGCGCGCGCCGCCGCGATCGCGGCACCTACTTCCGGCCGCGCGTGTCCCGCGACCGGGTGGTGTTCGCCTACCAGGGGCGGGACGCCGTCGTCTACCGCTCCGAGGTGTTCTTTCCCACGCGCGCGCCCGACCAGCTCGACGCGGGGAAGGCCCGCTTCAGCTTCCACCTGGGGCCCAACGAGAGCGTGCAGATCGAGCTGCACGCCATCCCCTCGTTGCACGCGCTCCGCTCCGGGGTGTCGGTACGCGAATCGGCGGACGCGGCGCGCAGCCCCGGATTCCGGCCGCCCCCGCCGCTCGCCGAGCTCCCCGAGGGCGGATGGCGGTACCCGGGCAGCGACCAGGAGTCGGATCCTCCGCCGCCGCGACGATACGAGGAAAGGCTGGGCCGCGCCCGCGCGGCGTATCGCGCCTGGGCGGAGAACTCGACGCAGGTACACACCACCGAGGAGGCGTTCAACTGGGCCCTCGAGCAGGCCGTGGCGGACCTCAAGGCGTTGAACATCTACTGGGAGGGCAGGCGGGTGATCTCCGCCGGCGTGCCCTGGTACGCCTCCCCGTTCGGGCGTGACGCGCTCATCACGGGATCCTGCACGAGATCCGGCGCGGCGAGCTGGCCCGGGCGGGCGAGGTGCCGCACACGCCCTACTACGGCAGCGTGGACGCGACGCCGCTCTTCATCATCCTCTATTCGGAATATCTTCAGTGGACCGACGACCGGGCCACGGCCGACCAGCTGCTCCCCGCCGCCGAGGCCGCGCTGCGCTGGATCGACGAGTACGGCGACAAGGACGGCGACGGGTTCGTCGAGTACCAGCGCAAGAACCCGCGCGGGTTGGAGAACCAAGGCTGGAAGGACTCGCGCGACGGCGTCCCGCACGCCGACGGCACGCCGGCCCGGCCCCCGATCGCGCTGGTCGAGGTGCAGGGATACTGCGTCGACGCCCGCCGCCGGATGGCGCGCATCTACCGCCAGCTCGGCCGCCGGGAGGACGCGGCCCGGTGCACGCGCAAGGCTATCGAGCTCGCGCGGCGCATCGACGACGCGTTCTGGGACGAGCGCACCGGCACCTACGTGCTCGCGCTCGATGCCGAGAAGAAGCAGGTGCGCAGCATCGCCTCCAACATGGGCCACCTGCTCTGGTCGCGCGCCATTCCCGACGGCAAGGCGCGGCGCGTGGCCCGGGCGCTGCTCTCGGCGGAAGGGTTCAACGGCTGGGGGATCCGCACGCTCGCACGCGGGCAAAAGGCGTACAACCCGCTCAGCTACCACAACGGCACCGTCTGGCCGCACGACAACTCCCTCATCGCCATGGGCCTGTCGCACTACGGGCTACAGCGGCAGGCGCTGCAGATCATGAGCGGCGCCTACGCCGCGGCGCGCGGGTTCCGCCACTACCGGCTGCCCGAGCTGTTCTGCGGCATGGACCGCGGCGACCAGGAGCAGCCGGTGAGCTACCCCGTGTCCTGCTCCCCGCAGGCGTGGGCATCCGGCGCGATGTTCCTCACGCTGCGCGCCTGCCTCGGCATCTATCCCGACGGTCCGCGGCGGGCGCTCAGGATCGTGAACCCGCACCTGCCCGACTGGATGAGCGAGGTCACGCTGCGCGGGATGCGCATCGCGAACTCGCGCGTGTCGTTGCACTTCACGCGGACCGGAGAGGGGTGCTTCGCCGCGGTCACCGAGACGCGCGGCGATCCGCTCGCGCTGCGCATCGAGGTCGGGACCGGCAACCCCGGATCGTGACCCCAGGCTCCGGTGGCTTCCAGGGGAACGCGGGAGGTGCGGGTGGGAAGCTCCGTTCCTCCCGCGACCGATCGGACCCCGACGGTCAGGCTGCCTGGCGTGCGGGCTGGACGGGCGCGGGCAGGCGGCGGAAGGCGTTCGTCACACGATCCCAGGCCTTGCGGCCGGTGTCGGTGCGGGAAAATGCCTTGAGGGCGGCGGCCCCGAAGAGGGCAACCAGGCCACCGGGGACGATCAGGGCAGCGAGCACCAACGCGATTCGGCGGGTCACGAGGAATGTTTGTGCAGGAGCAATGCCACGTGCGAAGCGCGTTACGCACCGGCGCCATGTTAAAAGCCGTGCATGAGCGCGGTCTCCCTGGCCAGCATCCAGGACGTCGAAGCGCGGTTGCGCTCGGCTGGTTACCTGCCGTCTTCGGAGATCGCCACCAGCGTCTTCCTCGCCGACCGGCTGGAGAAGCCGGTCTTGGTGGAGGGGCCCGCCGGCGTGGGCAAGACCGAGCTGGCGCGCGCGTTCGCGCAGGCGACCGGGCGCAGACTCGTCCGTCTGCAGTGCTACGAAGGGCTCGACGAGGCCAAGGCGCTGTACGAGTGGGAGTACGCGAAGCAGCTCCTCTACACGCAGCTCCTCAAGGACAAGATCGCGGAGACCATCGCGGGAGCGGGGACGCTCCGCGAGGCCGCCGATCGCGTGGCGGGCTCCGACGACCTCTTCTTCAGCGAGCGGTTCCTCCTGCCGCGTCCGGTGCTGGCGGCCATCCGGAGCCCGGACCCCGCGCTGCTCCTGGTGGACGAGATCGACAAGGCCGACCCCGAGTTCGAGGCCTTCCTGCTGGAGGTGCTGGCCGACTACTCCGTGACGGTCCCCGAGATCGGCACCGTGCACGCGCTGCACACGCCGCGCGTCGTGCTCACCTCCAACGCCGCGCGGGAGCTGTCCGACGGGCTCAAGCGCCGGTGCCTGCACCTGTACATCGACTTCCCCTCGGCGCAGCGCGAGCTGGAGATCGTCCGGGAGCGCGTGCCGGGCGTGGCCGATCAGCTGGCCCGGAAGGTGGTCGCCGCAGTGCAGGCGATCCGCAAGCTCGACTTGAAGAAGCTGCCCTCGATCGCGGAGACGCTCGACTGGGTGCGCGCGCTGCTCTTGCTCAATGCCGCCTCGCTGGACGGGCAGCTCGTCTCGGACACCCTGTCCACCTTGCTCAAGTACGAAGCGGACATCGCCAAGGCCCGCGAGCACGTCGGCTACATCGCCTCCGCCGAGCTCCCCGCCACCATCCGCTGAAAGGACTCAAATCACACCGCGGAGACGCGGAGAGCGCGGAGGTTTTCCAGAAAAAAACGAATCCTCCGCGACCTCCGCGGCTCCGCGGTGATCTTCTGAGCCCTAGCGGTGCTTGGTGGGGAGGCGGTCGGAGCGGCGGGCTTGGGCTAGCGCCTGGTGATCGACCCAGCCAGGGTAGGCGGCGCGCACCGAGTCGTTGGAGAGGTTGCGGAGGCGGGCGCCGGACTTGCGATCGCCTACCAGCCATGCGCCGCGCGACTTGAAGAGAAGGTAGACGGCGGGATCGCCGGTGGACATCTCCTGCGCGTCGCGGTGGTAGACGTCCTCGGCCAGCTCGATGAATACCGCACCGGGCCCGGCCGACCGCGCTTCCTTGAACTCGAAGGTCTTCAGCTCGTCGTTGCGCGGCGCCCAGGGCGCGAGGCGCGCCTTGGGGTGCGTGAGCCGCTTCACGCCGTCCCAGTCGCGGCGGACGATGCGGGACAGGTACTGCTGCAGGGTCGCCTTG
The DNA here is from genome assembly GCA_005888115.1 of Deltaproteobacteria bacterium. Classification (GTDB taxonomy): domain Bacteria; phylum Myxococcota; class Myxococcia; order Myxococcales; family 40CM-4-68-19; genus VBKO01. Next base: position 6,150 of record VBKO01000050.1, read on the forward strand.
GCGAGGAAGACGTCCGGGCTCTCCTCGCGCAAGAGGGACTGCGCGGAGTCGCCACTGCGCTTCTCGACGGCCGTATCCAATGCCGCAGCCAGGATCAGAACCGAGACCGCCACCATGTCGACCTCCCCCGGACCCGCGCACGCTGCACGGGCGTGCACCGGGAGCGAACGTGCGCACAGGCGCCGGTGCCCGCAACCGAGGCAAGCGCCACGTGCCGGGTGGTGGACGTTCGTGAGCGCCCGTCAGGACGCGGCGCGGGCGGTCGTCTGCGCCGCCGCGACGCGGTTGCGGCCCGCCCGTTTGGCTTCGTACAGCGCCCCGTCCGCTTTCTCGACCAGGGCGGCCACGTCGGTCGCCTCGTGGCCGAACCCGGCCACGCCGACCGAGACGGTCACCCGCACCGGGCCCGCGCCGGCCGGCGCCGGGAGCGGCGTGGTCGCGACCGCGCGCCGGAGCTTCTCGGCCACCTCGATCGCCTCCTCGCGAGCGATGCGCGGCAGGACGACGACGAACTCGTCGCCGCCGTAGCGGGCGACCATGTCCACCTTGCGCACGTTGCGCTGGAGCGCCACCGCGATGCCGCGCAGCACCGCGTCACCGACGGTGTGTCCGTGGGCGTCGTTGACCTGCTTGAACAGGTCCAGGTCCATCATCAGGACCGTCAGCTCGTCGCCGAAGCGCAGGCTGCGCGACACCTCTTGCTCGAGACGGGTGAACAGGTAGCGCCGGTTGGGGATCCCGGTGAGCGCGTCGGTGAACGACAGCTCGCGCGTCTGCTGGTACAGGCGCGCATTGGCGATGGCCAGGCCGGCCTGCGCGGAGATGGCCTCGGCCAGCCGGATCTCCTGGGGAGAGAAGCCGTCCACGGCGGGCCGGTTGAGGTTCATCACGCCCACGATGCGGCCTTTCGCGCGCAGTGGGACGCAGAGGAACGAGCCGGTGGTCTTGCGCAGCCCCTTGTAGTGCAGGTAGTGCCGGTCGCGCTGCACGTCGGGGACGTACATGGTCTTCCCCTGCGCGGCCGCCGCACCGCTCACGCCCTCGCCCAGGCGGAAGCGCATCCCGCGGGCCGCCGCTAGCCCCTGCCCGGCGACCGCCTCGACCACCAGCTGGTGCGTGGTCTCGTCGAGGAGGAGCGCGCAGAACTCGTCGACCCGCAATGCCGCGCAGACCAGCCGTCCCAGCTGCTCGAGCTGCTCCGGCAGGTCGAGCGTCCCGCTGAGCGCCTTGGAAACATCGAGGAGCAGCTCCATCTCGCGGACGTGCGCGGCCAGGCGCTCGTTCACCGAAGTGAGCTCGTGCTGCAACTTCAGCTCGCGGCCCATGGTCTCCAGCGACTGCTCGGTCTCGATCTCGTGCGCCGCCATGTCGGTCACGCGCGCCAACATCGTGTTGAAGGAGCGCGCCAGGCGGCCCAGCTCGTCGTCTCCGGTCACCTTGGCCCGCACCAGGATGTCGCCCATCTCCGCGCGCGCCATGGTGGCGCCCAGGTGCTGCGCCGGCTTCACCAGGAACTTGCGCGAGGTGATCGCCACCGCGATACCGGCGAAGGTCAGCGTCAGCACGCTGCCAAGGACCGCGCCTTCCTTGAGCAATCGGAAGGCGAGGACGGGGTCGGTCCGCGCCACGTCTTCTGTGTAGGCAATCAGCACACCCAGTCCCACCAGCAGGACCACGGCAGAGGGGACGGCGGAAGCGAGGATGAGCTTCAGCGCGACCGAGCGGCGGATGCGGGAAAGCACATTCTCATCCTACCATCCACTCCGCTCCGCGCCTCGGGTGGTCGGCGAAACGTTGCGGATCGCGCTTTGGAAAATTCGCGAAAGTTGCGCGGGCCGTGTCCAGGGCAGAGGCTCGCGGCGGGTGCGGAGGTACCTGACAGCGCTGCTGCTCCTCCTCACGCAGGGCGGGCGCCCGATCGAGCTTCCGGGGTCGCGGCACACGCTCCTGGCGCGAGCAGGCGCGCTCCTCGTCGACGGACGGACGCTTTCCGGCGGCGAGCCGCTCATCGTGTACCCCGGCGAAGGACGGCTGCGCGTCGACCAGAGGCCTTTGCCCGGGCGCCTGGAGGTCTGGGCAGACGCCCGCGGCCTGCTCCTGGTCAACGCGCTCGATCTGGAGGACTACGTCGCCGCGGTGGTGGCGAGCGAGGTGCCCAAGGACTGGCCCGAGGCGGCGCTGGAGGCGCAGGCGGTGGCGGCGCGCACCTTCGCCGTGGCGCAGAAGATCGCGCAAGGGCCGGCCGCGCGCGCGCACCTGGGGTCCTCGGTGCTGGACCAGGTGTACGCCGGCGCGGCGCATCCCGCGAGCGGGGCGCTGAGCGCCGCGCACGCGACCGCCGGCGAGGTGCTCACGTATGGCGCGGCGCCGATTGCGGCGTACTTCAGCGCCTCCTGCGGCGGACGCAGCGAGACCGGGGAGGACGCGTTCAACCTCGCCGCCGGCACGACGCCGTATCTGGTCTCCGAGCAGGACGATGCCGACCCCGGACGCGCCTGGGTCGTGCGCAAGCCGCTGGCGCAGATCTCGGCCGCGCTGCGGAAGGCCGGCCGGGTGCTCGCCCCGGTCACTTCGGTCCGCGTCTCGGCGCGCACCGGCAGCGGCCGCGCGCGCACGCTGCTCCTCGACACTCCCTCTGGGGAGCGCAGCCTGGCCGCGGTGGAGCTCCGCCAGATGCTCGGCTACGAGGCGCTGCCTTCGCTCTTGTTCGCCGTCTCCGTCGAGGGAACGGACGCGGTGTTCCGCGGCCGCGGCAACGGCCACGGGGTGGGCCTCTGCCAGTGGGGCGCCCGGGCGCGCGCGGTGCGCGGCGAGTCGTACCGGCAGATCCTGGCGCACTACTACCCGGGTTCCGAGGTCCGGCGGATGTATTGAAGCAGATCCTCGACCGGCTTTCCTTCCTCGGCGCTCCGCGCGCGCAGGTAGAGGACGGCGCTGGCGAAGACGGGGAGCGGCAGGACGACCGCGGCGACCGCGGCGTCGAGCAGCGCGTGCGCCAGCACCGCGTGTCCGGGGAGGAGCCGCCCGAGGCCTTGCGTGAGGAGCACGATCAGCGCACCGGCGCCGAGGACGAGCCCGAGCTGCGAAGGCCAGACGCGCTTCATGAGCTGCCAGGATCGGTGCAGCGCGGGGAAGCCGGAGACGTCCTCCGCCATCGTCGTCGCGGCGGCCAGGCTGAAGGCGAACGCGGCGAGGAGGCCGGGCAGCACGGCCGCCACGGATCCGAGCGCGACCAGCGTCAGCGTGGCCGCGAGGGTAGGCCCGAGCGCGTGGAATCGTGCCCCGATGGCGGCGCAGGCCGCGCTTGGCCCGCAGGCCGCGGCGGCGATCCGGAGCAGCGCCGCCTGGGCGAGGAACAGGCCGGCCAGGAAGACGAGCCCCGCGAAGAGCAGGCCGGCCACCACCGTGAACGAGACGGCCGGTCGGCGCGGAGCTCCCGGCTCACTCGCCTCTCGCAGCACATCCCGGCGCTCCTCGGCCGGCGCGTCGGGCGGCAGCGCGCGGCGCTCCGCCAACGCTTCTCCCCTGGGGAGATCCGGCTCCGCGGTCGCGCGCGCGAACGCGACGAACAGGATGGCCCCGCCGACCAGATATGCCGGCACGAGCGGCAAGGAGGCGGCGAGGAAGATGGCCCCGACGCGGCCGCGCGCCATCGCCGCGGCGTTCGAGAGCAGGCCCATCCCGTCTTTCTACGGCATCTGGGGCGAGAGCGCTGCCCGCGGCGCCCGCTCGCCGTCCAGCACGCCGCGGTAGACGGCGCCGTAGCCCTCGGCCATGCGCGAAAGCGTCAGATCCGCCTCGACGCGCTCCCGCCCGCGCCCGCCCATCGCCGCCGCGCGGTCCGCATCCGGGAGCAGCTCGACCAGCTTGTCCGCCAGCGACGAGGGGTCGCCGTAGGGGACCAGGAGCCCGTTCTCGCCGGGGCGGACCAACTCCGGGTTTCCCCCCACCGCGGTCGCCACGATCGGGAGCCGCGCGGCCATCGCCTCCATCAGCGCGTTGGAGAGGCCCTCGGCGCTCGAGCACAGGCAGGCGGCCCTCGCGCGAGCGAGGATGGCGGGGACGTCGAGCCGGTGCCCGAGGAGGAACACGCGGTCCGACAGGCCCAGAGCGGCGACGCGCTTCTCGAGGAACTCGCGCTCCGGACCTTCGCCCGCGCAGAAGAACTTCACGCGGGGGAGCCGGTCCCGCAGGAGGGCCGCCGCCTCCACCAGCGTGCGATGCCCCTTGACCGGCCAGAGGTTCCCGATGACGGCCACGGGCACGTCGTCCGGTCCGAGGGGCAGCGGCGCCTGCAGGGGCTGCGAGGCGAGCCGATCGAAATGCGCCAGGTCGATCCCGTTGCGCACCACCACCACGCGCTCGGGCCGGCACCGCTCGTCCCGGATGCACACCTCGCGCACCGCGTCCGCGTTGACGACGACCAGATCGGCATGGCGCGCGTTCCATTTCTCGGCCTCGCGGTGCCACTTGCCGAATCCCTCGCGCAGATGGCCGAGGTCGACCCGGCTGACGATCACCTTCGCCCCGGCCAGCCGCCCGGCCGCGAAGGCGAGGAGGTTGGTGTTGAAATCGGTGGCGTGGACGATGCGCACCCGGTGCTCGCGCATCAGCGCCGCCATCCGGGCGACCTGCTTGAGCGTGTTCGCCCGCAGCATCGATCCCTTGAGCGGGAAGAGGACCGGCTCGTAGCCGAGGGAGCGCACTTGCTCGAGCATCGGCCCCGACAGCTCCAGGCACCCCACCAGCGCGCTGAAGCCGGGCGGGTGCAGCCGCAGCCGCTCCACGAACTGCCGCTCCGCGCCGCCGATCCAGAACCGGTTGACGAGATGCAGGACCGGAATGTCCATCGTTTTCGCAATCTTGGCATTGCGAGACCGCCCGGCGAGCCCCTTGCCGAGCGACCAACCGCCTCTAACGCGCCGCGCTATCCGTGGGGGAAGACTACAAGATCACCGCGGAGACGCGGAGAGCGCGGAGGATCTTTTTTTTGCCAGCGAATCTCCGCGTCCTCCGCGGTGATGCTTGAAGCCCGAAGGGCACATGATAGAGGCGCGGTGTGGATGTTGGGGAGTTTGACTACGAATTGCCGCGGGAACTGATTGCGCAGGAGCCGCTGCCCGAGAGGGATGCGTCGCGCTTGTTGGTGCTGCCGCGCGAGCGAGGCGAGCCGGAGCACCGGATGGTGCGGGAGCTGCCCGCGCTGTTGCGGTCCGGCGACGTGCTGGTGGTGAACGACGCGCGGGTCATCCCGGCGCGGGTGCGCGGGCGCAAGGAGGGCACCGGCGGCAAGGTGGAGCTGCTGCTCGTCGAGCCGCTGGGCGGAGCGGACTGGCTGGCGCTTTCGCAGTCGTCGAAGCCGCTGCGCGCCGGGGCCACCGTCGAGGCGCACGGCGCGCGGCTCCAGGTCGTCGAGGCGCGCGGAGAGGGCGAGCTCGTGGTGCGCCTCCCCGCCCAAGGCGAAGCGCTGTGGCGCTACCTGGAGGAGGCCGGCGAGATGCCGCTACCGCCGTACATCGAACGGCCCGCGCGCCCCGACGACCGCGAGCGCTACCAGACCATCTTCGCGCGCGAACGCGGGGCGGTGGCGGCGCCGACCGCGGGACTCCACTTCACGCCGCGCCTGCTGGAAGACCTCCGCGGCAAGGGCCTCCAGATTGCGCAGATCACGCTCCACGTCGGACCGGGGACCTTCCTGCCGGTGCGCGCGCGCAGGGTGGAGGATCACCGCATGCACCGCGAGCGCTATCACGTGCCCGCCGCGACCGCCGAGGTCGTCAACGCGGCGCGAGGGCGCGTGGTGGCGGTGGGCACCACCGCGCTGCGCACGCTGGAAGCCGCGCACGACGGCACGTCGCTGCGCGCCGGGTCCGGCTCGACCGATCTCTTCATCGCGCCCGGGTACCGGTTCCGCGCCGTGCAGGGGCTCTTCACCAACTTCCACTTGCCCCGGAGCACGCTCCTCATGCTCGTCTCCGCCTTCGCCGGGCTGCCCCGCGTGCGGGCGGCATACGGCGAGGCCATCGCGCGTCGCTACCGTTTCTTCTCGTACGGCGACGCGATGCTGATCGTGTAAGAACCGCGAGGATGGTCTCCTTCACGGTCACGCACACCGACGGCGCCGCCCGTCGCGGCGTGCTCGAGCTGCCCCACGGCCGCGTCGATACGCCGCAGTTCATGCCGGTGGGGACGGTGGGCTCGGTGAAGGCGCTCGCGCCGGACGACCTCGATCGCATCGGCGCGCAGATCGTCCTGGGCAACACCTACCACCTGCTCCTCCGCCCCGGGCCCGAGCTCATCGCGGAGATGGGCGGCCTGCACCGGTTCATGAGCTGGCCCCGGCCCATCCTCACCGACTCGGGCGGCTTCCAGGTCTACTCGCTCGCCGAGCAGAGGAAGATCAGCGAGGAGGGAGCGCTGTTCCGCAGCCACCTCGACGGGAGCAAGCACCTGCTCACCCCCGAGCGCGCGGTGCAGGTGCAGCAAAAGCTCGGCCCCGACGTGCTGATGTGCTTCGACGAGTGCCCGCCGGCGCACGCCTCGCGCAAGGAGCACGAGGAAGCCGTGGCGCGCACCACGCGCTGGGCGGTGCGCTGCCAGGAGGAGTGGCGGAAGGACCAGAGCGGCGCGCTGTTCGGCATCGTCCAGGGAGGCCTGGAGCGCGACCTGCGCGAGCGCCACGCGGCCGAGATCGCGGCTCTCGATTTCCCCGGCAACGCCCTGGGCGGCTTCTCGGTCGGCGAGGACCCGCGCCAGACGTGGGACGGCGTAGCGCACGCGGCGCCGCTCCTGCCTGCGCACAAGCCGCGGTACCTCATGGGCGTCGGCACGCCGGAGGACCTCCTCCGCTGCGTGCTCTCCGGCGTCGACCTGTTCGACTGCGTGCTGCCCACGCGCGTGGCGCGCAACGGCCTGCTCTTCACCCGGGGAGGCCGGCTGCAGATCAAGGCCGCGCGATACGCGAAGGACCCGCGCCCCGCCGACCCGGGTTGCCGCTGCTACACCTGCCGGACGTTCACACGCGCATACCTGCGCCACCTCTTCGCCGTCCAGGAGCTGCTCGCCTTCCGCTTGAACAGCCTGCACAACCTCACCTTCTACATTGACCTCATGTCCGGCCTGCGCGCGGCGATCGAGGCGGGTGGGGCACGCAACTACATGGAACGAATCCTGGAATCCTTTCGGGAAGGACCCGATTGAGTTGCGGCCAGAGGCAGGCCGGGCGACAGTTGCTGACCTGAGGGGTGGAAGGCGCCGTGAGCGAACCGAAAAGGCCGCACGACGAACGGGTTCGCGCCTTCCTCGCGCCGGAATTCGTCGCCGTGCTCTGGGGCGAGCTCGTGGCCGTCCACGCCACCGAGCTGTTCGGAATGATGTCTCAGGGCCGCAAGACCGGGCTCTTGTTCATCGAGCGCCGCGGCGTGGAGCGCCTGTTCGGCTTCGTCGGCGGCGAGCTGGTGTTCGGGACCTCGACGGCAGGGACGGAGGCGGACGACGCCCCGGCGGCGGTGCTCGGGCTGCTCCGGGAGCAGCCGGGCGGCGCCTTCACCTTCCTGCGCGCGCCCGCCGCGAAGATCCCAAGGGCGTTCCCGCCCCGGAACACTCAGCACGTCGTGCTGGATTCGTTGCGCAAGCTGGACGAAACCAGCCGCCTCGCGGGTTGAAGCAGGCGCCCTGAGTCTGTTAGAACGGCCCGCTTTCTCAAAGGAGTCCGCCGTGCTCTCGCTGCTTTTGGCCCAGGCCGAGGCGCCTGCCCAGTCCCCGCTCGCCGGGCCGCAGAACATGCTGTTCCTGGTCGCGATCTTTTTCGGGATCTTCTACTTCATGATCATCCGGCCGCAGCAGAAGCAGCAGAAGACCCACAAGTCGTACCTCGAGAGCCTGAAGAAGGGCGACGAGGTGATCACCAACGGGGGCCTGATCGGCAGGATCGCGGGCGTCCAGGGCGACGTCCTCACCCTGGAGATCGCGAACAACGTGCGGGTGCGGGTGCTCAAGGACCAGGTGAACCGGCCCTTCGTGGTGAAGGAGCCCCCCGCCCCGGCCGCCGAGGACGCGGCGAAGAAGTAGCGGGAGGAGCCGGCTTTGCCGGCGACGGGCGGAGGCCGCAGGCCGTAGCATAGGAGAGGAGCCGGCTTTGCCGGCGACGGGCGGAGGCCGCAGGCCGTAGCATAGGAGAAACGGATGGATCGCTCCTGGTATTGGAAGGCCGGCCTGATCGTGGCCGTGACGGTCGCGGCGATCTACGCCCTGGTCCCATCGTGGACCTACTTCCGCCTGCCGACCGATCAACGCAACGAGTCCGGCGTGTTCGAGAAGGCGCGGCCGAAGTGGGCGCCGTCGCGGCACCTGAACCTGGGGCTCGACCTGCAGGGCGGAATCCACCTGGTGATGGGCGTCGAGGTGGACCGCGCGGTGCGCGAGAAGGCGGTGCGAAGGGCGGAGGAGCTGGCGGCCGACCTCGACCGCAAGAGCATCAAGGGCGTGGACGTGAAGGGCGACCCGGACAGCGGCATCGTGACGGTGAGCGGGCAGGGCGACGCGCTGGCGCAGGCCAGGCGGCAGATCTCCGACGACTACCCCGACATGTACATCCGCCGCACCGGCCCGACCTCGTTCGAGCTGGCGATGAAGGACGACGCGGTCAAGCAGCTCAAGGAGAGCGCGGTCGACCAGGCGGTGAAGGCCATCCGCAACCGCGTCGACAAGTGGGGCGTCTCCGAGCCGACCATCGCCAAGCGGGGCGACTCCGCCATCCTGGTCCAGCTGCCGGGCTACTCCAACCCGGAGAAGGCCAAGGAGCTCCTCGGCAAGACGGCGCAGTTGGAGTTCAAGATGGCCGACGACGAGGACCGCAGCGTCACCCAGCTCAAGGACCTGCCTCCCGGCATCACGCTCGACTGGGACCGCTACGAAGGCGCGGGCGGGGCGCTCGTCACCTCTCCCTACCTGCGCGCCAAGGACGGTCTCGAGCTGCGCAAGTTCGTGCAGGGCAAGGCGCCTCCCGGCAAGGAGTTCGGCATCCAGAAGGTCGAGGAGCGCATCGCGCGCGAGACCTATTACCGGACGTACATGCTCGACAGGAAGGCGGGCATGACGGGCGAGTACATCACCGACGCGCGGGTCGCCTTCGACAACTCGCCGGGCGAGGGGAACCGGCCCTACGTGCAGGTGAGCTTCAACCGCACCGGGGCCGACCTCTTCGAGAAGCTCACCACGGCCAACGTGAAGAAGCGCATGGCCATCGTGCTGGACGACTCGGTGGACTCGGCGCCCATCATCCAGGGTCCGATCCCGGGCGGCATCTGCTCCATCCACCTGGGCGGGCTCAAGCCGATCCAGGAGATCCTCTCGGAAGCGCAGGACCTAGCACTGGTGCTCAAGTCCGGCGCACTGCCGGCACCGGTGCGCATCGAGGAGGAGCGCAGCGTCGGCGCCTCGCTGGGACCCGAGCTGGTGCGCAAGGGCTCGCTGGCGGCGGGTCCTGGCGGTGATGGCGCTCCTCGACTCCACGCTCACGCTGCCCGGCATCGCGGGCTTCGTGCTCACGCTCGGCATGGCGGTGGACGCGAACGTGCTCATCAACGAGCGCATCCGCGAGGAGATGAAGCAGGGCCGCTCCATCGCTTCCGCGGTGCAGACCGGCTACGACAAGGTCTTCTGGACCATCTTCGACGGGCACGTGACCGCGCTCGTCGCCGGATTCGTCATCCGCGCCTACGGCAGCGGGCCGGTGCGCGGATTCGCCACCACCCTCATCATCGGCCTTCTCGCCTCGATGTTCACCTCCATCGTCGTGACCCGCGCCATCGTCGAGTGGTTCGTCGGCCACGGCAAGCTGCACAAGGCCTTCAGCGTTTAAGGAACCTCCATGCAGATGAAGTACTTCGAGCTGATCAAGCCCGGCACGAGCCACGATTTCGTCAAGTACCGCCGCGTGGCGGTGACGATCTCGCTGATCGTCAATGCGCTGATCCTGCTCGGCGCCGCCGTCTGGCCCAAGCTGAACTACGGCGTCGACTTCGCCGGCGGTACCGAGCTGCAGGTGAAGTTCGCGAAGCCCGTCTCGCCGGGCGACGTGCGCGAGGTGGTGGGCCACGCCGGCTTCGGCGAGCCCACCGTGCAGGAGTACGGGAACAAGGGCGAGAACCAGTTCCTCATCCGCGTCGAGCGCATCGCGCTGCTCACGCCGGAGGCCGCCGCGAAGGTGAAGCAGGACGTGCTCCAGGCGCTGCCCGAGGCGCAGCTCACCGGGTTCCACTTCGACCCGGAAGTGGGTGACAAGCTCGACTTCACCTTCAAGAAGCCGGTCGATCCGGCCGCGCTCCAGGCGGCGGTGCTGAAGGCGGGGGTGCAGGCCAAGGAAGTGCGCGCCCTCACCTCGCGCGAGGCGCAGGACCAGGAGTACACGGTCATCGCGCAGGGCCCGGGCGACAAGATCGGCCAGCTCCTGCGGGACAAGTTCGGCAAGGACTCGGTCGAGGTGGTGCGCACCGAGTACGTCGGCCCGCAGGTCGGCAAGCAGCTGCGGAACGACGGGATCCTCTCCGTCATCTACGCCATCGGCATGATCCTCATCTACGTCGGGCTCCGGTTCGACTTCCGCTTCTCGCCCGGCGTGGTCATCGCGCTCATCCACGACGCCATCGTGACCCTGGGCTACTTCGTGGTGACCCGGCACGAGTTCAACCTGACCGCGGTCACCGTGATCCTCACCGTCGTGGGCTACTCGGTGAACGACACGATCGTCATCTACGACCGCATCCGGGAGAACGCGAAGAGGTACAAGGGCAAGCCGCTGCGCGACCTGATCAACCAGTCCATCAACGAGATGCTCGGGCGCACCATCCTCACCTCGGGCGCGACTGCGCTCTCGCTCGTCGGCCTCATCGTCTATGGAGTGGGGACCATCCAGGACTTCGCCCTCGCCATGCTGGTCGGCATCATCTCCGGCACGTATTCGACCTGGTACATCGCCAGCCCCATGACGATCTGGCTCGAAGAGCACATGGCCCAGCGCAAGGCGATCGAGGCGGCGAAGCCGAAGGTGAAGCCCGCCGCCAAGCCGCCCCAGCAAGCGGCCGCCAGGTAGAGCTCCTACCCGCGGAGCCGATCCAGCTCGACGACCACGATCTCGCGGCGGATCGGATCGACCCGGTAGACGACCCGGAAGCCCTTCACGTCGATCTGCATCACGGAGTCCTTCATCGAGACCCAGAACGGGCTCGCTACCGGCACCGTATCCAGCGCCTGGGCAACCTGATCCATGGTCCGGCGGATCGCGCGGGCGGCTACTGCTCTGCGCGGACCTCGATAACGCGAAGCGTCTCGTCCTCGAGCGTGTAGAAGAACGACCAGCCGCGGACCACCAGGCACAGGCGGCTCACGCGGACAGAGGCCCAGAACGCGCTGTCCGCCGGGATGCCCTGCAGCCCTTCGGCGATCTCTTCGAAACGCTCACGCGCTTCGTCGCGCACCGCCCTCGGCGCCGCCCGCAGTGCTGGCTCAACCATGATGACGCGGTGGCCCAAGGCATTACCTCCGATGCGACGCCTCAAGGTTCAGCAGTGGCCGCCCGCGCCCGCAAGGATTGACAGGCGCTCCAGCCGTCCGTCGGTGCTTCGTCGGGATGACCGGCGGCACGGGTCCTCACCGCCCGACTCCTCCCCGGACGTGGCGGCGCTCGCAAACACGGAGCACGGCCGGCCAGGACGGCCCCGACCGGCGTGAAGCGGCCCCCGGCGATGCTCAAGCGGACGGCGTCCGGAGCTGCTCGACGTACCGGTCGATGCGGTCCCGGAACTGGTCGTCGGCGTCGAGGAATTGCACGCCGATCCCGGGGACGATTCCCTGCTGCTCCGCCTCGTCCTCCGTCACGCGGTGCATGACGAGTCCGCTCGTCGTCGCCGATGAGCCTCCGTCCGGCAGCTCGAGCTGCACGGTGATCACCTCGTCCAGCGGGGGAGGCGTGCGGGTCTGGATGAACATGCCGCCGCGGCTGATGTTCTGCGCGTGCTCGCGGACGACCTCGCGCGCGGTGCGGAACCGGACCGTGAACTGCGTGTGGAAGCGCTGGAACCCGCGCGCATCTCGCAGCTCGCGCGCCTTGCGCGCCTTCTCCACCACCAGCGCGGCGATGCGCTCGCGGGCCGCGACGTCGATGGCCGTGAACTGCACCCAGAAGCCCGCCGGCACGGGGCGGTCGTGCGTCGAAGCCGCGACCACCCCCACCGCTACTTCGGGCTTCGAATTGCCGGGGAGATAAAGCGCCATCGAGACGCGGGCGCCCACGCTCGGAGGGACCAGGGAACGCACCGCGATGCCTTCGCCGGACAAGCCACGCGAGGTCGTCTGGATGGCGGCGCCCTCCGAGACGTACCGCACCGGGAAGACCATCGGCGCTGCTTCCACCGTTCCCCCTCCTTTGCTTGCCCCTCTCGATTCATACGGGAAGCCCGAGCCCCCTGCCGCATTCTGGCACGGACGGGAGATCTGGCGGGCTCCGTGCATGTGTGCTCCAAGCCTGCACCGGCCGGCGCCCGGCGGGCTGGAGGTCCGGCCCGGGGGCAACGCGGCGTCGCGCCGGTGCTGGCGATCTGCGAGTCGTTTCGCGCTCGAAGGCGACCGGCTCGAAATCGAGCCCGCGGGGGCCAAGAACCTGGCCACCCGAGCGCACCGGAGCGCACGCAGATCGCGCAGCCGCCGGTCCGATGTCCGAGACTGTTGTGCGGCGTGGGGGCACGGGCGGCGCCGGCCGGGCGCGCGGCACCCACAGCGATGTCGGACCCGCGTGCTAGACCGCCCACATGCGCTGGTCACCGGGAGAGGCGGCGACGGCCGCCGGAGCCGAGCAGGGCAGTCGTCTGGCGGCCGAGCTGGGGCTCTTGCCGGCCATGGGGCGAGCGCTGTGGGCGCGGGGGGTGCGCGACGCAGAGGCGGCGCACCGATTCCTCGAGCCCCGCCTCGAGGAGCTCCCCGACCCGTTCGGGCTCAAGGGCATCGACGCGGCCGTCGCGCGCGTCCAGCGCGCTCTCGAGACGCGCGAGGCCGTGTGCGTGTATGGCGATTACGACGTGGACGGCGTCACCAGCACGGCGCTGCTCGTGTCCGTGTTGCGCAAGCTCGCCGCCTGCGCTCCGGGCGGCGGCGCTCCGGCGCGCATCGACTACTACGTGCCGAACCGGCTGATCGAAGGATACGGGCTGAACCTCGCGGCCATGAAGCGGCTGGCGACGCGAGGGACGCGGCTCGTGGTGAGCGCCGACTGCGGCGTGACCGCCGTGGCGGAGATCGACGGCGCGGCGCAGCTCGGACTGGACGTCGTGGTCATCGACCACCACACGTCGGCGCAGACGGCGGAGGCGCTCCCGCGCGCGGTCGCCATCTTGAACCCGCACCAGCCCGGTTGCGCCTTCCCTGGGCGCGAGCTGGCCGCGGTGGGCGTGGCGTTCCACCTGCTGCTCGCGCTGCGCAGGCGGCTGCGCGAGGCGGGGTGGTTCGTGGGCCGGCAGGAGCCGAACCTGCGCGAGCAGCTCGACCTGGTCGCGCTCGGCACCATCGCCGACGTGGTGCCGCTCACCGGACCCAATCGCGTGCTGGTCCATTTCGGCCTGCGCGAGCTTGCGCGGAGCGCTCGCCCTGGCGTCCTCGCGCTCAAGTCCGTCGCGCAGATGGCGGGCGAAGTTTCCTGTAGTGACGTGGGCTTCAAGCTCGGGCCGCGCCTGAACGCCGCCGGACGCCTGGCCGACGCGTCCGTCGGCGTCCGGCTGCTCTTGTCGGAGGACCTGGCGGAAGCGCGCGGTCTCGCCGAGCAGCTCGACCGTGCCAACGCCGAGCGCCAGGAGCTGCAAGCGCGCATCGCGGACGAGGCGGTCCACAAGGCAGCGGAGCTGGGCGACCGCCGAGCGCTGGTCGTGTCCTCGGCGGGCTGGCACGTCGGCGTGGTGGGCATCGTCGCGAGCCGGCTGGTCGAACGGTTCCACAGGCCCGCGCTGGTGTTGTGCGAGGACGAAGGCGGAACATCCAAGGGATCGGGGCGCAGCATCGAAGGTTTCCATCTCTACGACGCGCTGGCCAGCTGCGCCGCGCACCTCACCCGGTTCGGCGGCCACCGCCACGCCGCGGGCGTCACGCTGCGCACCTCGGCTGTGGCGCAGCTCGCGGAAGCGCTGGAACGCGTTGCGCGGGAGCGGCTCGCTCCCGACCAGCTCGAGCCGCGGCTGCGGATCGACTCGACGGTGCGGGCGGACGAGATCGACCTCGGTCTCGCCGCGCAACTCCGCCGGCTGGCCCCCTTCGGAGCGGGAAACCCCGAGCCCGTCTTCGCCTGCGAAGAGATGGAGGCGTTGGAGGTGCGCACGCTCCCCGACCGGCGCGCCGGCGGACCGGGGCATCTCAAGCTGCGGCTCGCGGCGCCGGCGGCGCCCGGATGGTCGCCGCGCGTGTCCGACGCCCCCGCTGGAGCGCCGCTCGACGCCATCGCGTTCGGCATGGGCGGGTCGCCCATCGCGCGCGGCGCCCGCGTGCGGGCCGCATTCCAGATCGGCCTGGACAGCTACTTCGGGGCGGACCGGGTGCAACTGAAGCTGAAGGACGTCACGACCTGAGGCGAACTCGCCGACCGGGTCAGCGATCCGCAGCTACTGCTGATCGAAGGGACTACAAGATTGCCGCGGAGACTCGGAGGGCGCGGAGGTGGTTCTTTGAAAGCAATCTCCGCGCGCTCCGCGCCTCCGCGGTGATCTTTTCGTCAGGATCGCGGGCGAAGCGAACGAAGCGGCGCGGCCCGCAGCCGGGCGGACCGCGCCGCTTGCACGGTCCCGCGCCGCCGCGCTTCACGCGAGGCCCCACCTGACCTTGCCTTGCGTGAACAGCGCGCCGGCCCGGGCGGCCTCCTGCATCCGGATCCGTTCGGCCGCGCGCTCGAATTCGTGCTTGCACTTGTCCGAACAGAAGAAGTAGCGCCGCTTCTTGTACTCGCTGCTCGGCACGCCTTCGCCGCTCTCGACACGCACGCCGCAGATCGGGTCGTACGCCTTCCCCGGCACCTTGTTCCCCTCACCCGAATTCACCGACGCCCCCCGTCCTCGCCCGTGTTCGATTCTGCAACCGCGGCGCCGCGCCGCCCGGGCTTCCGGGCGCGGTGCGCCATCGGCTTCCTCCCGTGGGTACGCGCCTTCCCACCCCCGGTCGCCGTCCGTTCCTGGCTGGACGGCGCCCGGACGACACGGGGGGCCTGCCCGGCGCGTCCCGGCGTTGCGCGCGTATCGAAGATTTGCGCCGGGCGCGTACGCGCCGCCACCTGGGGGGCATTCTCTTCCTGGGCGCGCAAGTGGGCTTGCGCGCGCAGCAGCAGACCGGCGCCGAGGAGCAGCGCACAGGTCGTCTGCGCAGAGAGAAAGAGCCGTCCCATGCACGCGCGAGGTGCAACGGGGACGCCAAAGCGCCCACCGCGGCCGCTCGCCCGCCCGCCCGGACGCCTCGCAAGGGGCGGCGAATCGTGCTACCGAACGCCCCGCACCGCACCCCGGAGGAGACTGGAACGTGGCCGAATTCATCCGCGACGTGAAGCGGACCCATTCCTGCGGCGAGCTGACCGCCCGGGAGACCGGCCGCGAGGTGGTCCTGTTCGGCTGGGTGCACAACCGTCGCGACCACGGGGGAGCGGTGTTCATCGACCTGCGCGACCGCGCCGGCCTGACGCAGGTCGTCTTCGAGGAAGACGCCGGCAAGGAGCTGCAGGAGCTGGCCCACGAGCTGCGCCTCGAGTACTGCATCGGCGTGCGCGGCAAGGTGGTCTCGCGCGGCGCGAACGTGAACCCGAAGCTCCCCACCGGAGAGGTGGAGGTCCACGTCACGCAGGCGCAGATCTTCAACCGGAGCGAGACGCCGCCCTTCCTCATCGAGGACCGGATCGACACGGCGGAGGAGAAGCGGCTGCACTACCGCTACCTGGACCTGCGCCGGCCGGCGGTGCAGCGCCCGCTCTTGTTGCGCTCGCGCGCGAACGCGGTCACCCGGAGCGTGCTCCACGAGCGCGGTTTTCTCGAGCTCGAAACGCCCTTCCTGGTCAAGTACACGCCCGGCGGCGCGCGCAACTTCCTCGTGCCGGCGCGGCTGCAGCCGGGGAAGTTCTACGCGCTGGCGGAGAGCCCGCAGCTCTTCAAGCAGCTCTTCATGGTGGCCGGGTTCGACCGGTACTTCCAGATCGTCAAGTGCTTCCGGGACGAGGACCTGCGCCTCGACCGGCAGCCCGAGTTCACCCAGATCGACCTGGAGATGTCCTTCGTCTCGCAGGACGACGTGTTCGCCGTGGTCGAGGAGCTGGTGAGGGCGCTCTGGCGCGAGGTGCTCGGAGTCGAGATCCCCGGACCTTTTCCGCGCATGCCGTACGACGAGTCGATGCGCGAGTACGGCAACGACAAGCCCGACCTGCGCTTCGGCCTGAAGCACATGGACTTGACGCGGCTGCTCGCCGAGCACCGCGGCGCCGGCGTGTCGATGTGGTCGAGCTTCGCGCAGCCCTCGCCCGGGCAGATCGCGAAGGCGATGGTGGTCCCGGCGAGCGCGGGGCTGTCGCGCACGGAGACCGACAAGCTGGAGGAGATCGCCAAGGGCATGGGCGCCAAGGGCCTGGCGCGCGCCAAGGTGGACGAGCAGGGCAACTGGACGCAGAGCCCGCTGGCGAAGTCGATCACGCCCGATGCCCGCGCCGCAATCAACGCGGCGGTGGGGGCGAAGCCCGGCGACGTCATCCTGTTCCAGTTCGGCAAGGAAGCGCAGGTCCACACGGTGCTGGCGAACCTGCGGCTGCATCTCGGGAAGAAGCTGGGCCTCATCCCGGAGTACGGCCCGCGCGACCCGAAGGACCCGGCGAGCTGGAACTTCCTCTGGGTGGTGAATCCTCCGCTGTTCGAGTTCGACGAGGAGCAGAAGAAGTACGTCGCCGCGCACCACGCCTTCACCCGGCCCAGAGACGAGGACTTGCAATACCTCGACTCGGACCCGGGGCGCGTCCTGTGCCACCGCTACGACCTGGTGCTGAACGGGTTCGAGATCGGAGGCGGATCCATCCGCCTGCACGATCCGGCCGTACAGCAGAAGGTCTTCGCGGCGATGGGGATCGGTCCGGAGGAGGCCGAGCAGAAGTTCGGCTTCCTGCTCCAGGCCCTCCGCTTCGGCGCCCCGCCCCACGGCGGGATTGCCCTGGGGATGGACCGCCTCTCGATGCTCATGTCGGCCTCGGAGAGCCTGCGGGACGTGATTCCCTTCCCCAAGACCCAGAAGGGCACCGACCTCATGACCGACGCCCCCGGCGACGCCGACCCGAAGCAACTCCACGACCTCCACATCACCTCCACCGCGAAATCCCAAGAGAAGGCTTAAGGATCACCGCGGAGACGCGGAGGTCGCGGAGGCGTCTGTTCAGAAAAAAAGATCTCCGCGCCCTCCGCGGCTCCGCGGTGATCTCTTTGTCAGGCGGCGGCTTGGGAGGAGGCTTGGGAGAGGAGCCAGGAGCGGGCGTCCGACCAGAGAGTGTCGCGGAAGCGGCGCTGGAAGAAGCCAAAATGGCCGATGGAGCGGGCCCCGACCGAGGTGGGCTCGACGTAGAGCAGCTCGCGCGATGCCGCCGGATAGAAGGCGAGCATCGCCTGCACGGCAGCGCGCGGCGCGTACGGATCGTCCGCCATCGCAAGCGCGCGCAGCGACCCGGTGAAGCGGGCATACCCGCGGGCGCCGTCCTTTCGTCGCGCATAGCTCAGCACGTAGTCGGGATCGCGTCCCCAGCTGGCCCACTCGAGCGCCACGCAGGGCGGCACGTCGTCGCCGCCCCCGGTGAGGCTTCGCAGCGGCAGGTATCCGAGCGCGTGCGTCAGCGCCGGGAAGAGGACCTTCCAGTAGAAGAGCATCCGCAGCCGGCCCGCGCCGCGCCAGTTGCCCCAGTAGCCGCTCTGCGCACCCACCGCGAGCACTGCGCGCACCTGGTTCGGCTCCGGCACCAGCCCGAAGAGCTGCCCGCCCGCGCTGTGTCCGACGAGCAGAAGAGGAATGCCGGGATGCCGATCGCGCAGGAAGCGGAGCGCCCCGGCCAGATCCTGCTCGCCCCAGGCGTGCATCGTGGCGTCCGATTCGCGCACGGACCCGCGCAGCGACCCGCCGATGCCGCGGTAGTCGAATCGCAACGTGGCCAGGCCACCCTCGGCCAGGTACTCCGCGAACGCTCCGTAGAACGCGCGCGGCACGCCCATCGCCGACCCGATCACCACCGCCCCATGGACGGTTCCCTGCGGTTCGCTCAGGGTGCCGGCGAGCGGCAGGTGGTCCAACGCCGGAAAGATGACGTCCACGCCTCCCTTGTAACCCGCCGACCGTCGCCGCGTGTGGGGACGAAGAGATCACCGCGGAGACGCGAAGGGCTCGGAGATTTCCTTTTCAGAACGCCACTCTCCGCGAGCGTCCGCGGCTCCACGGTGATCCCTTCGTCCGGGAATGCCGCAGCGCGACAAGAACTTCTTGCGCCTACCCGGGGTGCCTGCGAGGATCCATCCGTGCGCAGCTATGACCTGCTCGTCATCGGTGGCGGGGTGAACGGCACGGGCATCGCCCGCGATGCCGCGATGCGCGGGCTGCGGACGATGCTCGTCGAGAAGAAGGATTTCGCGGCGGGTTCTTCCGGCGCGAACAGCGGGATGATCCACGGCGGCATCCGCTATCTCATGTCGGACCCGCAGGTGACGCGCCTCGCCTGCCTGGACAGCGGCTACATCCAGCGCATCGCCCCGCACCTCTTGTTCCGCATCCCGTTCCTCTATCCGGTGTTGCTGGCGCGCCCCGGGGAACCGACGCTCGTGGACCGCGCCTTCCTCTACGGAGCGGAGTGCTACTTCGAGGCGTATGACCGGTACCAGCCCCTCAAGAACGGGAAGGCGCACACGCGGCTGACCGACGCCGAGCTGCACGAGCTGGAGCCCGGGATCGTCCCGGGGACGCTGGGCGCCGTCACGATGGACGAGTACGGGATCGACCCGTTCCGCCTCTGCACGCTGAACGCGCGCAGCGCCGCGGCGTACGGCGCCACCGTGCGGAACCACACCCAGGTCACGCGCTTCTTGCGCGAGGGCCCCGCGGTGGTCGGCGCCGAGCTCAAGGACTTGCCCACCGGCCGTCTGGAGGAGGTGCGCGCCCGCTGCGTGTTCAATGCCGGCGGGCCATGGGCGCCGAAGATCGCCGCGCTCGCTGGCGTGGAGGTGAAGATCCGGCCGGGAAAGGGCGTGCACGTCACCCTCGATCGGCGGCTCTCCAACTACGGGATCATCTGCAAGGCGGTCGACGGACGGGACGTGTTCGTCATGCCGCACGAGGACTCGTCGATCGTGGGGACCACCGACGACGACTTCTACGGCGACCCGGACGACCTATACGTCACGTCCGACGAGGTCGAGTACCTGCTGCAGGCGGTCGAGCACACCTTCCCGGCGGTGCGGCAGGCGCGCGTGCTGCGCGCCTGGGCCGGCGTCCGGCCGACGCTGTACGCGTACGGGCCGCTCGAGGACGCGCTCTCGCGCGACCACGCCATCCACGACCACGAGAAGGACGGCGCGCCGGGGTTCTTCACCATCGTCGGCGGCAAACTGGCCAGCTTCCGCGCCATGGCGCAGGAGGCGGTGGACGCGGTGGCGCGCAAGCTGGGCAACTCCCAGTCCTGCGCAACCCACCAGGTCGCGCTACCGGGCGGCGAGGCGCCGCCGCCCCCGGCGGAAGAGCTCTCGCGCAAGCACGCCGTCCCCGCGTTCGCCGCGGCGCGGCTCTCGTACCGCCACGGGGCGGAGGCGGAGCGCGTGCTGCGGGCGGCGGACGACGAGCCGGAGCTGCGCGCGGTGGCCTGCTCGTGCGAGGGAGTCACCTTCGCGGAGCTGGCCTTCTCGCTGCGCGAGGAGTTCGCCGAGTCGCTCGCCGACCTGCGCCGCCGCTGCCGGCTCGCCATGGGCGTGTGCCAGGGGACCCGGTGCGCCGGGCCGGCCGCCGCGCTGCTCGCCGACGAGCGGCAGCTCTCCTCCGACGCGGCGCTGGCCGACTTGACCGCATTGCTCGACGAGCGCTGGAAGGGGAACCGCGCCGTCCTCGCGGGAGAAGGGCTGGCCCAGGCCGAGTTGGTGCAAGGGACCTACTACACGACCGGCGGCCTGCGTCGCGGCGGAGGCAGGCCGTGGCGCTGAGCGCCGACGTGGTGGTCGTGGGAGGTGGCCTCGCGGGCGCCTGCGCCGCGCTGGCGGCGCGCGAGGCGGGCGCCGAGGTGCTGCTGATCGCGCGGTCGCCGGGCGCGACGGCCATGTCCAGCGGAGCGATCGACTTCGCCGCCGCGGACGACGATGCGCCGATCGGCGAGGCGGCGCGCAGGCTCGCGCGGAACGCCCCCGGCCATCCCTATGCCCTGCTCGGCGACGCGCTGGTGCCGGCGATTGACGACGCCCTGGCGCTGCTCGAGCGGCACCTCGCCGCGCTGGGGATGCAGGGCGCGCGCTCCGCGGCGGACCGCAACCTGTGGCTCGCGACTCCGTTGGGGCGCGCCAAGCCAGCGGCTCTCGCGCAGGGAGCCATCGCGGCGGGCGACCTGCGGAACCTCGCCGCGCGGGAAGGGCGCCTCGGCGTGGTGGCGCTGGCGGGCGCGCAGGCGATCGAGGCGCGCCTCCTGGCGCACGGGCTCGCTCCGCTCCTGGCCCCGCTCTGCGAGGCGGTCGTGGTCGCGCCCGACTTCTACCGGCAGCGCGCCGACGCGCTCCGGACGCTGCCGGAGATCGCCCACGATCTGGACTCCCCCGGCCGACGCGCCGCGCTGGGTGCCTCCCTGGCCCGCGCTGCCGCGCAGGCGCACGTCACGCACCTGCTCCTTCCCACCGTGGGGCTTCAAGACCCGCTCGCCGCTCGCGCCGACCTCGAGCGCGCCGCCGGCGTCGTCGTCTTCGAGTTGCTCGGCGCTCCGCCGAGCGTCCCGGGCCTGCGGTTGCAGCGCGCGCTCGCCACCGCGCTCGAGAAGGCGGGCGTTCGATCGATCTCGGCGATCGCCGAGCGCAGCTCCGACGGCCAGGTGCAGATCGTCCGGGGAGTCGAGTGCGAGCCGGTGCGCGCCGGGGCGGTGGTGCTGGCCAGCGGGCGCTTCTTGGGCGGCGGAATCCGTTGCGAGGCCGACGGCCGGCTGCGCGAGACCGTCTTCGGTCTGCCGGCGCGCGCCGCCGGTCGCGAAGCGCTCGCGGCGCTCCCCAACGAGCGCCTCTTCGCCGAGCGCGCCGCCGGGCCGCACCCCGGGCTGGCCGCGGGAGTGGAAGCGGACTCCGAGCTGCGCGCCGGCGCGGCGTTCGTCTGCGGCGCGGTACTGGGAGGGTTCGACCCGGCGCGCGACGAGGGCGGCCTGGGCGTGTGCGCGGTGACCGGCGTGGTCGCCGGCCGCCGCGCCGCGCGCGAGGCGGGCACGGCTTCCGCCAGCGGGGCGGTGGGTCGGTGAAGCGCCTCGTCGCGCTGCTGCTCCTCGGGCTCCGCGCGCTGCTGCTCCACCCCTTGGCGCAGCTCTTCACGCCGGCCGAGCGGAAAGGGAAGCGGCGGTTCCTCTCGAACTATGCGCCCGAGGCGCTGGTGCCGATGAGCAGCGAGGATCGGACGGCCTTGCCACGCTTCTCGGGATGCGTGAACTGCGGACTGTGCGACGCGGTCTGCCCCCTGGTCGGGCGCTCGGAGCTGCAGGATTGGCGCGGGCCGAGCCTGTTCGCCATCGCGTACTCGCGCGCCACGCCCGAGCTGCCGCACCTGCGGGCAGTGATCGGCACGCTCGATGCGTGCGGCGTCTGCCAGGCGTGCCAGGACGTGTGCCCGCGCGCGGTGCCGCTGCTCGACATCTTCGCCTTCACCCGGCGCAAGCTCGCGGAGGTCGACGCGGCGCGCGCGCCCGCCGCCGAGCTCGCCACCGCCGAGGAGCCGGTGGTCGCCGTCCAGCCCGGGCTCGGCACGTGACGGCCCCGCTGCGCGGCGCCGGACCGCGGGGCAGGGCGCTCGAGCGCGATCTCGTCGCGCTGCTCGGCCCGAGCGCCGCCTCCTGCGCGCCGGCCGACCTGTGGGCGATGTCGCGGGACTGCTGGCCCCGGTCGCTCCTGTGGACCAAGGCCGGCGTCGCTCCACATCCGCCCGACGTGGTCGTCTGGCCGACCTCGACGGACGAGGTGGTCCAGGTCGTGCGGTACGCGGCCGAGCGGCGGATCGCGGTGGTGCCGTTCGGCGCCGGCAGCGGAGTCTGCGGGGGCGCGGTGCCGGTCAAGGGCGGCATCGCGCTCGACTTGAAGCGCCTCTCCGGGCCGCCCTGCATCGACCTGCCCGCGCGCACGGTGGACGTGGAAACCGGCATGAACGGGCAGCGGCTGGAGGAGCTGCTCGGCGGCGCGGGGGCCACGCTGGGACATTTTCCTTCCAGCATCTACTGCTCCACGATCGGAGGGTGGCTGGCGGCGCGCAGCGCGGGCCAGCTTTCCTCGCGCTACGGCAAGATCGAGGACATCGCGCTCGCCGTCGAGGCGGTCGATGGGACGGGCCAGGTGTTGCGCACGCAGGACGCCCCCTCCGCCGGACCCGATCTCCTCCAGCTCCTGCTCGGAAGCGAGGGGACGCTGGCCATCGTCACCAAGGCGAGGCTCCGCTGCTGGCCCTCGCCCACCTCGCGCTGGATGCGGGGGCTGCGCTTCGGCTCGGTGCAGGCGGGCATCGCCGGCCTGCGGGCGCTGATGCGATCCGGGCTGCGGCCCGCCGTTGCGCGGCTCTACGATCCGCTCGACACGCTCCTCGCCGGCCGCGGCGGCCGCGACGCGCACGTGACCGTCCCGGAGCCGCTGCGCTGGGTGGTGGAAGGCGCGCAGTCCGAAGCGCTGCGGCTCGCCTTGCGGGCGCCCGTGCTGCTCAATCGGCTAGTCGACGCGCTGCCGGGCTCGTCGCTCCTGGTGCTCGGATTCGAGGGAGACGGCCCCTTCGCATCGTCGGACGCGCGCGAAGAGGGCGAGCTCTCCTTGCGGCTGCTCGCGGCGGAAGGAGCGGAGGACCTGGGGCCGGCGCCCGGGGAGAAGTGGCTCGCCAACCGGTACAGGATCAGCTACCGGCAGTCGCCGCTGTTCTCCGCCGGCGCATTCGTGGACACGATGGAGGTGGCCACCACCTGGGACCGCCTCGACGCGCTCTACGGCGCGGTCCGCGACGCCGTCGCGCCGCACGCGTTCGTGATGGCCCACTTCTCCCACGCGTACCTCGAGGGGTGCTCGATCTATTTCACCTTCGTGGGGCTCTCAGGCGCGCCCGCCGGGTCGAGCGACGCGGACGATCTCGAGCAGGCCGAGGAGCGCTACGACGCGTGCTGGAACGCGGCACTCTCCGCGGCGTGCGACGCCGGGGCGACGCTCAGCCACCATCACGGCATCGGGCTGCACAAGCAGGTCTTCCTCCCGCGCGAGCACGGCGAGGGAATGCGCCAGCTCCGCGCGCTCAAGCAGGCCTTCGATCCACAGGGAGTCATGAACCCCGGAAAGCTCCTGCTATGAACGGGCTGCGCGAGGACCTCTCCGCCACCGGCTCGGCGGTGCTGGCCGAAGGGGAAGGCTTGCGGGTCACGCCGCCCAGCATCGCCGCGCTGGGAAGGGCCGTGGCGGTGCTGCGCGGGCACCTCTTGCCGGTGCGCGTGCGCGGGAACGGCGACGCGCCCGTCGAGGCGCCGCCCGGAGGCGCGCTGCTGGAGCTGACGGCCCTGGATCGCATCGCCTCGGTCGATGGCGCAACCGGCATCGCCCGGGTCGAGGCCGGCTGCAGCGTGGCTGCGCTGGAGACTTCGGCGCGCCGCGCGGGGGCGACCCTGGGGCCTCTTTTGCCCTCGGTCCGCGCCGGTTCGGTGGGCGCCTGGCTCGCGGGCCCGACGCGCGGCGAACGCGCCGTCCCGGGCTCCCGGCGCGAGACGGCTGCCCTGTCGGTCTCCGCGGTGCTGGCGGACGGGCGGCTCGCCGAGAGCCGCGCCGCTCCGCGTTCCGCGACTGGCCCCGACCTGGACCACCTCGCGCTGGGCGGCTCGGGGCGGCTGTGCGTGATCGCGGCCGCCTGGGTCCGGCTCTTCCCGGCGGCGCCGCCTGCGTACGCGGCCTGGCGGGCGCCAGACCTGGCGAGCGCGCTGCGCACGGTCGAGGGGCTGTGCATGGACCGGCTCACCCCCGCCCGTGGGATGCTCCGGCTGCAGGAGCGCGGCGCACTGGTCGCGCTCTCCTGGGAGGGTCCCGAGTCGGCGCGTCTTTTGCGCGAGCGCGCCGTGCGCGTCGTCGGTCCGCCGCTCGAGGTGGACGCGGGACCCGAGGTCAGGGCACCGGCCTCGTCGCGGGCGATCGAGGTGGATGCGCGCTGGAGCGCGCTGGAGGCGTTCGCGCGCCATTCCGGAGCGGCGGAGGTGGCGCTGTACGGAATGCACGCGGGCGGCGCGTTCGCCGTTCTCTCGCTCGCCGCGGATGGCGTGGAGCAGTGCGCGGCCGCCGCCCGGACAGATGGTGCGCGCCTGGTCGCGCCCAGGCGCCTGCGAGACGCGGGACCTGCCTGGGAGGCGATGGGGGCGGGGGCAGCTTGGAACCGGCTGGTCGCCGCGCTCGGCGCGGAGGAGCGGCCGTGACCGCGGTGCGGCGCGCGCTGGAGCTGTGCGTCTTCTGCCCGAAGATGTGCCGCTTCGCCTGCCCCGTCTCGGAAGCCACCTCGCGCGAGGCGTTCACGCCTTGGGGGAAGGTGTCGCTGGCGGCGCTCTCCGGGCGCTCGCCCGACCCATCCGCCGCGCTGGCCTTCGGAGCCTGCACCGGCTGCCTGCGCTGCCAGACATATTGCGCGCACGCGAACGACGTGCCCGCGCTGCTGTACGCGGCGCGAGCGACCGCCGTGCGGGCGGGGTCGGCGCCGGGCGAGTGGGGCGAGGTGGCCCGGAAGATGACGGCGGCCGGGCATGCCGAGCAGGCGGAGCTGGTGGAGGTGTACCGGAGGATCGCGCAGGAGGAGAGTGCAGCGGCGGCCGCGAGACCGGCTGCGACGGCAACACCAACTCCGGGTCCGACACTGGATCCGACGGCGGCACCCACGAAGACGGCTTCGCACGACGCAGGCCGGCCGAGGACGTCCGCGCTGCGGGCGGTGGCCGGAGCAGTGACCGCGATGCTCCGGCCTGCAGTGGACGCTGGAAGGGGAGGGCCGACGCTGTTCGCCGGATGCGACGCGCTGGCGGCGGGAGGGAGCGTGGTGCGCGACGCACTGGCGGTGGCGCGCGCCGTCGGCGCGCCGCTCGCGCTCGCGCCGGAGGCGGCGCTTTGCTGCGGGCTCAAGCTGGTGGAGGCGGGACATCCGGAGGCGTTCGCCGCCCATGCGGCGCGCGTGCGCACGGCTCTTTTGGGCTCCTCGCGCCGGCCGGCGCCGGTGCATCTGATCCTGCTCTCGCCCGGCTGCGCGCGGGCGGTGCGGGAGCGCTGGCCGGCACTGCCGGACGGGAGCCGCGTCGAGCACGTCACCACCTATCTTTCCCGGGCGCTGGCGGCGCGGCCGGATCTGCGCGATCGCCCGCCGCTTCCCGAGTCGGCCGCGTACCACGATCCGTGCGAGCTGGCCCGCGGCCTCTCCGAGCTGACCGCGCCGCGGGCGCTCCTGGCCGCTTCCGTCGAGGAGGTGCGCGAGCCGCTCCGCTGCGGCGTCGATACGGCCTGCTGCGGGGCGAACGGCCTCTTGCCGCGCACTCTGCCCGCGGTGGCCGAGGCGATCGCGGACGATCGCCGCCGCGAGCTCGACGCTTGCGGAGCGCACGCGGTCACCGCCAGTCCCGCCTGCGCATCGGCGCTGGGAGCTGAAGACGTGGTCAGCGTGCTCGCCCGCTGGCTGGGGGTCGCGGTAGAACAGGCGCGGTGAAACCGTTCCTCATCGTCAACCCGCGCGCGGCGAACGGCACGACCGGGCGCCACTTCGACGACATCTCGGCGGCGGTGCGCGCGGCGGTCGGCGAGCACGGCCACGCGTTCACCGAGCGGCCGATGCACGCCTCGGAGCTGGCCAGGCGCGCGCTGCGCGAAGGCGCGGACCTCGTCATCGCGGTCGGAGGAGACGGCACGATCAACGAGGTGGTGAACGGGTTCTTCGAGGCGCCGGGGCACGGCGACCCACCGCGCCCCGTCCGGCCCGGCGCGGCGCTCGGCATCCTGCCGCGCGGCACGGGCGGTGACCTGCGCCGCACGGTCGGGCTGGAGGGCGACCTGCGCGCCTGCGCGCCGCGCCTCACGGGCGAACGCCGGCCGATCGACGTGGGCCGCATCGACTTCGTCGATGGCAAAGGGCAGCCGACCGCGCGCTACTTCATCAACGTGGCGGAGGCGGGCGTCGGGTCGGACGTGGTCCGCATCGCCAACTCGAGCAGCAAGCTCCTGGGCGGGAAGCTCACCTTCGCGCTCGCCTCGCTGCGCGCGCTGGCGGGCTGGAGGGACGTCCCCGTCCGCTGGTCGCTCGACGGCGGCCCGTTCCAGGAGGGCTCCGTCACCACCTTCGCGGTCGCCAACGGCCGCTGCTTCGGGGGCGGGATGGTCGTCGCGCCCGGAGCGCTGCTCGACGACGGCGTCTTCCACGTGACCATCTGGAGCGGCTACTCGCTCTCGGACTTCGTGCTGCGCAGTGCGGCGATGTACGACGGCTCGCACGTGAAGCTGAAAGGTACGCGGACGGCGACGGCTCGTTCGGTGCGGCTGGAGCCTTTGCCGGGCGCGCGAGGCCCGCTGGACATCGAAGCCGACGGGGAGCTGATCGGGCGACTTCCTGCCACATTCACCGTCGTACCGGGCGTGGTCCGACTGGTGTCCTGAGCTTTGGCGGGGGCGCGGCAGCGCTTATGCTGGCAGGATGCTGCTCCCGCTGATCGCGCTCGTCGCCGCCGCGCAGGTCCCTCCGCGGGAGGCGACAGCGCTGACCGCCGAGGACCAGGTGCGCGACATCTGCGCGGCGCTGAAGGATCAGCGCGGAGAGCCGGCGCCGGGCATCGCGCCTGCCCGGTCGCGCGCGCAGATGCTCGCGCGGACCTACCACGTCTGGGTCCCCGCGAACGGATTCGGGTTGGGCCGGTACCGCGAGGACGAGCAGGAGCTGGAGCTCGACGGCGACCGGGCGCTGCGGGCGCTGGACGGCGCGATCACGCTCGATCTCGCCGGCATCGACGACGTGGCCTTCCGTGCCACGCCGGAACAGGCCATGAAATGGGCCGCCGCGAAGAAGCAAGGAAAGCTCTCCTTGACGGTCTACTTCCGGCCGTCGGGCGAGCGGTGCGCTGGCAACGCGGCGGCGCGCATCTTCCGGATGGAGGGCCTTCCGCTCTGGTGGGAGCTGGAGGTGGACTCCGCCCCGGTGGCCGTCGCCGACGAGGAAGGGCTGCCGGTCGACAAGCCTGGCAGCGGCCGCAGCTTCCGCGTGGACAAGGTCCTGCTCGACACCGAGATGCCGCGCCCCGACGCGGGCAAGGACCGCCTCGCGGCGGCGCAGGCAGCCCTGGACCGCTGCGCGCAGGCTGCCCGCCGGCGCGGCTCGCTGGTGGTCAGCTTCACCGTGCAGGACGGCCACGTGCGCAATCCCCAGGTCATCATGGACGCCGCCCGCGACGAGGACACGGCCCGCTGCGTCTCCCGCGCGATGGCAGGCGCCTCCATCTCCGGCGCCGATTCCACCGCCACCCGCGGCACCGCCTCCCTCGCCGTGCAGTGACCCCACCGCTCGCTCGCGTTGATCGCTGTACCTCCGACCCCACCCTCTCCGATCCGGCGCCTTCGGCGCCTCCACGAGGGGGAGCTCGCTCCTCATCATCGGTCACTTCGCTCATGCGTCCCGCCGGGTTCCCGGAGCACGAGAGCGTGCACTCCGTGCCCGCGGACAAATCACGCTGGGGTCTCCCTTGCTTTTCAGGGGAGAATCGAGCGCAACGGCGGCGAGGATCTCACGTCCCGCTCAGGCTGCCGCAGCGG
>VBKO01000051.1 GCA_005888115.1 Deltaproteobacteria bacterium
CGGACCGTTCGGGATTAGACACTTAGTTCAGCCGGCTGAACTACGTCTCGCCGCCTTTACAGGTCTGCCTTCAGATGACCCCGAGCCCCCGTGCTCCACGGGCTGGGGGCGCTGCGATCTTCCGTTTTGAGGGCTCCGGACATGCGCCGGCGCTTCGTTGCGCCCGAGGACTTCCTCTGAAAAGCAACGGAGACCCCAGTGCGACTCGACCTCGGATGCGGAATGCCACCCGCTGCTCGAGGGCTACGCGCCGCTCCCGAGGCGGGAAGTGATGAATGATGAGAGCGAGCTCCCCCCTCGTAGAGGCGCCGAAGGCGCCGGATCGAAGAGCGTGTGGTCGGGTGGGAATCGTTGATCAACGGGCAGTGGGTTACAAACAAACCATGCGGATCCTCTACGGGGTGGTCGGCGAGGGCATGGGCCACGCCATCCGCTCGCGCGTCGTGCTCGACGAGCTGGTGAAGCGGCACGACGTCCAGGTGGTGGTCTCGGGCCGCGCGCACGACTACCTCGCGCAGCGGGCGGGCGAGCACCTGCGCGTGCGCAAGATCTGGGGATTCACCATCGTCACCGAGGACAACGAGGTGCGGAGCTTCCGGACGCTCTTGCAGAACGTCCGCGGCGCGGTGACGGGCGGCTGGCCGCGCAACGTCCGCGCGTACTTCGACCTGGCGCAGGAGTTCCAGCCCGAGGTGGTGATCTCGGACTTCGAGAGCTGGAGCTACCTCTTCGCCGTGAACCACAGGCTGCCGGTCATCTCGATCGACAACATGCAGATCGTCAACCGCTGCCGGCACGCGCCGGAGATCCTGCGCGGCCACGAGGCCGACTTCCAGATCGCCAGGGGAGTGGTGAAGGCGAAGGTCCCCGGCGCGTCGCGCTACCTGATCACCACGTTCTTCTATCCGCCGGTGCGCAAGCGCCGCACCACCTTGCATCCGCCGGTGCTGCGCCCCGAGATTCTCTCCGCGCGCGCGGAGCCCGGCGGGCATCTGCTCGTCTACCAGACTTACACCACGAACGCGGAGCTGCCCGATCTGCTGCGAAAGACAGGGCTGGAATGCCGCATCTACGGGCTGCGGCGGGATCTGCAGGCGCCCGTCCGCGAGGGGAAGCTGACCTACCTGCCGTTCTCCGAGCAAGGTTTCGTGGACGATCTGCGCACCGCCCGCGGCGTGGTGGCGAGCGGCGGGTTCACGCTGATGGGAGAGGCCGTCTACCTGCGCCGGCCGATGCTGGCCGAGCCGGTCGGCAAGCAGTTCGAGCAGATCCTCAATGCTCGCTACCTCGAGTCGCTCGGCTACGGCATGTCCGCCGAGGAGATCACGGAGCAGCGGCTGGGCGAGTTCCTCGAGCGCATCCCGGATTTCGAGCGGAACCTGGCCGGGTACTCGCAGGACGGCAATCGCGAGGTGATGAATGCGCTGGACGAAGCGCTCGAGGCCTCGCGCGGCGGGCCCGCCGGTGACCTCGAGGATCCATCGATAGCGTGAGGGAGGCTTACTTCCCGCCGGAGTCGGTTGCGATCGCCAGGCGGTCGATGCCGACGCCCTTGGCGACCTCCATCACTTGCACGACCTTGCCGTGCTGCACGCCCGTATCGGCCTGGATGATCACCTGCGCGTCGGGCGACTCCTTGTGCAGCTGCTCGAAGCGCGCCCGCAGGATCTGCTCGTCGACCACCTTGCCGTCGATCACCGTCGAGCCGTCCTTGAGGATGGCGATGGTGAAGTCGCGCGCGGCGGCCTGGAGCTCTCTCGCCGCGCCCTTGGGCAGATCGACCCGCACGCCCGCGCCCGCGCCGCCCTGGCCCGCCTCGACCAGCGCCGTGGAGGTCACCATGAAGATGATCAGCAGCACGAGGAAGATGTCGGTGAGCGGCGTGATGTTGATTTCGGAGAAGACCGCCGGACCACCCTCGCCGGTGTCGTCGTCGTGGTGGTGCGTGCGCGGTCCGCTGACGGCCATCGGCTAGGCTCCGGCAGCGGAGGCGGGCTCGGGCGCGGCGCGCGGGGTGGGCTTCTCGAGCGAGGATTGCAGCTCGTCGGCCTTCTCCTCCACCGTCTCGACCAGCTCGTCGGCCTTGAGGGTGAGATCGAACGATTCCTTGCCGACGCGCGCCTGGAAGTAGTTGAAGAGGACCACCGCCTCGACCGCCACCGCGATGCCGCCGGCGGTGGTGATGAGCGCCTCGGAGATGCCGCTCGCCACCACGGCGAAGCCGCCGGTGCCGGCCGCCGCCATGCTGCGGAAGGAGTGGAGGATTCCCCAGACGGTGCCGAAGAGGCCGACGAAGGGCATCGTCGCGCCGAGGGTGCCGAGGATCCAGAGCGGAGCGCGGAGGGCCTGCACCACCTCGCGCCGGGCGCGATCGACGGCGTCGGGGATGCGCTCGGGCCGGGTCGTCCGGTCGAGCGCCGCCCGGTAGAGCGCGGCGGTGGGGATGTGCGCGCGGTCGCATTCGTGCAGCGCCAGCTGCGCGTCGCCTCGCAGGAGCGCGCGGATCACGACCTCGTGCAGCTCCTGGGCGCGGCTCGCGAACCCGCGCAGGAAGAGGAAGCGCTCGATGCCGATCACCACGGCCGCGACCGAGCCGAGCACGATGATGACCATCGTGATTCCGCCGGTTTGCAGCAGCTCCTTCAGCTCGCCGAAGCTCATACGGGTCAAATAACACGCTTGGAGCGGCTTCTCGTCCCGATGAGCCGTTCGTCGCCCTTTTCCGGTAGCCTGCGCGCATGGGTAGCTGGACCGACCTCGCCCTGGAGTGTGCACGGGCCGCCCGCGCGGCCTTGCAGCTGGATCCGGCCGTCTCGCCGGTCGCGGTGGTGCTGGGTTCCGGCCTGGGCGCGTTCGGCGATCAGCTGGCGAGCCCCCGCTCGGTCTCCTTTGCCGACCTGCCGGGGCTCCCGCGGGCCACGGTCCTGGGCCACGAGGGGCGGCTGGTGTCAGGCGAGCTGGCAGGCGTCCCCGTGCTCGCTCAGCAGGGGCGCCTGCACGGTTACGAAGGGCACGACGCCGCCACGGTCGCCTTCCCGGCTCGGGTGCTGGGCGTGCTCGGCGCGCGCGCCCTGGTCCTCACGAATGCGGCCGGCGGCTTGAACCCGCACCTCCAACCGGGCGACCTGATGCGCATCACCGATCATATCAATCTCACCGCGCGCAATCCGCTCGTCGGACTCAACGAAGAGCGGCTCGGTCCCCGTTTTCCCGACCTCTCCCGTGCGTACACCCCGGCGCTGGCGGAAGCCCTCGAGGAAGCCGCGCGCGAGGCCGGGATCGCCCTTCGCCGCGGCGTCTACGCGCAGTTCCTGGGACCGAGCTACGAGACGCCCGCCGAGGTGAGGATGGCGCGCATCCTGGGCGCGGACGCGGTGGGGATGAGCACGGTGCCCGAGGTGATCGTCGCGGCGCACCAGAGCGTCCCCTGCTGCGGAATCTCCTGCATCACCAATCACGCCGCGGGAATCGCCGACAAGCCGCTCACGCACCAGGAAGTCGTGGCGGTGGCGCAGCAGGTGGAAGGCAGGTTCCTGCAGCTGCTGCGTGCATTCCTGCCCCGCGCCGCCGCCGCCGTGCCGGCTCGGAAGGCGCTCGCCTAGGTCGGGGTCGGGGTCGCTGACCCGGATGTCCCTAGCGGATACACTGCGCCGATGCATCCTCCGAAGCCCGTCCTGGACCGCCTGCTCCGCGCCGCCGCGGAGGTGCGCCGCAACGCCTACGCGCCATACTCCCGGTTCCCAGTCGGCGCCGCGGTGCTGGCCGGAGGGCGCGTGCACGCCGCGTGCAACGTCGAGAACAGCTCGTTCCCGCTGGGCGTCTGCGCCGAGCGCAACGCGGTGGCGATGGCCGTCGCCGCCGGCGCGCAACGGATCGAGGCGGTGGCGGTGGTGGGAGGCGGGGATCGCCCGGCCGCGCCGTGCGGCGGATGCCGCCAGGTCATCGCCGAGTTCGCTCCGGCGGACGCGCCCGTGATCTACGCCACGCCGGACGGAGAAGTGATCGCAACCACCGTCGGCGCGCTGCTCCCTTTCGCGTTCGGCAGCGCGGACCTCAAGGCGGCGGAGCCGGGATCCACGCGCAGTCCGGCGGTTCCTTCGCCTGGCAAGGCTCGAAGTGCAGCTCGCGCCCGCGCGTCTCGAACCAGCGGCCGATGAGGTTCGCGAGGAACTGGTCCATGTCGAAGGGCTTGCCCGGCTGCGGGTTCTTGAACCCGTGCTGCCCGCCGCGGCTCATGTAAGGCAGGAGCAGCGCGGAACTCGCCTTGGAGCCGTCCGCGAGCGTCACCGGGCGCGCGAGCTGGCCGCGCAGCGGAGGGTTCAGGCGCGGAGCGTTCAGCCCATCGTTGACGGCGTTCGCCGGATCGAATCCATAGGAAGTCGGGTCGACCAGCACGTTTCCGGAGCAATCGGAAGCGCTGCACGACAGGTGCTGCGGACCGAGCGCGGCGAGGGGGCCCGCCGTCCCGTCGGCCAGCCGCTGCAGATTCGCCGTCCCTTCCACCACGCCCGCGCGGATGAGCACCTGGTCCGGCGGAATCCCGTACGCCGGATCGGGCTGGGTCATCTCGACCAGGCCGGCCGCGCGCGCCATCGCGATGGCCGTGCCGACCGGCACCACATCGTCGCCCACCGTTCCGATGACCAGCGCCGGCGCGGGCGCCCCGTTGCGGACGGGCAGGAGGTCGGCTGACCAGTGCGGCGCGTAGCTCACGGGGTCGCCCGGTTCGAGGATCGCCTGCGAGAGCGCGACGAGCCGCCGGAAGTCGGGCGTGTTCCGCTCGTATCCCCAGCCCGCCGCCGGCGCTGTCAGCGGGTCACCGGGGCGGTACGTCACGCCGAAGAACGCGACCGGGAAGCCGAAGGAGTCGATGTTCTGCGGCTCGTTGCCGGTGCTGCGCAGCACGGATACGCGGAGCCGGTTCCCGGGCTGCAGCACGGTGGTCGTCACCTGGTCCGGAGGATTCACCTGAGGAACCCGGTGCACGGACAGGAGGGGCCCGTCGGCCGTCACTGCCACGCGCATCTTTCCGTTCGCATCGACGGTGGCCGTGGCGCAGGCGTGGTCCCGCTGGCAAGTCGCGGAGTCGTGGTCGACGTTGGTGAGCGTCACCCGATCGCCGGGCGCGAGCGCCAGCGGCGCGATCGGCAATTCGCGCTCGCGGTTCAGATCCTGCACCACCAGGACCAGCGTGGGGGCGGTCCCCGCCTGGCCGGGAGCGCACCGCTGCGCGGCGAAATCGTAGTCGCAGTTGGCGAAGAACGGCCCCAGCCTGCCGAGCATCACGGAGCTGACCACCGGCGCGAGCTGCGAGCGCAGGGCGACGTCGGACAGCCCGGCGCCGCCGCTCACCGTCGCCGCGGCATCCACCGCCGGCTCGACCGCCGGGAGCACGCCGGCGAGGATCCCTCCCAGCGATACGCCGAAGGCGAACAGGTCGCTGCCAGGGTTGGGGTTGCCGGCCCGAAAGAACGCGGGGCCGCCCGCAGGGTTCGGCACGTCCACGGGCCACACCACCGGGCCCGCCACGTCGGGCTTGCCGTCTCCGTTGAAATCGCCCGCCACCGGAAAGGCGATGGTCGAGGTTCCCGCTGGCTGGGTTATCCGGTTCGTGCCGTCGAACGTCCTCAGGATGCGGACCAGCATCATCCAGTCCACCACCGACTGGCGCACGGCGTCTCGCGTGTGGAAGGCGTCCGCGCCGAAGAAGTCTCCGCCGGGGTCGGCGAAACCGTCGTTGTCCAGGTCGCGTGTGCGGCCGGAGAGAAGAGCGTTGGCGAAGCTCCGCAATCCGTGGTCCGGGCGAGCAGATCCGTCGAGCGCGCTCCCGTGTAGCCATGCCCGGCGAGCACGGTGGGAAAGGGCGGGACGTGGGCGCCATTGGCCTTCGGCACCGCGAGCAGGAACGTGACGTTCTCCGGCTGCGTGTGCGCCTGACCCGCCCCGAGATCGATCTGGAACGTCCCGTCCTGCGGCGCACCGGAGACCACGCCGATCAAGCTGGGCGAGACGAATCTTCCGGACACGAAGTAGTCGATGTACCGGAACGTCTCCAAGAGCGCGCTCAGGGTGGCCGCGTCGGGATTCCCGAGGAACTGCGCCATGCGCGGGTCGGAAAGGACCGGAGCCAGCTCGCTCGCGGGCAGGACGTACGCTTGCAGATTCGTGAGCAGGAACGCGTCGCGCTCCGGCAGCACGGTGAGCAGCGTGTTGCCCTTGCTGTTTTGCGTGGGGGGTTGGAGCGCCGCTGGATACTGGATTCCCATCGCGCCGAGCGGTCCGAGCACGCGCAGCCCGAGCTGGATCGCCTCCAGGTCTCGCGTGGTGCTCTGCGTGGTGAAGGCCCACGCGTACGCTACGTCCTGCAGCCGCACGCCCGGCGGGAGGTGTCCGAGCACCGGAGCCAGCTCGCCACTTTGCGCGGGGTGGTTGATGCCGGAGCCGGGCGGGACTACGGCGCGTCCCTGCGGGTCGCGCAACCGGTCGGTGAGGATCACCGCATACCGCTTCTGCTGCGCGAGCGGCAGCACCGGGCGCGCGATCAGGGTTCGCGTCGAACGCTCGTAGAACGGAAGGAGCTGGTCCGCCTGGTGGCGCGGGTCGGAGTCGTCGCAGGCGGGTCCGGGCGGCACCAGCACGTTCGCGCCGGCGCCGCAGCCGGGGAAGAGCAGGTTGCCATGCTGCGCGAAGGGGTCGTTGGGAAAGTACCGTCCAGGGTCGGCGAGCACGTACGGGAAGTGCCCGGCGCCGAAGTCGAGAGGCCAGACGCGCCCGTCGTCGATCTGCACCAGGTAGACTCCGTCGTTGGCGGGGTCGGCGTCGTTCTGCCGCGCGAAGAGGTCGACGACGTCGACCTCTTCGCGGTCTTTGTCGAACGACACGGTGATGGGGGAAAAGGTGCCGAACCCGTCGAGCTGATCGAGCAGCTCGCGCGTGCGCTGCTCGAGCTGCGAGGGCGCCGCCAGGCTCGAGTTCACCCGCAGCCCCGTCGGGCTGCCCCGGTCCGGCCGGGCGGCCAGATCGTTGGGGAAGGGGATCTCGGGCAGCGGCTTCCGCGTCAGATCGAAGGCGATGCGCGGCCCGCCCGTGTCGCGCGCGGGAGCGAGCCCTTCGATCGGCTGCCCGGACCGGCAGCCGGCGAGAGCGCACAGGGAGAGTAGGAGGAGTCGCCGCGTCATCGGCCCTCGTTCGACGATGGAAAAGCTCTGCTCTTCAGAACACCAGCGTGGCACGGAACCGGACGGCGTTCACCGGCCCCAGGCGCGAACCGTCCGCCATCTGGAACGCGTTGCCGGGGAATAGCCGGCCTGCTTGCGCGCCCAGCTCATACCCGACGTCGCCGCGCAGGCGCGAGCGCCAGGAGATCGCGCCGTCGATCTCGGTCCCGTAGTTCTTCCCCGGCGCCGCGCCGAACGGATTGAGCGGCCCGCCCCCGACGAGCGTGTTGTACGGGTCGACGTATGGCTGTGCCGCGCGGGCAAACAGCGCGCTGCCGACCAGCCGCAGGCGACCGCCGAACAGCGACGGGCGCCAGCGCAGCGTGGGCTTCAGATACAGCGCGTTCGCCACTGCGCCTTCGGTGGGAAGCAGGTCGACCCCTGGCGCTGGCCGTGCGCCGAGGCTCGGATCGGCCAGCCTGCGCGCCGCGTTCTGCGTCTGGAAGAGCAGCACCTCGTCGAAGAGCACCAGGCCTACCTTGAAGTCGCGGCTGAACTGGAACTGCGTGGCCGCGTCGTCGAACGGGTTCGAGTCTCCGCTGGCATAGCCGCCTTCCACCTCCGCTTCCAGCGTTCCGCGGGAAAGCAGCGCCCGCGCGGCCACCCCCTGCTGCCCCACCTGCGAGCGGAAGAGCGCGCTGAGGTTCGGCGAGTGCGTGGTGCTGCCGTAGATCTCGGCGGCCTCCGCCTCCAACGACACCGTGCCGCCCAGCCACTCCAGCGGGAACAGCGTGCGCGCGTGCAGGTCGACCAGCCAGGTGTGCAACGAGCCGCCGCCCGCGGCGTACTGCTGCCACCGGCGCGCGACGTAGAGACCGGCGCGCGACTCCGGTCCCGGATCCCACACCAGCGCCGCCACCAGCTGCGATGCCACGTCCCCCCAGTGGAGCCCGCCGGTCCCGGTGGTGGTGACGAGCTGCGCGTTCCGGTCGCGGTAGATGAGGTCGGCGGCCAGCGCCAGCGCCACGTGCTGCGCGATCTCGCTGCGCGGGCCGAGGAACCCGAACGGCCGCGTGGCGAACAGCACGCGATCGACGATGTCGCCGAAGCGGACGTCCCCGAAGTCCGGACCTTCCTCCTGGTTGCCGCCGTTGATCAGCATCCCCATGCCCCAGTCGCTGGGCATCTGGCCGAACTCGAACACGCCGAAGGGGAGGCGGAACTTGACGAACAGGTGGCGGAAGTCGAATCCGCTGGCGTGCACGCCGTCGCGGTTGGAGCGCCCCTGCCAGCCGAGGTCCTGGAAGGCGGGCGCGAGATCGCCGGCGACCAGGCCGCGAAGCACGTCGAACGAGCCCTGCACCTCGATCTGGTCCTGCTCGATGATCTTCGGCGTCAGCCGCAGGCGGTGCTCCATCCACCGCTCCTGGCCGAGCCGCGCCCCGGACCCGTCGAGCAGGTAGTTGGACTCGCCGTTCAAGCGCAGCCGGTAGGAGCCGTCGACGCGGATGTCGGCCGCCGCGGCCGGGAGCGCCGCGAGGAAGAAGAGCAGCGACACCGGGTATTTCAAGGTCCCTCCGATTGACACTTCGGACGCCCTCCCATATCAGGCGCGCCGATGCGCATCCACAGCGGGATCGCCGCTTCCGCACGCCGGTTGACGCGCGGGGCGATGGCGATCGGGAACTTCGACGGCGTACACCTGGGCCATCGCGGGCTGTTCGACGCGGCCAGGGCCTCTGCGCGCGCGCTGGGCGGCCCCGCCAGCGCGCTCACCTTCGAGCCACACCCCGCGCGCCTGCTCGCGCCCGACTACGCACCGCCGCTCATCAGCTCGCCTTCGCGGAAACGGGAGCTCCTCGCCGAGGCGGGAGTCGAGGAGCTGGTCGTCCAATCCTTCGACCGGTCCTTCGCGGGCACCGAGCCGGAGCGCTTCGTCGAGCTGCTCGCCGCGACCGGGGTCGGCGAGGTGATCGTCGGTCACGACTTCACCTACGGGCGCGAGCGCGGCGGGACGGTCGACACGCTCCGGCAGGGGCTGGCGCCGCTCGGCGTGCGGCTGCACCTCGTCGCGCCGATCACGGTGCACGGCCTGGTGGTGTCATCCACCAAGATCCGGGAGTTCACGCTCGAGGGGCGCGTCGAGGCGGCGGCCCAGCTGCTCGGCCGTCCGTTCGACCTGGAGGGCGACGTGGTCCGCGGCGCCGGACGTGGGCGGAAGCTGGGCTGGCCGACGGCCAACATCCGCACCGACGCCGAGCTGCTGCCGGCCGTCGGCGTGTACGCGGTGCGCGCCCGGCTGATCGAAGACGATCCGTCCGGTGGCGGTCGGCCGGCGGCTAGCGGACAGGAGCCGATGCTCTTCGTCCCTCCGCGCCTGGGTCCCGCCCTGCAGGGCGCAGCGAACCTCGGATTGAATCCCACCTTTCGCGACGACGCGCACGCTGGCAGCCGGCGCGAGCCGCTGATGCTCGAAGTGCACCTCCTGGATTTCGACCAGGAGATCTACGGCCGGTCGCTGCGCGTGGAGTTCGTCCACCGCCTGCGCGACGAGCGGCGCTTCCCGAACGTGGAGGCGCTCAAGGAGCAGATCGCCCGCGACGTGGCCTCCGCACGGCGGCTCTTGCGCGGGTAGGGAAATGCGCGCACTGCCGCTGTAAGAAAGCGGCACACCTGAGCACAGGTCAGAGCCCTCGCTCGCCTGAAATCCTCCCGAAACTCCGGTAGCTTTCTCGCTTGGTCAGCAAGCGGTCTGCTATCTTCGAGCCCTCTCGGAGAGGTGCCTCGATGGCTGGTCGGCTTGGCGAGCTGCTCGTCCGCGAAAACCTGATCTCCCTCCAGCAGCTTCAGAAGGCCCAGGAGGAGCAGAAGAAGGCGGGCGGCCGCATCGGCTACCACCTCACCAAGCTCGGCTTCATCGAGGAGTCCGAGCTCACGAACTTCCTCTCCAAGCAGTACGGCGTCCCCTCCATCAACCTGAAGGAATTCGACATCGACGCCGAGGTCGTCCGGCTGGTGCCCAAGGACGTGGCGGAGAAGCACCAGTGCATTCCGGTGAACCGCGCCGGCGCCTCGCTGATCCTGGCGATGAGCGACCCGTCGAACATCTACGCCATCGACGACATCAAGTTCCTCACCGGCTACAACATCGAGGTCGTCGTCGCCAGCGAGCAGGCCATCAAGGAGGCGCTGGAGAAGTACTACACGGAGAAGGCCCCCTCGTACGAAGAGGTGATGGAGGGGTTCGACGAGAACGAGATCGCCTTCGAGCACGACTCCGAGGAAGGCATCAACGTCGTCGACCTGGAGAAGAGCGCCACCGACGCGCCGGTCGTCAAGCTCGTCAACCTGGTCCTGCTCGACGCGATCAAGAAGGGCGCCTCCGACATCCACGTCGAGCCGTACGAGAAGGACTTCCGCGTCCGCTACCGCGTGGACGGCGTGCTCTACGAGGTGATGAAGCCGCCTTTCAAGCTGAAGGCGGCCATGACCTCCCGCCTCAAGATCATGGCGGAGCTGGACATCGCGGAGCGCCGCCTGCCGCAGGACGGCCGCATCAAGCTCAAGCTGGGCAAGGGCCGCGAGATGGACTTCCGCGTCTCGTGTTGCCCCACGCTCTTCGGCGAGAAGGTCGTCATGCGCCTCCTCGACAAGAGCAACCTGCAGCTCGACATGACCAAGCTCGGCTTCGACGTCGAGCCGCTGCGCATGTTCAAGGAGGCCATCGACCGGCCCTACGGCATGGTGCTGGTCACCGGCCCCACCGGCTCGGGAAAGACCACCACGCTCTACTCGGCGCTGTCCGAGCTGAACAAGACCAGCGACAACATCTCGACCGCCGAAGACCCGGTGGAGTTCAACTTCTCCGGCATCAACCAGGTACAGATGCACGAGGACATCGGCCTCAACTTCGCGGCCGCGCTGCGGAGCTTCCTCCGCCAGGACCCCGACATCATCATGGTCGGCGAGATCCGCGATTTCGAGACGGCGGAGATCGGGATCAAGGCGGCGCTCACCGGCCACCTGGTGCTCTCGACGCTCCACACCAACGACGCGCCAGGCACCGTCTCCCGTCTCCTCAACATGGGCATCGAGCCGTTCCTGGTGACCAGCGCGGTGAACCTCATCCTTGCGCAGCGGCTCGCCCGCAAGCTCTGCCAGGAATGCAAGAAGCAGGTCCAGGTGCCTCCGCAGGCGCTCACCGACATCGGCGTTCAGCCCGACGAGATCGGCACCTTCGAAGTGTTCGAGCCGGCCGGCTGCCGGACCTGCAACGACCGCGGCTACAAGGGCCGCGTCGCGCTCTACGAAGTGATGCCGCTGTGGGACAGCGTGAAGGAGCTGGTGATCAACGGCGCCTCGACCGCGGAGCTGAAGAACGAGGCGATCCGGCTGGGCATGCAGACGCTGCGCATGGCGGGGATCGCCAAGCTCAAGTCGGGCATGACCTCGATCGAGGAGATCGTGGGCAACACCGCCCCCGACACCACCCGGTAAAGGAACCTCCGTGCCCAACCTGCACCAGCTCCTCAAGGCGATGGTCGAGAAGGGGGCCTCCGACCTCCACATCACGACCGGCTCGCCGCCGCAGCTGCGCATCGACGGGCGGCTGGTGCCCCTCAAGACGCCGCCGCTCACTCCGGTGGAGACGAAGCAGCTCTGCTATTCGATCCTGGCCGACGCGCAGAAGCACAAGTTCGAGGAGGAGAACGAGCTGGACCTCTCCTTCGGCGTGAAGGGCCTGTCGCGCTTCCGCGCCAACCTCTTCATGCAGCGCGGCGCGGTGGCGGCGGCGTTCCGCACCATCCCTTTCAAGATCCTCACCTTCCAGGAGCTGGGCCTGCCGCCCATCGTGGCCGAGCTGGCCAAGAAGCCGCGCGGCCTGGTCCTGGTCACCGGGCCGACCGGCTCGGGCAAGTCGACCACGCTGGCGTCGATCCTGCACCCGCACAAGAACTGCGTGGTGAACCAGCGCGAGGTGGGCGCCGACACGCACAGCTTCAAGAAGGCGCTCAAGTACATCCTGCGCCAGGACCCGGACGTGGTGCTGGTCGGCGAGATGCGCGATCTGGAGACCATCGAGGCCGCGCTGGTGATCTCCGAGA
The DNA here is from genome assembly GCA_005888115.1 of Deltaproteobacteria bacterium. Taxonomy (GTDB): domain Bacteria; phylum Myxococcota; class Myxococcia; order Myxococcales; family 40CM-4-68-19; genus VBKO01. The sequence continues at coordinate 12,263 of VBKO01000051.1, forward strand.
CCGGCCACCTCGCCTTCGGCACCCTGCACACCAACTCCTGCGTGCAGACCATCAACCGCATCCTCGACGTCTTCCCGCCCTACCAGCAGCCGCAGATCCGCGCGCAGCTCTCGTTCGTGCTGGAGGGAGTGGTCACGCAGAACCTGATCTCCAAGGCGAGCGGGCCCGGCCGCGTCCTGGCGATCGAGGTGATGGTCCCGAACGCCGCCATCCGGAACCTGATCCGCGAGGACAAGGTCCACCAGATCTACTCGGCGATGCAGGTCGGCCAATCGAAGTTCGGCATGCAGACCTTCAACCAGTCGCTGGCGTCGCTGGTGCAGAAGGGCATGATCACCCTGGAGGAGGCGGTGGCGCGCAGCTCCGATCCGGACGAGCTGCGCAACGTCCTCACCTCCGCTGCCCGCCCGGGCGTGAACCGCCCGGTGCAGGCGCAGCGCCCCTAAGGAGACCGGATGGCCGCCCCCGCAGCAGCCGCCAAGGCCCAGCCTGCCCAGCAGCTCCCGATCTGGACCTGGGAGGGCAAGACCAAGACGGGCGAGGTGAAGAAGGGGCAGATGGAGGCCTCTGACGAGGCCTCCGTCCAGCAGCGCCTGCGCGCGATGGCGCTGCAGAACGTCAAGATCCGCAAGAAGGGGATGCAGCTCAGCTTCAAGCTGCCTGGCATCGGCGGCATCTCGCAGAAGGACATCGTCATCTTCACCCGGCAGTTCGCGACGATGATCGACGCCGGACTTCCGCTGGTGCAGTGCCTCGACATCCTCGCCAGCCAGCTGGACAACCTCGCCTTCCGCGAGGTGCTCACCAAGGTGAAGATCAAGGTCGAGTCGGGCTCCACGCTGGCCGACGCGCTCAAGGACCATCCCAAGGTCTTCGACACGCTCTTCGTGCAGCTGGTCGCCGCGGGCGAGATCGGCGGCATCCTCGACACCATCTTGAACCGCCTCGCCGCGTACATCGAGAAGAACGAGAAGCTGAAGAGCAGGGTGAAGGGCGCGATGGTCTACCCGTCGATCGTGCTCACCGTTGCCATCGGCGTCACCGTGGTCCTCCTGCTCTTCGTCACGCCCACCTTCGAGAAGATGTTCAAGGACTTCGGCGGCGCGATGCCGGCGCCCACCCAGATCGTCATCGATCTCTCGAAGTTCCTCCAGAAATACATCCTGCTGATGATCGGCGTGACCATCGCGGCCGCCATCGCCTTCAGGACCTGGAAGAACACCAACAAGGGCCGCGAGCAGTGGGACCGGTTCACCATCCAGACGCCGGTGTTCGGCCCTCTCATCCGCAAGGTGGCCGTGGCGCGCTTCACCCGCACGCTGGGCACGATGATCAGCTCCGGCGTGCCGATCCTCGACGCCCTGGAAGTGGTCGCCAAGTCGGCGGGCAACTCGGTGGTGGAGAAGGCGATCCGCTACACGAAGGAGAAGATCTCCGAGGGCAAGACGATCGTGCAGCCGCTCGCCGAGACCAAGGTGTTCCCCAGCATGGTGGTGCAGATGATCGGCGTCGGCGAGGCGACCGGCGCCATGGATCAGATGCTCAGCAAGATCGCCGACTTCTACGACGACGAGGTCGACGCGGCGGTGGCCGCGCTCACCAGCATGATCGAGCCGGTCATGATGGTGTTCCTCGGCGGCATCGTCGGCGGCTTCCTCGTCGCCATGTACCTGCCCATCTTCTCCATCGCCGGCGCGGTCAAGTAGCCAAGTGGTCGGCGACGCTCCCGAGTCCGAACGGCCGGAGCCGCGGGACCTCTACCGCAAGCTCGTCCTGCTCACCGGCATCCGGCTGCTGGTGGGCACCGCGCTGCTGGTGGCGACGGCGCTGCTCTCGCTGGGCTCCGAGGCGTTCCCAGGCGGCATCGAGGCGCACCTCTACGCGATCATCGGCGGCATCTACGTCGCCTCGCTCGTCTCGATGGTGCTGCTGCGGCGCCGGCGCTTCCTGCGCGGTCTTCTGTACGCGCACCTGGCGGCCGACGTGCTCGCGGCCACCGGCCTCGTCTACCTGACCGGCGGGCCGGAGAGCATCTTCACCATCTTGTATCCGGTGGCGATCGTGAACGGCGCGATCGGCCTGGGCCGCCGGGGCGCGGTGCTGGGGGCCGTGGCCGCGTCGCTGGTGTTCTGCGCGCTGCTGTTCGGGATGGAGAACGGGATCATCCAGCCCGCGACCCGCTACCTCGCGCACCCGCCGCTGCCCGCCACGCGCATCGCGCTGACCGTGGTGCTGAACCTCTCCGCGTTCTTCCTCGCGGGCGCGCTGGCCTCGTTCCTTGCCGAACAGGTGCAGGGCGCCCGAGCCCAGCTGGCCGAGCGGCAGACGCGGCTGGACAAGCTCGAGGCGCTCTACTCGGCGATCGTGAAGTCGATCTCCAGCGGCATCGTGGCCGTCGATGAGCAGGGCCGCGTCACCTATCTGAACCGGGCCGGACTGGAGATCACCGGGCTCACCGAGGACCGCGTGCTGGGGCAGAGCCTGTACGAGCTCGTCCCCGCGCTGGGCGAGGCGCTCACCCGGACCAGCTGGACGGGCCGCCAGCGCAACGAAGCGACCGTGCGCGGCGCCGACGGCCGCGAGCGCGTCCTGGGCTGGGCCGCCGCGCGGCTCGCCGAGGGCGCGCACGGGAACGTCATCGTCTTCCAGGACCTCACCGATTTCCGGCGCATGGAGGAAGCGATGCGCCGCGCCGATCGCCTGGCGGTGGTGGGCGTCCTCGCGGCCGGACTGGCCCACGAGATCCGCAACCCGCTCGCCGCCATGTGCGGATCCATCGAGCTGCTCAGCCTGTCTCCCAAGCTGGGGGAGCACGAGAAGCGCCTGATGCAGGTGGTGCGTGGAGAGGGGGAGCGCCTGGAGGCGCTGCTCAAGGACTTCCTCGCCTTCGCCAAGCCGGCGTCGCCGCAGCTCGCCGCGGTCGAAGCCGGGCCGCTGGTGGAGGAGACCGCCGACGTGTTCCGCCGCGAGGCCGCGCTGAAGGGGATCGCGGTGTCGGTGGACGTGGACCGGGGCGTCTGGCTGTCGGTGGACGCGAGCCAGATCAAGTCGGTCCTCTGGAACCTGCTCGGCAACGCGCGGGACGCGACCGATGCCGGCGGCCGCATCGCGGTGAGGCTGCGCCGCCAGGCCAGCCAGGCCCTGCTCGAGGTGGAGGACTCGGGCCAGGGGATCTCCGCCGAGGACCTGCCGCGCATCTTCGACCCGTTCTTCACCACCAAGGCGGGCGGCACCGGGCTCGGCCTGGCGATCGTCCACCGCGTCGTCGAAGGGCACGACGGCCGGATCGCGGTGCGGAGCGAGCCGGGGCGGGGCAGCACCTTCTCGGTCGCGCTCCCGCTGGCCGCCGATCAGGAACCGGTGCGCGCCGCGCGCGCAGGGTAGAGTGACGGCAATGGCGCGGCTCCTCGTCGTCGACGACAAGGACAGCATCCGCACGATGCTGGACATGCGCCTCACCGCCGAGGGGCATGCGGTCGAGCAGGCCGAGAACCTGGCCACCGCCGACCGCGCTCTCTCCGCGGCCGACTTCGACGTGGTGATCACCGACCTGCGGATCGGGAAGGGCGGCGACGGCCTGGACGTGCTGCGCAAGGTGAAGGAGCGCCAGGCGCAGACCGAAGTCATCATCATGACCGCCTTCGGCAGCGAGGACATCCGCGAGCGGGCGCTGGAGCTGGGCGCGCTCTGCTATCTGGAGAAGTCGCCGCGCCTCGCCTCGGAAGTCGTGCCGCTGGTCAAACGGGCGCTGGAGAAGCGCGAGCTGGCGGCGCGGGGCCGGTCGCTGGCCGAGGACAATCAGCTCCTGCGCGAGCAGCTCGAGCGGCGCGCGCGGCTCGGCGACATGGTCGGGCGCAGCGCCGCCATGCAGGGCGTGTTCGAGCTGGTCGACAAGGTGGCGGTGGCACGGACCACGGTGCTCATCACCGGCGAGAGCGGCGTCGGCAAGGAGCTGGTCGCGCGCGCGGTGCACGCCAAGAGCCCGCGCGCGCAGCGGCCTTTCGTCCCGGTGAATTGCGGCGCGATCCCCGAGGGCCTGATCGAGAGCGAGCTCTTCGGCCACGTGAAGGGCGCCTTCACCGGCGCGCAGGTCGACAAGGAAGGTCTCTTCCAGACGGCCGAGGGCGGCACCCTGTTCCTCGACGAGATCGCCGAGCTTCCCACGCCCCTTCAAGTCAAGCTCCTGCGGGCAATCCAGGAGCGCCGCATCCGCGCGGTCGGCGGCACGGACGACGTGGAAGTGGACGTGCGCATCGTGGCGGCCACCAATCGCGACCTTCCCGCCGAGGTGCGCGCCGGCCGCTTCCGCGAGGACCTCTACTATCGCCTGAACGTGGTGCAGGTCCGCGTGCCGCCGCTCCGCGAGCGACGCGAGGACATCCTGCTGCTCGCCGATCACTTCCTCCGCCGCTTCGGCGCCGAGCACCGGCGCCCGGAGCTGCGGCTCTCGCGCGAGGCGCGGCGGAGGCTCGACGAATACGGCTTCCCCGGCAACGTGCGCGAGCTGGAGAACCTGATCGAGCGCGCGGTGGCGCTCTCCAACGGCGACGAGATGACGTTGGACGCGCTGCCCGCGCCGCTGCGCGGGACGCCATCGCTCCCGACCGACGGCCCGCTCCCGCCGGGCTTCTCCATGGAGGCGCACCTCGCCGCCATCGAGCGCGAGCTGATCGACCGGGCGCTTTCCGAGGCGCACAACGTGAAGAAGGACGCGGCCGCGAAACTGGGCCTCACCTTCCGACAGTTCCGCCACCGGCTGAAGAAGCTCGTAGGCGAGGAGAACGGCGTCGAGCCGGAGCCCGAGGATTCCGACCCTACTTGAGGTCGCGCCGGGAGAAGATCGACACGGCGATGACGAGCAGCGCGGCGGCGTACGCGGCGCCGTAGAGGGCGGCGGCCGGAGCGAGCCCGTGCGGCACCGGCAGCTCGTTCGAGGCGAGCGACTTCACGTTGAGCAGCTCGAGGTCGGGCAGCAGGCGGTAGGCGACCCCGGTGAACACCTTTGCCAGGCCGCTGTGGCTGCGCTGCTGGAAGGCCTTGAGGTCGGTCAGCAGGTGCCCGATGAGGAACACCGAGAGGGAGAACGCGCTGGCCAGGATGGGCTTGGTGAAGCTGCCGAAGAGGAGCGCGGCAGCGGCCATGAGCGAGAGCTCGAGCAGGATGAGCAGCGCCGCGATCGCCACCGAGGAGCTCACTCCGTATCCCGCGAGGCGCAGGACGCCGGCGAGGACGCCCAGCATCAGCACGACGCTCACCGCCAGCATTGCGCACAGGCCGAGGAACCGGCCCAGGAGGAACGCGCCGCGGGTCACTGGCCGCGCGAGGATGGGGAAGACCGTGCGGCGCTCGATCTCGCCCGCCACCAGGCCGACGCCGATGAGGATCGCGACCAGCACGCCGGAGACCTCGATGGCGGCGAGGCCGATGTCGAGGATCACGCGGTCCCACTGGCCGACGGTGAGCTGGGCCACGAACATCGAGCTGGCGATGAGCAGGACGGCGAAGAGCAACAGGTTGTGGAGCAGCTTGCTCCGCACCAGCTCCCGGACCGTGTTCCCGGCGATGAGCCAGGGCACGCGCAAGACGTCGTTCATTGCACCTCCAGGGTGGCCAGCGCACCGCGCCGGCCGCGAATTCGGAGCCGCTCCTTGGCGGTCGACCGCGCCTCGCCGCCTTCCAGCAGGTAGCGCCCGCCGTGCGGCTCGCGCGGCACGTCGGAGAGCTCGCCCGCCTTCACGAGCGCGGCGACCGAGGGCGCTTGCTGGCCGGTGCGGGCCGCGTAGCGCGCCGCCGCGCCTTCGATCTCGCGCAGCTGGCGCTCCATCCGCAGATCGAGCAGGCGCTCTTCCCATTCACGCTGGGAGGACTCCTCGGTGGCCTGTTCGGCCATCGCGGTCGCGAGTTGCTCCGCGAAGGCGAGATCGCCGCCCTGGGTCAGGGTCCGCGTCGCCAGCAAGCCGACGTACTTCGGCGCACCCGGCAGCCGGGCCGCGGCGGCGAAGTTCCGGCCCGCGGCCTCGAACCGCGCCAGGAAGTAGGACTCGATGAACCCGAGCGTGAACGGGATGTGCCAGTCGTCGGGGCACTCGCGCGCGCCCTTGGCGAGCAGCGCTTCCGCCTGCAGCACGTTGGTCAGCTTGCCGTCGAGCGTCTGCCGCGGCATGGCGTTGCCCGCGAATCGATAGGCGCCGGCGAACTGCGGGTCGAGGTCGGTCGCGTAGGTGAGGAGACGATTCATTGCACGGTCGTCGCGGGCGCCCTCGTGGGCGGTGACCATCTTCGTTCCGCGGCCCCCGTGGACCTGGATGGCCTGCAGGAACATCAAGTCGGAGACGAACGACCGCAGGCCGAAGGAAAAGGGCCGCACCACCTCGGCCGGGAAGGCGGGGATGTCGAATCCGGTCTCGAGCGCGGTGGGTGCGAGGCGCTCGGCGCGCGCCCGGGAGAGAGCGCAGCAGGCGGCGAGCGCTGCGAGCGCCAGGAGCGGCGCTGCGGAGCGGATCCGGGCGGATGCGTTCACCTGTGTAGGACCGATGGTCGCCATGGCTCCTTCCGAAAAGGGTGGAGGGGCGGCCTTCGCGGCCGCCCCTCCCTACCTCAGGTCAAGTCGATCGACATGTTTACACGTCGTTGTGGTCGTTCGCCGGTTCTCCGCCGGCGACGTTGCCGGTCTGCATGCAGGTGGCGGTGGCCGTCGCGGGGAAGGAGCGCGACCCGGTGGAGATCGACCA
>VBKO01000222.1 GCA_005888115.1 Deltaproteobacteria bacterium
CATCGCGGAGCGCAGCATCTGGGCGCGGAAGAATTATTTCTACCCGGACCTTCCCAAGGGATACCAGATCTCCCAATACGAGCTGCCCATCTGCAAGGGGGGAGCGGTCCCGGTGCCGCAGCCGGACGGCAGCGTGCGCAAGGTCGCGCTGACGCGCATCCACCTCGAGGAGGACGCGGGAAAGAACGTGCATGGCGCGGCCGGATCGCAGGTGGACCTGAACCGCAGCGGCGTGCCGCTGATCGAGATCGTCGGTGAGCCGGAGCTGCGCAGCGCGGAGGAGGCGAGCGAGTACTTGAAGGCGCTGCGGCTCTCGCTCATGTACCTGGGAATCAACGACGGCAACCTCGAGGAGGGCTCGTTCCGCTGCGACGCGAACGTCAGCGTCCGTCGCAAGGGCACCCAGAAGTTCGGCACCCGGGTCGAGCTGAAGAACATCAACTCGTTCCGCTTCGTCCGGCAGGCGATCGAGCACGAGATCGAGCGGCAGATCGCCGCGTACGAGCGCGGCGAGAAGGTGGTCCAGGAGACGCGTCTCTTCGACAACGAGAAAGGCGAGACGCGGCCGATGCGCACCAAGGAGGAGGCGAACGACTACCGCTACTTCCCCGAGCCGGACCTGCCGCCGCTGGTCGTCTCCCGCGAGTGGGTGGCGAAGGTGCAGGTGCCGAAGCTGCCTCACGAGCGCCAGGCCGAGCTGGTGGCCGCCAACGTACCCGCCGCCGATGCGCGGACGCTCACCGCCGATGCGAGGTTGGTCGAGCTCCACGCGCGCATCGTCGAGGCGGCCGGGCCCGAGGCCGCCAGGCGCGCCGCGAACGTCGTCACCGGCGAGGTCGCGAGGCTCGTCAACGAAGGCGCGCTCGACCTCTCCTCCCCGCGCTTCCAGCCGGCGCAGATTGCGGAGGTTTTCCGGCTGCAGGATGCGGGGACGCTCTCCTCGACGGCCGCCAAGGACGTGCTCGCGGAGGTGCTCCGCACCGGAAAGCCGCCCGCGCAGATCGTGCAGGAGAAGGGCCTTTCGCAGGTATCCGACGAGTCCGCGCTGGAGGCGGTGGTCGACGCGGTGATCGCGCGCAGCTCCGCCGAGGTCGAGAAGTACAAGTCGGGCAAGAAGAACCTCCTGGGGTTCTTCGTCGGCCAGGCGATGAAGGACTTGAAGGGCAAGGGCAACCCCGGCGTGCTGAACACGCTGTTCAAGAAGCGCCTCGAGTGACCGCGCTCTTCTCGGTGTGCATCGTGATCTCGCTGGCGCTGGACGCCGCCGTCGTCTTCTCGCCGGAGCGCGTCCGCCGCCGACTCGCGGTGGTGCTGGTCGGCGTGCTGCTCCTCACCTGGGTGTTCCTCGCCGTCGCGTTGCTGCAGATCGCCTCGCGCACGGAGAGCCCGCTCATTCCCGCGGCCGGGGTGCGCCGCCCCGACCTGGTGCGGTCGGCCGGGCGCGAAGTGCTGGTGGTGCTCGCCTCCCTCGGCGGGCCGGCCCTGCTGGCGACGTTCATCGGCGGCCTGGCGGTGCGGACCTCCCGCCGGAAGCGGCCGCGCCCTGGTCACATGGAGCGGATGAAGTGATCGCGCGAGTCGCCGGACCCGGAGCGCAGCTCGAAGCGGTCCGTGCGCTGTTCCTCGACTATGCGCGGTCGCTCGGGTTCTCGCTCTGCTTCCAGGGGTTCGACGAGGAGCTGCGGACGTTGCCGGGCATGTACGCTCCGCCGCGGGGACGCCTGTTGCTCGCGATGGAGGGCGACGCGCCGGCCGGGTGCGTCGGGTTGCACGAGTGGGACGCGCAGATCGCCGAGATGAAGCGCCTCTACGTCCGGCCCGCCTTCCGCGGCCGCGGCCTGGGCCGCATCCTCACCGATGCCGCGCTGGCCGACGCCCGCGCCCTCGGCTACCGTTCCATCCGCCTCGACACGATTCCCACCCTCATGCAGCCCGCCATCGCGCTGTATCGCGAGCTGGGCTTCCGCGAGATCCCTCCCTACCGGGACAATCCGATCCCCGGCGCCCTCTACCTCGAGCTTCATCTGTGATCCAAACCGCTTTCACCACGGAGCTCACGGAGATCTTGGGTTTCCAAAGCCAACTCCGTGTGCTCCGTGCCCTCCGTGGTGAAATTGTTTTGCCAAATGGCTAGAAGGGGCGGGATGGGTTTCAGGACGTTGGAATGGCGGGATGGCGCCCTCTGGCTGCTCGATCAGCGGAAACTGCCGGGGCAGGTGGAGGAGGTGCGGGTCCGGAGCGCCTCCGAGGCCGCCCAGGCCATCCTCGAGATGGTGGTGCGCGGCGCGCCGGCCATCGGGTGCGCCGCCGCGTACGGACTGGCGCTGGCGGCGCGCGAGGCGGCGCAGGCGGCGGACCCCGAGCGCGCATTCCTCGCGGCCGTCGAGGAGCTTCGCGGCGCACGGCCGACCGCCGTGAACCTGCGCTGGGCAATCGAGAGACTCGCGCGGAAGCGCGCCGCCCTGCTCCAAGCCGGGGGTTCGCACGCCGCCGTCGCCGACGCGCTCCTCGAGGAGGCGCACCAGGTGCTGGCGGAGGACCTGGCCGCCTGCCGCGCAATCGGCAAGAACGGCGCGGACCTCGTCCCGGACGGCAGCGGCATCCTCACCCACTGCAACGCGGGGGGCCTGGCCACCTCCGGCTACGGCACCGCGCTCGGCATAGTCCGCGCGGCGCTGGGGTCCGGGAAGAAGTGCGCCGTGTATGCCGACGAGACGCGGCCCTGGCTCCAGGGCGCGCGTCTCACTGCGTGGGAACTGCTCCAGGACGGCATCCCTGTCACGCTGCTGCCGGACGTGGCGGCCGCCTCGCTCCTCGCCTCCGGCAAGGTGGGGTGCGTGGTGGTCGGCGCCGACCGGATCGCGCGGAACGGCGACACGGCGAACAAGGTCGGAACGTATCCTCTGGCGCTCGCGGCGAACGCCGCCGGCGTGCCGTTCTTCGTGGCCGCGCCCATCAGCACGGTCGACTTGCGCGCGGCCACCGGCCGCGAGATCCCCATCGAAGAGCGCGGCGCGGAGGAAGTGACCCACCTCGCGGGCGCACGCATCGCGGCCGAAGGCGTGCGCGTGTTCAACCCCGCGTTCGACGTCACGCCCGCCCGCCTGATCACCGCCATCGTGACGGAGCGAGGAGTCGCCCGTCCGCCGTACGAGCAGGCCCTAAGGGCGCTTTCCTTGACAGACCAAGCCCACGCGGGCTAGATCCCGCGCTCTTTTCCGCGCCAGGCGGCGGGATTTCCCTGCGAGCCGGGCGGGTTGAAAAGCCGGAAAAGCCAAGGAGCGGTTCGATGTACGCAGTGATCCGCACGGGCGGCAAGCAGTACCGCGTCAAGCAGGGCGACTTGCTGAAGGTGGAGAAGCTGGAGCAGCCGGTGGGCGCGACGGTGGCGCTCGAGGTGCTGGCCGTCGGCGAGGGCGAGGGCATCCAGATCGGGACGCCGACGGTGGGGGGCGCGAAGGTCGATGCCGAGGTGGTCGCGCACGGCAAACACCGCAAGCTGTGGCACTTCCGCACGCAGGAAGAGGGCTGGGACCGCATCCGCGGCCACCGCCAGCCGTACACCGAGCTGAAGATCACGGGAATCTCCGGCACCTCCACACTGCGATAGGCGAGGATTCGAAGACAATGGCGCACAAGAAAGGGCAGGGGTCTTCCCGCAACGGCCGCGACTCGCCGGGTCAGCACCGCGGGATCAAGGTGTTCGGCGGCGAGCGTGTCATCCCCGGCAACATCCTCGTCCGGCAGGTGGGTACGCGCGTGCACCCCGGCCGCGGCGTGGGGATGGGCCGCGACTTCACCATCTACGCGGTGGTCGAGGGCGAGGTGAAGTACCAGAAGAAGGCTGACGATCGCACGTACGTGCACGTATTGCCCGGGAAGCCGCGCGCCGAAGCGTGACGATCTAGTCGGCTGGACGCGAGATGCGCAGCGCGGCGAAGAGGGCCGCGGCTGGTCTGATCATGCAGTTCATCGACGAAGCCGAGATCCTCGTCAAAGCCGGCGACGGCGGGCCGGGCGCCGTGGCGTTCCGGCGCGAGAAGTACGCTCCCCGGGGCGGTCCCTCGGGCGGCGACGGGGGAAACGGCGGTGACATCGTCCTGCAGACCGACGAGCGGCTCACCACGCTGCTCGATTTCCGCTTCAAGCGCGAATATCGGGCGCGCAACGGCGAGCCCGGGCGGGGACGCGACCAGAACGGGCACGCCGCCGCGGAGCTGCTCCTCAAGGTCCCTCCCGGAACGCTCGTGAAGGACGCCGGCACGGGCGAGCTGCTCGCCGATCTGCGCGAGAACGACCGGCGCTGGGTGCTGGCCAAGGGTGGTCGCGGCGGACTGGGCAACATGAACTTCGCGACCTCCACCTTGCAGGCGCCGCGCTTCGCGCAGCCGGGCACCGAGGGCGAGGAGAAACGCGTCAAGCTCGAGCTGCGTCTGCTCGCAGACGTGGGTCTGGTCGGTTTTCCGAACGCCGGGAAGTCGACGCTGGTCTCGCGTCTCTCGCGCGCGCGGCCGAAGATCGCCGACTATCCCTTCACCACGCTCCAGCCCCACCTCGGCGTCGTGCAGTACAAGGACGCGCGCAGCTTCGTCCTCACCGATCTTCCGGGGTTGATCGAGGGGGCGCACGCAGGCGCCGGCCTGGGGCACCGGTTCCTCAAGCACATGCAGCGATGCCGGGTCATCGTGCACCTCATCGACGCCGCCGCGCCCGGGCGCGATCTGGTCGCCGACTTCGACGCCATCAACCGCGAGCTGGAGCTGTTCGACCCGGCGCTGCGGCGGAAGGCGCAGGTGGTGGCGGCGAACAAGATCGACGTTCCCGAGGCGCGCGAGCGCGCGCAGGAGCTCGCAAAGAAGCTGAAGCAGCGCAAGGTCCCCGTGCACCTCGTTTCCGGAGCTAGCGGCGAAGGCCTCCCCGAGCTGCTCGACGCCATGGTCCACGCGCTGGACGCGGCCGGCCTGCCGCAGCCCCTCGAGCGGGATCTTCATCCAGAGGATTCCCCCGACGAGCAGCCGGTTGCGGAGGAGGACGAGCGCGAGATCGACGGCAAGGAGAAGGCGGAGCGCGCTCCGCCCGGAGGGCGCCGCGCGCGGGAACGCGCGAAGCGCGAGAAGCGCAGATGAGTCCCCGCCGTCCGGTGCGCGCCTGGATCGGCAAGCCGCACCTCGATCCGGCGGAGCTGTCCGGGCCGGCCGGGCTGACGGAGGAAGTGCTCCGCGGGGACGTAGGGCCCGGCGAGCCCGAGCCCGAAGGCGACGACGCGTTCTGGGAATCGCTGCTGACGCCGCAGCGGCTGGCGCGCATCGAGGCGGTCGTCGGCGCGCGCCTGTGCAGCGTCACGGTGGTGCTCGATCGTCTGCTCGACGCGCACAACGTCGCCGCCGTGCTGCGCACCGCCGAGGGCCTGGGCCTTGCGCGCGTGCACGTCGTCCCGCACGACGCGCGCGACGATGCCGCGCATCGCCGGGTGACGCAGGACGCGCACAAGTGGCTCGACGTGGAGACCCACGCCTCCGGAGCGCAGGCGGCCCGCGCGCTCGCCCGGCAAGGATTCGCGGTGTACGCCGGCCAACTCGATCCACGGGCGCGCCCCTACACCGAGATCGCCGCGGACCGGCCCGTCGCGTTGCTGTTCGGGAACGAGCACGAGGGCCCATCCGCCGAGGCGCTCTCCGCCTGCGGCGGCACTTTCCGCATCCCCATGGCTGGATTCACGCAGAGCTTCAACGTATCGGTGGCGGCGGGCATCGCGCTGTCACAGATCTGCGCGGGCCGCCGCGCGTTCCTGCGGGCGGCGGGAGATCTTCCGCCCGAGGACCTTCGCGCCCTGCGCTCGCGCTTCCTGCGCCTGGCGGCGACGCTCGCCCGGCGCGTGAAGCGGTGAACAGGACCGGGCAGACCGCCGTCGAACGCGGTAAAGAGGAGCCCGCATGCCCGCCCTGATCGTCGCCCTGCTCGCCGCCGCCCAGTCGCAAGCCCCCGCCGCGAGGGATCCTGCGACGGCCATTGCCCAGCGCGTGCAGCGGCACTACGAGCGGATCCAGGACTTCAGCGCCAGGTTTGCGCAAACCTCCACCTACCCGACCTTCGGCAACGTGAAGAATGCGACCGGGAAGGTGTTCCTCAAGAAGCCCGTGCTGCTCCGCTGGCAATACGACGACGGCCGGCTCATCGTCATCGACGGCAAGGAGCTGTGGAACTGGAACCCGGAGGACAAGGAGGCGCAGGTGAAGCGCGGCTTCGGCGCAGATCAGGTGCCTTCCGAGTTCGCCTTCCTCTTCGGGAAGGGCAAGCTGCTCGATCGCTTCACGGTCCGGTCCGTCGCGCGTCCCGGGGACCTGCCGCCCGGGGAGGCGATCGAACTGGTGCCGCGCAAGCCGAGCGCGGACGTGCAGAGGCTGCTCTTCGTCGTCGACAAGCGCGGGCAGGTACTGGCCAGCGTGCTCACCAACGGGCAGGGTGACGTGAACCAGCTCGTGTTCAGCGAGGCAAAAGTGAGCTCGGGACTTCCCGATTCCCTGTTCCGTTTCGTTCCGCCGAAGGACGCCCACGTCCAGGTGATGCAATGAGACGCATCCTCCTCCTCGCCGCGCTGATCGCCGCCTGCGGGGGACCGGCCCGCACCGTCATCGTCAACGGACGCGAGGTGAGCTACGAAGACGCGGCGAACGACGTGCTGGGCCGCGGAAAGCGCGCGCTCGCTGCCGGCCGCACCGACGAGGCGCTCAAGGCGTTTCGCCAGGTGATCGACCGCTACGACCAGAGCGCTGCCGCGGACGAGGCCCGCTTCCTCGAGGGCCAGACGCTCGCGCGCGCCGGAAAGCTGCAGGAGGCGCAAGCCAAGCTGACCGACCTGCTCGAGAAGCACCCGAACACCTCGTTCAAGAAGGAAGCGGCGCTGGAGCTATCGGCCGTGCAGACGAAGCTCGGCAACACGCAGGAGGCCGCCGAGGCGATGCGGACCGCCGTCTCGCAGATGTCCGACGCCGAGAAGCAGCAGGCGGCGCGGAGCATCGCCGACGCCTACGCCAGGACGGGCGAGCCGGGCGAGGCGGCGCGATTCGCCGCGCGCGCGTTGGAGGCCGCGCAGACGCCGGAGGAGCGCGCCGCGCGGCTGGTGGACTACGAGAAGGCGCTACACGCCGCCCCGGGGCCGGCCGTCGCGCAGCTGGTCGCCGACCTCGACCGCCGCAGCGCGGCCTGGCCGCCGGCGGCGCTGAAGCTGGCGCGGCTCCAGCTCCACGCCGGGGATCGCGCTCACGCCGACGAGCTCGCCCGGCAGATCCTCGCCGAGGTGAACACCGGGCCCGTGGCGCAAGGCGCCCAATCCATCCAGCTCGCCCTCTCCTCGGCAGGGAACGTGAGGCCCAACCTGATCGGCATCGTCCTGCCGCTCACCGGCGAGTACAAGGCGCTCTCCGACTTGATGGATCCTGGGCCCCATCGCGCTCGCGGAGGGACAAGCCGCGGCGGTGCGCGCGCAGCAGCTCGGCGTGCCCATCCTGTCGCTCTCGCGCGCCGAGGGGCTGACCCAGATCGGCGAGTACGTCTTCCGCGACATGCCCACGAACAGCGCGCAGGCGCGCGCCATCGCGCAGTACGCGCAGAAGAAGCTGGGCGTGCGCAGCTTCGGGATCCTCCAGCCCGACTCCAGCTACGGCGAGGAGGTCACGCGATACTTCTGGGACGCGCTCGAGGCGGGCGGCTCGGCGGTGACCGCGTACGACCACTACCCGCAGCGCACCACGACCTTCAAGCCGTTCGTCCAGCGGCTGGTGGGTCGGACGCAGGAGGACCTCGAGGGACGCAAGGAGTTCAGCGACGAGGCCGAGAAGATCAAGCAGCAGATCACGAACCCGTACCAGCAGCGCAGGGCGCTCACCGCGCTGCGCAACCAGAGCGCTCCGGTCGTCGACTTCGACGCGCTGTTCATCCCCGACAGCGCACGCACCGTCCGCCTGATCGCTCCCGCCATCGCTGCCGAGGACGTGATCACTTCCGGCTGCGATCAGCGCGAGCTGGAGGTGGTGCGCAAGACCACCCGCAACGAGAAGAACCTGCGCCCGGTGCAGCTGCTCGGGACGAACCTGTGGAACAACGCCGACCTGGTGGACGAGCGCATCGGCGCCGCCAAGTACGTGCAGTGCTCGATCTTCGCCGACAGCTTCTTCGCCCAGAGTCAGCGGCGCGCCACCCGCAAGTTCGTCGAGGATTATGACGCCGCCTATCACCGCGCCCCCGGCTTCCTCGAGGCGCATGCCTACGACGGCGCCGCCATCTTGAGGAAGGTCGTCGAGGAGCGCCGTCCGCAGTCCCGTGACGAAATGCGCAACGCGCTCGCCGGCATGGGGCGGGCGTTCGATGGCGCGACCGGCGACACCGTGTTCGGCCGCGACCGCGAAGCGCAGAAGCCGCTGTTCTGGCTCTGGATCAACCGCGGCACCATCCAGGAATTCGACCCCGAGGGACCGCCGCCCGTCCCTCCGGCGCCCGACGCGCGGACCGGCTCCCGCTGACGTTCCCTGCCTGACAGCAACAGTCGGCGCGCGGATCCTCAGTACGTTCCCTACCGTCCGCGGCCCCGAAAGGCATAGCGCCGCCAGATACGGCGGCGACTACACTCTCCGCAGATGGGCGCCAAGCAAATGATGGTGTTCCCGTTCACCGTTCCGATAGACGGCGGTGGCCAGATGCGCGACGCGGCGCAGGGCGTCTACGCGCGCTCCCTCGCCCGCACGCTAGCCGAGCGGCTGTCGGTCGGCCCCGGCGTCTCCGCCACGGCGGCGACGCTCACCGCCGACGGGCTCGAAGGCCGGGCGCAGGACCACGGCTGGGTGGTCGCAAGCCACCCCTGGACCCTGGAGGAGGCCTGCGCGGTCGGCCTCCCGGAAGGCACCGAGTACCTCCTGCACGGCGCAGCCGAGCTCACCGATCGGGTACGGCTGCGGCTGATCCTCGTCGACCAGACGGAAAGGCGGACGGCGCTCGACCACGTCGTGCTGCGCCCGCGCTCGGAGCTGTTCCTGGCCCTGGAGGAAGCCGCCGGCGCGGTCGCGCAGGCGCTCGGCCTCGAGTTGCCCGCCGTGCATTGGCCGACCGAGGACGTGGAGGCGTACGTCGCCTACCTCCGCGGTCGCGATCTGTCCGCCGCGCACGAGGTGGGGGTCCGCGTCCTCGACCCGGGCAAGAGCTTCGATCCCTACCTGGAAGCGGCGCAGCGCGATCCCGCGTTCGCCGACGCCCAGGACCGCCTGCTCTCGCTTGCGCTCGATTTCGCCCTGGGCGGGGCCGGACCAGTGGAGGCCGCGCGCGCGGGATGCGAGAAGCTCCTGGAGCTCGATCCCGCGGCGGTGAAAGCGCACGCCGCCCTTGCCGAGATGGACCTCGTCGCCGGTCGCCCGGAAGCAGCGGTCGAACGGCTGCTGACGGCCCTGCGCATCCGCGCCGACTGGTGGCCCGCATTCGAGCGCCTCGGCACCGCCCTGGTGCGCCTCGAGCGCCACGCGGAGGCAATTCCCTGGTTCGAGAAGGCGCTCGCCGAGAAACCGGAAGACGCCGACGCATTGACCGGTCTGGGCGTCGCGCTCGCCGAGACCGGGCGCCTCACGGAGGCCGTCGAGGTCTGGGGGCGCGCGCTCAGGTCGGGTGAGGGCGGCGCGCACCTCCACGAAAACCTCGCCCGCGCGCTGCAGAAGCTGGGCAGGCGGGCGGAATCGCGGCACCACCGCACAATCGCGCGAAGACTCCTG
>VBKO01000223.1 GCA_005888115.1 Deltaproteobacteria bacterium
CCAACTTCACCGCCATCAATCCGAAGAAGTACGTGCCCGTGCTGCAGCTCGACGACGGCCAGGTGCTCACCGAGGGCGCGGCGATCGTCCAGTACCTCGCCGACAGCAAACCCGACGCGATGCTCGCGCCTCCCTGGGGATCGCTGGACCGGTACCACCTGCAGGAGTGGCTGAACTACGTGGCGAGCGAGCTGCACAAGTCGTTCGGTCCCGTCTTCCGAGCGTCCGAGGAGCAGCGCCCGCCGCTGCGCGAGGCGCTCGTGCCGAAGCTCGACTACGTCGCGCGCCATCTCGACAAGCGCCAGTTCGTGATGGGCGACCGCTTCACCGTGGCCGACGCGTACCTGTTCACCGTGCTCAATTGGAGCAACTTCGTGGGCATCGACCTGGGCCGCTGGCCGGCCCTCAAGTCGTACCTGCAGCGCGTCTCCGGCCGGCCCGCCGTTCGCGCCGCGCTGGAAGCCGAAGGCCTGCTGAGCAGCTGACGCTCCGCCTCTGGTAGTGTGCCGCGCAGTGGGGCGCGGGACCGCCATCCTGCTCGTCGCCTGCGGCGGCGCCGCGGGAGCGGTAGCGCGGTTCGTCGTCGGCGACTCGTTCTCCCGGCGGTTCGGCACCGGTTGGCCGTACGGAACGCTCTTCATCAACGTCACGGGCTGCTTCGCCATCGCGCTCTTCTTCTCGGCCGCGGCGGCGCGCAGCGGGATCGCGCCGGGCTGGCGGTTCCTGTTCCCGGTCGGGTTCGTCGGCGCGTACACGACGTTTTCCACCTACGGTTACGAGGCGCTCCGGCTCTTGCAACTCGGGCAGGCAGCGGGCGCGGTCACGTACCTGGCGGCGTCCAATGTGCTCGGTCTTTGCGCAGTCGTCGCGGGCGACTGGCTGGGCAGGAGGATCTGAGTGCGCGAACCGCGGCGCCTGGTGGTGTACGTGAGCGAATCGCGGCGCCGTGGCCTGCGGCCGCTGTGGCGCGAAGTGCTCGACGTCTGCCACCGGCACGGCCTGGCTGGAGCAACGGCCACGCGGGGGCTGGTGGGCTTCGGCGCTTCCGGGAAGATCCACGAGGACCTGACGCCCGACGCCATGCCGGACCTGCCCGTCACCATCGAGGCCATCGACGAGGCATCCCGCATCGACGCGGTGCTCCCGGACCTCGACGTGCTGGTCACGGACGGGCTCGTCGCCGTGCACGAGGTCCAGGTGGTCAAGGCCCGGCCGCGGAAAGCGGCCGCGGAGGCGAAAGTGACGCACCAGAAGCTGATCGGCAAGGCGAAGATGCTCCGCGTGCACGTCGGCGCGAAGGACACCTGGGAAGGCGAGCCGCTCTGGGAGGCCCTGGTCAAGCGCTTCCACCAGCTCGATCTCGCCGGGGCCACCGTGTACCGCGGAGTCGAGGGCTACGGTGCGTCGGGCCGCATCCATCGGCGCGCGGTGTGGCGCTCCGGGGACGAGCCGATCACGGTGGTCGCCATCGATTCGGCGGAGAAGATCGAGAAGGCCATCCCCTATCTCGATCGCATGGTGGGCAGCGGGCTGGTCGCGATCTCCGACGCCGACGTCATCCTCTATCGCGAGACGACCTGAGCGCTACCAGGTCCTGGGCTACCCTTTGCTGCGCGCGCCACTGCCCGTGCAGGGCGCCCCGCGACTCGAGCTGCTCGAGCGCGACGCGTGCCGGCTCCTCGATGGGCTCGGGCGCCGCACTCGCGAGCGGCGTTCCCGGCAGCGGCATGAAGGCGTGGCTGTGGATGCGGGCGCCGACCTCGACCAGCTCTCGCGCGAAGGCGATGGAGAGGGCGCGGTCCTCGGGCGTCTCGCCAGGGAGCCCGAGCAGGAAGTCGACGTCGGGGACGAATCCCGCCTCGATGCACGCGTGCACCGCCCGGCGCACCTCCTCGACCGAGTGGCCCCGGTGGGTGGCGCGGAGCACCCGGTCCGAGCCGCTCTGCCCGCCGATGACGAGCTGATCGTTGTCGACGTACTTCTCGAGGATGCGCAGCGCGGCGGGCGTGACGTGCTCAGGCCTGCATTCGGAGGGGAAGGTGCCGAAGTAGATCTTCCCCTCCGGCAGCTCCTCGCGCACCGCGGCGAGCAGCGCTTCCACCGCGTCCAGGTTCGTCGAGGCGTCGGCCGATCCATAGGAGAGGCAGGTCGGCGTGAGGAAGCGTACGTAGCGGACCGTGCCGCTCTCGCGCATGCGGGCCACGTGCGCGCGGACGTTCGCGATGCTGCGGTGGCGGAACCGGGCCTTGAACATGAACGGCGTCTGGCAGAACGAGCAGGCGTAGATGCACCCGCGGGTGATCTCCAGCGCGTTCCATTTGCGGGCGCGGGCGTTGAAGGCCGGGAAATCGTCGAGCGGCCGCCGCTCGCCCGGCCCGTTCGAGGCGAGGCGCCCCTGGCTGAGGAAGGCGAGGCCGGGCAGCTCGCGAGGGTCGCGGCCGCGGATCAGCGCCGAAGCGAGCGCGACCGCGGTCGCTTCGCCTTCGCCGACCGCCACCAGGTCGAAGCCCGCCCCCAAGGTCGCGAGCGGCTCCGCGGTCGCGTCGCGAGTGCGGCGCGGTCCCTGGCGAATCGCACCTCGACGGCGTCGGTGAGCGCGTCGGTCTGCAGCGCCGCGGTGACCACGTTGAGCGCGGCGAGCCCGCTGCGGGTGTGGTGCGCGACGATCACCGGACGGGGCATCGGCGTCGATCCTAACCCTCACGGTCACCTGAATCGAGCGCGCGCATTGGACCTCGCGGGGCGCCGCGCGATACAGGCGGCGCGGTGGATACGACGCGCCAGGCCGGGATGCTCGCCGACCGGGTGCGCAAGAATTTCCGGCGGCTGCATCGGCCCTTCGAGCGCGACGGTGTGGGCGCCTTCCGCGTGTACGACTGGGATGTCCCGGAGATCCGGGCCGCGGTCGACTGGTACGAAGGCCACCTGGTGGTCGCGGAGTACGAGCGGGCGCAGACGCGCGAGGCGGCTGGATGGCTGGAGGCGATGGGCTCGGCTGCCGCTTCGGCGCTGGGAGTGCCCGCGGAGCGAGTCCACCTGAAGCGCCGCCGCACGCGGCCGGCGCAGGGATCGCGCTACGGCCGGCTGGGGCATACCGGGGAGCGCATCGCCGTGCGCGAGCGCGGCTTGCGCCTCTGGACGAACCTCGACGACTTCATCGACACGGGTCTGTTCCCCGACCACCGGGAGATGCGCGCACGCGTCCGCGCGGAGGCGCACGGGAGCGAGTTCCTCAACCTGTTCGGGTACACCGGCGCCTTCACCTGCGCCGCCGCGGCGGGTGGCGCGCGGAGGACGGTGACAGTCGACACCTCCGAGGCCTACCTCGCCTGGGCGCGCGACAACCTCGAGCTGAACGGCCTGGCCGGCGCCGCCCACGAGCTGGTGCGGAAGGACGCGCGCCATTTCCTCGCCGGCGCCGGACGGCGGTTCACGCTGTGCCTGCTGGATCCGCCTTCCTTCTCGACCCGGACCGGCGCTCCCTCCTTCGACGTGCAGCGCGATCACCGCGAGCTGATCGAGAGCGCCCTTTCGACGCTGCTTCCCGGAGGCGTGCTCTACTTCTCGACCAACCACCAGCGGTTCGAGCCCCGGCTGGAAAATCTTGGCGCGGAGGAGATCACGCGCGAGACCGCGCCGCCCGATTACCGGCGCACGCCGCACCGCTCCTTCCGCATCGTCAATGCGTGAGCAGCCGGCGCTGTTCCTCGGCGAGCGCGATGGAGAGCCAGTAACGCGCTGCCGCCAGATCGCGGTTCTGGACCGCTGTACGCGCGCTCTGCACCGCGCTCTGCACCGGAGCGGGCAAACCCGACACGGACTCGAGCCGGTCGAGGGCGCGGTAGTCGCCGGTCGCGAGCTGCTGCTGCGCGGCGGCGAGCGCGGCCGTCGCCTCCTGCTCGCGGGCCTTGCCCTGCTGTGCAGCCAGCTCCTCCTGCTGGCGCCGCGCCTGCTCCTGCGCGAGCTGCTCCCGGAGCGTCGCGACCTGCTGGTTCAGCTCCTCGAGCTGCCGCGTCTGCGCGCTTGCGCCCGCGTCCGCGTCGGCGCGCAGCCGCCCCGGCGCATCTCCGAGGTAGACGGGCCCTCCATCGGGTCGCGCCGCCGGGAACCGGAGCGGCGCGTCGGGCGTGGTCACGGCTGGTCCGGGCCCGCTCGCGTCCGCCGACGCGCCCGGAGCGGCGCTGCTTGCGGCGTCGGGGCCGCCAGCCCGATCGGCGATGCTTGCATCCGCCTCGGCCTTGCCACCGGGCGCGGCCGATCCCGCTCCACCGTCGCCTTGGAGCTGGAACACGGCGACCGCCGCGCTCAACCCCGCGAGGCCGGCGAACAGTCCCTTGATCATAGGCGTAGAGTGCCACTGCGAGGGCCGGTGCGCAGCAGCGGCGGGCGCCCGCGTGAAAGCCCCGCGATCAAGCAGGCGGCGGCACCGGCAGGGCTGGCTCGCTGTGGGCCCGCAGCCAGGTGACGACGCGGGGGTAGACCTCCTCGGGGGCCTTCCGCCCGAAGATCAGGTCCGAGTGCCCGTAGTCGGTGGAGAGGCCTGCTTCGCGCCCCGCGATCCAGAGCTCCTTCTCGCCCGCCCACAGCTCGTAGCCGCCGCGGACCGCCGCCGGCGGCGCGAGGAGGTCGAGCGCTCCGGCGACGAACAACGCGGGCTGGCGCGCGCCGGAGAGGCCGGCCCGGTAGTCGGTGAGTCCGTCCAGCGAGGCGAATCGATCGCGGCGCATCCAATCGAGGAATTGACGGAACACCTGAGGCGAAACGTCCTCGACCACGTTGGCGAGCACCTGGCGATAGATGCGTGCATCGATGTTGCGCGAATTCCAGGCGAACTGCGCCAGGCCCGGATGGAACCAGCCCGCGACGGGCGTCGCCGCGCGGGCCAGGAGCCGGTGACCGCGGCCGGTCGCGAGGAACGCGTAGGGGAGGAGCCTGCGCAAGGCCTCCTGGGCGTGGAAATGCGTCGGCGGCGCCAGGGCGACCACCCCCGCGATGCGGGCGGGGAACATGCCCGCGGCGACGAGACCGAGCAGCGCGCCCTGGCTGTGCCCCACCCACAACACCCGATCGGCGCGCGAGGCAGCGTGCACCTCCTCGAGCGCGGCCGGGATGTCCTGCGAGAGATAGGTATCGAAGCTCCATGCCCGGGGCGACCCTCGTCGCGAGTCGCCGTGCCCGCGCAGATCCAGCCCGAAGCAGTCGAACCCGGCCTCGGCGAACGCCAGCGCCAGCGAGTACCGTGAGACACCGAAGTCCAGGCTGGCGCGGTTCGCGGACAAGCCGTGGCAGAGGAGCACGGGCGGCCACCGCGGTTGTCCGCGCGGCACCCGCCGGGCGACGGCCACGCGCCAGCCGTCCTGCGTACGCGCGAACCGCAGCTCGTCCTGCGTCGGGCGCACCCGGTACACCCAGCCCCAGAAGAGCGTGTGGAGCAACGCCAACACCGCGAGCGCGGCGGCGGCGGCGAGAAAAAGGAGCCAGGGGCTGCGCAAGGCGCGCGGAGTGTACCCGCGCGCGCAGCGCCGCGCGCCCCACGTTCGTGGCCGCGGCCGATGTGCGCACCTGCTTCTGGCAATTCGCTGGCCGGCCCGCCTCGGAGCTGACCTCGGCCCACTTCGCCAGTCACCTCCCCGAGCTGCACGCGCGGGCCGGGCTACTTCCGGATCCGCTTCAGTGGACCGAGGGAGGCGCCGCGGCCGGCTGATCGGCCGCCCGCTCCAGCCGCACGTCGACCGCTTGTGCCGCGGAGAAGCGCTGCGCGACGTCGTTCCAGTTCCACAGGTTCCAGATCGCCTCGAAGTAGCGGTTCTTCTCCGTCTGGTATTGCAGGTAGTAGGCGTGCTCCCAGGCGTCGAGCACCATCAGCGGGAAGCTGCCTTGCGTGACCTCCGACTGGTGGTCGTGGATCTGGGTGGTCCCCAGCCGCTGGATCACCGGATCCCAGACCAGCGCCGCCCAACCCGAGCCCATGATCGTGGACGCGGTGTGGACGAGCTGCTGCTTGAAGCTCTCGAAGCTGCCGAAGTCGCGGACGATGGCGCGGGCCAGCTCGCCCTCCGGCTCGCCGCCCGCCTGGGGAGCGAGGTTCTGCCAGAACAGGCTGTGCAGCACGTGGCCGGAGACGTTGAAGGCAAGCTTGTGCTCGAGCGCGGCGATGGTCTCGAAATCACGCTTGCGACGGATCTCGATCAGTTTGTCGATACACTGGTTGGCGGTGTCCACATAGGTCCGGTGGTGCTTGTCGTGGTGCAGCTGCATGATCTTGCCGGAGAGATGCGGCTCGAGGGCGCCGTAATCGTAGGGAAGGTCGGGAAGGACGTAGCGGGACACTGGTGCGCTCCTTTGTGGAAGGCCCGCACCAAGTTCGGCATTGCGCCGCGGCCGTGCAGCGGTGCGCGGACGGGCGAGCGGATGGAGCTGGTCTTGTTCGTCGGGTTGCAGGGCTCCGGGAAGAGCGGCTACTTCGCGAGCCGCTACTCAGGCACTCACGTGCATGTCAGCAAGGACCTGTTCCGCCCGCACGCGCGCAAGAAGTCCGATCTCCAGCTGCGGCAGATCGAGCAGGCGCTCGCCACCGGCCGTTCGGTGGTGGTGGACAACACCAACCCGCGGCGCGCCGATCGTGCCGCGCTCATCGAGGCAGGGAGGCGGGCCGGCGCCCGGATCGTCGCCGTGCACTTCCTTGCCTCGGTCGGCGAGGCCCTCCGCCGGAACGCCGGACGCGAGGGCCGCGCACGGGTGCCGGACGTGGCCATCTACACCACTGCGCGCCGCCTCGAGCCGCCCGCGCGCGAGGAAGGCTTCGACGACATCGTGCGCGTCCGCCTGGGCGAGGACGGCTTCGCGCTCGAAGAGTCGCCGCTCACGACTCAATGATCACCGCTGTTGGTCAAAGGCGCGGCTTGGTCAAAAGCGCGGCGAGGTCCGGCCGGCGTGCGCCGGACCTCGCCTTGGGCACAGGCGAACCGAGCTACTCCAGCTCGACGGCAGTGACCCGGACCTGGCCGTCCTTGTCCTCGGTGGTCAGGCGGGCCTTGCCACGCTTTTCTGCGGCGTCGGTCCTCACCGCCAGCTCGGCGACGGCGATTCCCACCACCTTGCCCTGCTCGCGCAAGGTGGAGAGTCCGCGGAACGGCAGCACGGCCTTGACCTCGCTCTTCCCGGCCGCGACGTCCACGTCATACGACTTGTCGCCCATCTTGACCGGCACCTTGTCGGCGGCGACGGGCTTTGCATCGTCCCAGCGGCCCTTGCCCCACGCCTTGAGGAAGGCGATGGCGGCGTCCATGTGCATCTTGCCGTCGGCGGAGATGGCCGGCTCGGTCGCCGGGGTCTTCTCCGCGGCGGCGGGCGCTGCGGCAGGTTTCTCCGCTGCAGGCTGCGCAGCGGCAGCGGGCTCGGTAGCAGGTTGCGCCGCGGGCTGCTGGGCTGCGGCGGCGAATGACAGACAGAACACGATTGCGACGTTACGCACCATGAGTAAGTCCTCCCGCCGGAAGCAAATCCACAACGCGCCGTCGGTGGTCAACCGGCCATGGTAGGGTGCGCGCCCCGGAGGTGGTGGCCGATGCTCCTCGCACTCACCTGCGCCGCGCTGGCCGCGGGACCCGTGGAGACGGAAGCGCGCGAGATCCTCGATCAGCTGCTGCGCGTCGACGCCAGCCACGGCAACGAGACCGCCGCGCTGCGGCCGCTCCTCGCCCGGTTCCAGCGGGCGGGGGTCCAGGCGCAGATTCTTGAGTCCGCCCCGGGGCGCGGGAACCTGGTCGCGCGGGTGCGCGGCAGCGGGGCCAGGCGTCCGCTGCTCCTGCTCGCGCACGTCGACGTGGTGCCGGTCGAAGGGCAACCGTGGAGCGTCCCTCCTTTCCAGCCGACGGAGAAGGACGGCTATCTCTACGCGCGGGGCGTGAGCGACGACAAGGCGATGGCCTCGGCGTTCGCCGCCATCGCGCTGGAAGCGGCCCGCAGCCAGCCGAAGCTGGGGCGCGATCTGATCGTGGCGCTCACCGCGGGCGAGGAGACGGGCGGGCTCGCCGGCGCGCGCTGGCTGGCGCAGAACCACCGCGATCTGATCGACGCCGAGCTGGCGCTGAACGAGGGAGGCGCGCTCATCGTCAAGCCCGACCTTTCGCGGATGGAGTCGGTGCAGATCGGCGTGGCGGAGAAGATCTTCCAGAGCTACGGCCTCAGCGTGAAGGGAAAGGGCGGCCATTCGTCGGTGCCGCCCACCGACTTCGATCCCGTGGTGACGCTCTCCCGGGCCTTGCAGCGAATCGGCGAGCTGCGCTTCCCCGCCAAGGTCCTGCCCGAATCGCGCGAAGGGATCGCGCTCATGGCCCGCCGGGAGAAGCCGCCGCTGTCGACTGCCCTCGAGCGCGCGGCGCAAACGGGCACCGTCTCGCCGGAGGACGATGCGGTGATCGGCAAGGATCGGCTCGCCAACGCGCAGGTCCGCACCACCTGCGTCACGACCATGCTCAAGGCGGCGCCGCAGGACAACGTGCTGCCCACCACCGCCGAGGCGACGGTGAACTGCCGCATCCTGCCCGGCGAGACGCGCGAGCAGACGCAGGCGCGGCTCGCGCAGGCCATCGCAGACCCGTCGGTGGAGGTGAAGCCGCTGGAGGACATCGGCTTCGCCAAGCCTTCGCCGATCAGCGGTCCGGTGAACGAGGCGGTGCACGCGGCGGCGCGCGCGCTGTGGGGCGAGGTGGCGGTCTCGCACTCGATGGGCACCGGAGCCACCGATTCGCGGCACTTGCGCGAGATCGGCATCCAGTCCTACGGCCTGGGCGGAGCGCCGGGAACGCAGGAAGATCAACGCGCGGGGCGGGCCGCGCACGGCGCCGACGAGCGGCGCCCGATCAGGTGGATGGGAGAAGGCGTCCGCTTCTTGCGCGAGGTGACGCTGCAGCTCGCGAGGTAGCGCGGCCGGCGTTCAAAACTTCGGCTGCAGGAACTCCCGCTCCGGCTTGCCGAACAGGTACCCCTGCAGCAGCGTGCAGCCGAGCTGCTCCAGCACGTCGCGCTCGGCGGCGGTCTCCACGCCTTCGCCGACCGGCTCGATGCCCAGGTCGCGGCAGAGGGCGACGATGGACTGGATGAGCTTGCGCTTGGTGGGCGCCTCGTGGACGTTGCGCACCAGCGACATGTCGAGCTTGACGATGTGCGGCTCCAGCTGCGCGAAGCTGGTCAGACCGGCGTACCCGGCGCCGAGGTCGTCGACCGCGATGCGGTAGCCCATGCGCTTGAGCGACTCCACGCGGGCGCGCGCGTCCTTGACCTCGTCGAGGCCGGCGCGCTCGGTGATCTCGAGCACGACCTTGGCCGCGTGCGCCGACAGCGGGGAAGCGGGATCGAGCAGGTGGTCGTCGAGCAGGTCGGCCGCGTGCAGGTTCACGAAGACGTTGCCCGAGGAGGCGGCGATCCGCGCCGCCACGGCGTTGCGGATGGCGCGGCCGAGATCGGGCAGGCGCCGCAGGCGCTCGGCGGCGCCGATCAGGTCCGGCGGACGCGCCAGCGCCGGCTCCGAGGTGCGCACCAGCGCCTCGAAGCCGAACAGCGCACGCGCGGGCCATTGGACGATCGGCTGGAAGGCCATCCAGAGCCCCTGCAAGGCGCGCTCGAAGGTGCGCTCCAGGCTGGCGCGGTCGTCCTTGAGCGCCGCGTTCTCGCCCAGCACGGCGAGCGCCTCGCGCTTGAGCTGGGCCAGGCGATGGAAGCTCGCCGCGCGGCGCACGATGCTCTTCAGCTCGGAGAGCTCCACCGGCTTGACCAGGTAGCGGAATGCGCCGTGCTCGATCGCCTGCAGCGCCGTGGCCAGCTCGGGGCCGCCGGTCATCAGCACGATCGGCACGTCGGAGTCGTGCTCACGGACCGCGCGCAGCAAGTCGATGCCGGAGAGCCGCGGCATGGCGATGTCGGTGAGGATGGCGTCGAACCGCTTGTCCTTGAGCAGGGCGAGAGCGGCCTCGCCGTCGGCGGCGACATCGACCTCGTACCCATCGGCGCGGAAAGCGCGCGCGAATACCCGCCGGAGCAGCTCGTCGTCCTCGGCGAGCAGGAGGCGCGTGGGCCGGACCGTGTCGGACCCTGACGCACCTTCTCCGGCGGTCTTGGCGATCATCCCCATGTCCAGGATCCCATCGGCGAAGGCGCGGGGATCTTGAGCGCAACCGCAGGATGACTCGGGAAATCGCGCTGGTCAGGATTTCGGCGGCTGGCCGGCGGCCGGTTTGTCCTGGACCGGCGGCCCGCCCACCACCCGCTTGTACTTCTGGCCGGCCTGGAGCCGCCCGTTCTTGTCGTCGAAGCCGTTGATCAGCGCCAGCTCCTCCAGCTTCAGATTCGAGGGGAACAGCTGGTTGAACTGCTCGACCGTCATCTCGCTGTCGACGCGCACGACCTGGATCTTGGCCGGCTGCACCGACAGCGCGCCGGGGTCGGTGAGCGGAGCGAAGCTCCCGATGAACGCCTTGAACGCCGGGTCGTACTGCTGCAGGGTCTGCGCGCCGGTGTAGCCGAGCAGCGCGTAGGTGGAGCCGTTGTAGCCGACGAACGCGATCAGCCCCGCGATCTGCCCTTCCTGCGTCTGCGCAGCGAAGTAGGAGGCGATCGCGCGCTGCCCGTTGACGGTGATCTGCGCCGCCTGCCCTTGCTGCAGCCCTTTCTGGCTGAAGAACTTCTGCGCGGCCTCCTCCGGGGACATCTTGCCGGCCGGCGCGAGCTGCACGATGGCGTCCTGCTTGGGGCTGATCGCGGCCACGGCCTGGGGCGTGTTCTGCGTCTTCCAGCCCTCCGGAAAGCTGAGCTGGAACTTGAGGTCGGGGTGGAGGAACTTCGCGCCCTGGAAGTAGCCCTGCCGCGGATCCTCGCCATAGACCAGACCGTCGATCATGCCCAGGTACTCGTCGCGGTTCACCTTGGCCTTGCTGAAGTCCATCTTCAAATCCTTGAGACGCTCTTCGGCGGCCTTCTCCCGGTTCCCGGGATCCGGGTGCGTCTGCAGCCATTCGGGAAGCTTGCCGCCACCGGCGAGCTTGGAGACGCGCTCGAGCGTCTTGAAGACGTCCACCATCTGGCGCGGGTCGTACCCGTCGTTCGCCATGTACGCGAAGCCGAGCTTGTCCGCCTGGTTCTCGTCGTCGCGGCTGAACTTGAGGAACAGCACCTGCAACCCGGCGCCCGCGATCTGGCTGAGCGACGCGATCTGCGGGCTCAGCACCGAGCCGCGAGCTGCGCTTCGGTCATCAGCGTGCCGAGGATGCCTCGCGTGACGTAGACCGGACCGCCGGGCAGCGCGAACGCGTTCACCGCCGCGTCCTCGACCACGTGGAACTGCCAGGGCAGGTTCTTGCGGTTCGTGTGCTGCGCGAGCGACTGCCCCATCTTGCTGACGTACGCCGTGAGCTTCGCGTCCTTGTACAGGCCTATGCTCTGCTCGACGTCCTGCGCGGCCTGCTTGCCCATGTCGATCTCTTGAGATTCGGAGACGAGGTTCAGCTGCAGGTTGCCGGTCGCGGGGTTGCGCACGCAGGCGGCGAACGCGGCGCATGCCACCGCGGCGCAGAGGATGCGGAACATGGAACCTCCTCGGGCCGACGATGTAGGCACCGCCGCGCCGCGGTGGAAAGGGCCGAGCGCGCGGCCGTTCGACTGCCGGACACCGCGCCCTGCTGCTCTCGCAATCCGACGCGCCCGCGCCAGCGGGAATTCACGTAGAGTCCGCCGGCCATGCATCCCTCGACCCGACGTGCGAGAGTCCTGCTGTCCATCGCAATCGGCTGCGCGGGCGCTCCGAGGCAGGCGCCGCCGCCCGTCGCGGCGCCCACCCCCGCGCCCGCCGCCGCGCTGCGGCCGCCCGAGCCTCGCGAGGCGCCACCTTTGCTGCGGCTGCCGCGCGAGGTGCACCCGGTCCGCTACACGCTCTCGATCCGGATCGTCCCCACCGAGGAGCGCTTCTCGGGCACGGCCGACATCGAGGTCGAGCTGGACGCGCCCCGCTCCGTTCTCTGGCTGCACGGTCGCGGTCTGCACGTCACCTCCGCGCGGGTGGACGCCGCCTCCGCCGCATACGAGCAGGTGAACGCGGAAGGACTGGCGCGTCTCGCGCTCGATCGGCCGGTCGGGCCCGGCAAGGCGACCGTCCACCTCGCCTGGGACCGCGAGTTCGACCCGCAGATCGTCGGCCTCTACGTCGCCACGGAGGCCGGCGAGCGCTATGCGTATACCCAGTTCGAGGCGGCCGATGCGCGGCGCGCGTTTCCCGGATTCGACGAGCCGGAGTTCAAGACGCCGTTCGACGTCACCTTCACGGTGCCTTCGGGCGAAGTGGCCGTGGCCAACACGATGCCCGTCGAAGAGCAGCCCGCGGGGGCCGGGCTGAAGCGCGTCCGCTTCGCGACCACCAGACCCCTTCCGACCTATCTCTTGCTCTGGGCCGTGGGTCCGTTCGACGTCGTCAGCCCGCCTCCACTGCCGCCCAACCAGGTGCGCTCGCGCCCGCTGCAGGTCCGCGGGATCGCGCCGAAGGGGCGAGGAGGCGAGCTCGACTTCGCACTGAAGACGGGAGCCGACCTGCTGGTCCGCCTCGAGCGGTACTTCGGCACCGAGTTCCCGTTCGAGAAGCTCGATCACCTCGCCGCGCCCGACTACACCTACGGCGCGATGGAGAACGCCGGCGCGATCCTCTACCGCGAGGACATCCTCCTCTTCGCGCCCGGCGTCAGCGCGGAGCAGACGCGAAAGTCGATCGCCTCCGTCATGGCCCACGAGATGGCGCACCAGTGGTTCGGAGACCTGGTGACGCTGCGCTGGTGGACCGATGCCTGGCTCAACGAGTCGTTCGCCACCTGGATGGGCAACCGCACCGTCGAGGAATGGAATCCGGCGTACGGGGCGTGGACGAGCTTCCTCGACGGCGTGGACTACGCGATGGGGAAGGATGCGCTGGCCAGCGCGCGGGCGGTCCGGCAGCCGCTCGACGACATCAAGAACGTCTGGAACCAGTTCGACTCGATCACGTACCAGAAGGGCGGCGGCGTGCTGGGGATGTTCGAGCGCTTCCTCGGGCCCGAGCGGTTCCGGGAAGGCATCCGTGGATACCTGCGCGCCCACGCGTACGGAGGCGGCGATACCGACGACTTGCTCGACGCGCTCTCGAACGCCTCGGGGCGCGAGGTGAAGGCCGCGTTCCACACCTTCCTCGACCAGGCCGGGGTCCCGCTCGTCGGCGCGCGCGTGTCCTGCTCGGGGGACCGGCCGCGCCTCCTGCTCCGCCAGGAGCGTTACCTGCCCCTCGGATCGTCCGCGGACCGGCGCCAGCTCTGGCACATTCCGGTGTGCGCCCGCTACTCCACCGCTGGCGTGGAAAAAGAGACCTGCACGCTGCTCGAGGATGCCCAGGGGGTCTTGCCGCTCGATGCCTGCCCGGACTGGATCCTCCCCAACGCGGACGCCTCGGGCTACTACCGCTGGAGCCTTCCGCCGCGCGACCTGCGCAAGCTGACCGGCGCGGCATACCGGAGCCTCGATGCGCGCGAGCGCATCTCGGTGGCGGCCAACGTGCGTGCCGCCATGCACAGCGGCGTGCTCGGATTCGCCGACGGAATGGCAGCCATTGCGCCGCTGGCCGCGGACCCGGATCCGCAGGTCGCCACCGTCCCCATCGCCATCCTGACCGCCGCGCGGGAGGACCTGGTTCCCGATGCGACCCGCGCGCGGGTCGAGCAGGTGGGGAGGCAGCTCTACGGACCCGTGGCGCGGCGGCTGGGCTGGACTCCGCGGCGCGCCGAGGCGATCCCGGTTCGGGCCTTCCGCGCCCGCGTTCTCTGGTTCCTCGCCTTCACCGCCGGCGATCCGGCGGTGCTTTCGGAAGCGGCCCGGCGCGGACGCGCGTACGCAGGCTTCGAGGACGGCCGGTTCCATCCACGGGCGGTCGATCCCGGGCTCGCCGCCATCGCCCTCGGCGCGGCGGTCCACCAAGGCGGCGCGAAGGAATTCGACGCTCTCCTGGCCCGCCTCCCGGAGGAGCGCGACGTGGCAGTGCGGCGCCGCATCCTGGCGGCGCTCGCCGCGACCCAGGACCCGGCGCTGCGCGAGCGTGCCCTGGCTCTTCCACTCGACTCGCGCCTGCGCAAGAACGAGCGCATCGAGGTGCTCTTTGCGGTCGCCGCGCACTTCCCCTCGCGCGAGGCGGCCTGGACGGCGCTCAAGCACGAGTTCGACCAGCTCGTCCCGCAGGTGCCCGAATCGCACGCCCAGGAGGTCATCGCGCTCGCCGGCGAGTTCTGCGACCGTGCGCACCTCGGCGACGCGGAGGCGTTCCTCGCCGACCGCGCGCCGCGCATGCCCGGAGGAAGGCGCCAGCTCGCGGAGACGCTGGAGAAGGTGCGCCTGTGCATCGCCTACCGCGACGCGCAGGGGGCGAGCGCCGGCCAATTCTTCGCGCGCGCCTCCGCTCCGGCGCGCAGATAGGTCTACGCGAAGACGAGGAAAGCGCCGAAGGCGATCGACGCGCCGATCATCAACGGGTGGAGCGAGCGCGCGCGCCCGGAGAAGATCTGCACCACGGTGTAGCTGATGAATCCGTACCCGATGCCGTGCGAGATGGAATACGTGAATGGAATCCCCACCGCCACCACGAACGCCGGCAGCGCGGTGTCCACCGCGGCGAAGTCCACCCGCGTGAGCTGCTTGCACATGAGGAAGCCGACCGCGATCAGCGCCGGCGCGGTGGCCGCCGCCGGGACGATGCCCGCCAGCGGAGCCGCGAAGGCGGCGGCGGCGAACAGCGCCGCGACGATCAGGCTGTGCAGGCCGGTGCGCGCGCCCTCGGCCACTCCGGCGGCCGACTCGATGTAACTGGTGACCGAGCTGGCGCCGAACAGGCCTCCGATGGAAGCCGCCAGCGAGTCGACCACCAGAAGGCGCCCGAGGCCCGGAATCCGCCCTTGCTCGTCGATGAGCCCCGCTTCCTCGGCGATGGCCGTCGAGGTGCCGATGGTGTCGAAGAAATCGACCAGCAGGATGGAGAAGAGCAGCGGCAGCAGCTGGGGAACGAACGCCGCGCGCAGGTCGGCCTTCCCGAAGGTCTCGAATCGCGGCACGGCGATCCACGCGCCCTGGGGCAGATGGGCGACGCCGAGCACCAGCGCGAGCACGGTCGAGAAGGCGATGCCGATGAGGAGCGCGCCGCGCACGCGGCGCGCGAGCAGCGCCGCGGTGACCACCAGGCCGAGGAGGGCGACGAGCGTCTCGGGATCGCGCAGCGAGCCGAAGGTGACCGGTGGGAGCACGGCCCGCGGGGCCCGGGACAGCGCCGCCACCGTGCTGGCGGGGACGACCACGACGCGCGCGTTCACCGCGCCGATGAACGCGATGAACAGCCCGATGCCCGCGCCGATGGCGCGGCGCAGATCGCGCGGAATCGCGTGCAGCAGCGCCTCGCGCAGGCCCACCAGCACCAGGACGAGCATGAGCAGCCCGTCCGCGACCACCAGACCCATCGCGGCCTGCCACGAACCCGCGGCTGGAGCCACTTGATACGCGATCACCGCGTTGAGCCCCATTCCCGGCGCGAGCGCGATGGGGAAGTTCGCGCCGAGTGCCATGAGGAGGGAGGCGAGCGCGGATGCCGCGGCGGTCGCCGCCACGACGGGGCCGAAAGGCATTCCCGCCGCCGAGAGGATCGCCGGGTTGGCGAAGAGGATGTACGCCATGGTGAGGAACGTCGCCGCTCCGCCGCGGACCTCGCGCGCGACGGTGGTGCCGCGGCTGTCGAGATCGAAGAGCTTCACGAAAGCGGCGGCCGCCGCTCCGCCCAGGGCTGCGCCTTCTCGAGCTGCGCCGCGAGGCGCAGCAGGGTCGCCTCGTCGCCGAAGCGGGCGAAGAAGTGCGAGCCGATCGGCAAGCCTTGCGCGTTCCAGTGCAGGGGGATCGAGACGGCGGGCTGGCCGGTCAGGTTGGCGAGCGGCGTGAAGGCGGCGAACTCGAACGCCTGCTCCGCGATCTGGTCGAGCAGCTTTCGCATCGCCGTCTCGCTGGGGAACGCGCGCAAGACCGCGAGCGCGAGCTTCTCCGCCGGCTTCTGGTCGAGGGCGCCCACCCGCAGCGGCGGCGCCGCCACCGTCGGGGTGAGGAACGCGTCGCGCTTTTCGAACCAACCGGCCAGCTCGCGCCCCGCGGCGCGCATCCGGTGGACGGCGCGCGCCAGCTCGTCGGCGCGGAACTTCCGGCCGATCTGCGCCAGCATCCAGGTGCCCGGCTCGAAGTCCCGCGGCCGCGGCTCCTTGCGCATCGACTCCGCCGCGCTGTCGATTTCGGCCGCTGTCTCCGCGGCGACGAGGACGAGGAAGGCTTTCGAGAGCGCCTTGCGATCGACCTCCGGCGCATCCTCCTCGACCGAATGGCCGAGCTTCTCGCACAAGGCGGCCGCGCGCTGGACCGCCTCGACGCAGTCCGGATGCACCGTCGTGCCGAGCAGGGAGCGCGTGGAGAACGCGATGCGTAGCCGGCCAGGCTCGCGCGCCGCCTCCTCGGCATACGGCGCCGCCGGCGCCGGAGCGACATACGGCGCGCCGAGGTCCGGGCCCTGCGTGACGTCGAGGAGCGCGGCGCTGTCCCGCACGCTGCGCGTCAGGGCGTGCTCGACCGCGATGCCATGCCATCCTTCGCCCACGTACGGACCCATCGGGTTCCGACCTCGCGTCGGCTTGAGCCCGAAGACCCCGCAGCACGAGGCCGGGATGCGGATCGACCCGCCCCCATCTCCTCCGTGCGCCATGGGCACCATTCCGGATGCCACCGCGGCCGCCGAGCCGCCGCTCGACCCGCCCGGCGTGTACGCGGTGTTCCAGGGATTGCGAGTGGGGCCGTACAGCCGCGGCTCGGTCACTGGCAGGATGCCCATCTCGGAGGTGTTGGTCTTTCCGACGATCAATAGCCCCGCGGACTTGAGCCGCCGCACCAGCTCGCTGTCGCCCTGCTGGACGAACCCCTGGAAGAACCGGCACGCGTTGGTCGTGCAGGTCCCAGCGTCGACCGCGAGCATGTCCTTGAGCAGGAATGGCACTCCTCGGAACGGCCCCTCCGGCAGCGGGCCGCGCGCCTGCTGCCGCGCGCGATCGTACGAGCGGGCCACCACCGCGTTCAGCGGTGGATTGCGCGCCTCGATCCGCTCGATGGCTGCCTCCACCAGCTCGGAAGGCGACACTTCCTTGCGCCGGACCAACGCCGCGAGCTCGGTGGCGTCGAGCCGGTCGTAGTCGGGAAGGGATGGCATGGCCGCGCGCCCCTCAGCGCCGCGCGACGGCCGGTCCCTCTTCGCCGAGGACTTTCGGCGCGCCGTCGCCCAGAGCGATCCGCTCGCCCGTGTGGAGCGCGAACACGCGATCGCCCAGGCCGCGGCGCGCCACCTCGGCCAACAGGCGGCGACGCGGCGCGCCGTGGTCGCCGCGCGAGTAGTACGCCTCGAAGTGGATGGGCACCATCGCCGCGGCACGGACGTCGTGGAAGATGTCCAGCGCCTGCTCTGGGCTTGCGTGGCCCCAGCGGTCCAGCGCGCGGCCCGGATGGGCGGGCGCGATGGGGATGAACGCGAGGTCGATGCCTGGGAAGCGGGCGCCGATCTCGCGGAAGATTTTCGGGTCGTAGCCTGTGTCGCCGGCGAAGTACACGCGCCGGCCGGCGCCCTCGATCACGTATCCCGTCGCGGCGTGGTTCCACAGCGCGTCGACGCCGTAGCGACCCCCTTGGTGACGCGCGGGCACCGCCGTGATGGTGAGGCCGCGCACCTCGAGCGATTCCCAGACCTTGAGAGGACGCTTCCGCGGCTGCGCGATCTCGTCCGCGTACGCCTGGCCGCCGTCCGGGAAGAAGACCGCGGTGTCGCGTCCCAGCTTGCGCACCGTGGGAGCATCGAAGTGGTCCATGTGCATGTGGCTGATCAGCGCCACGTCGATGCGGGGCAGCTCGGACGCTCGCAGCGAGGCCGGGGTCTCCCGGGGCACCACCAGGATCGCGCCGGAGAGGTTCGGATCGGTGAGCACCGTGCGGTTGCCGATGCGCAAGAGCACCGTCGCGTGCCCCACCCAAACCGCGGAGAGCGGCGCCGCCCGGTCGTCCGGCGGAAGCCCGCGCACCGCCGGCTCCTGGTGGGCGACCATGCAGCCGCAGACGAGCGGCAGGACGGCGACGAGCTTGCTCATCGATCGATGTAGCCATGCAAGCCGGGGCGCGGGCAAGTAGGATGTGCTG
>VBKO01000224.1 GCA_005888115.1 Deltaproteobacteria bacterium
CGCGTCCTCGTCGTGGACGACGAGCAGAGTCTCCGGAAAGTCCTCGCGGCCACGCTGCAGCGCGAAGGGTACGAGGTGACCGTTTGTGGGGACGGGGAGGAGGCCATCTCCGCTCTGGAGCGCGACGGCGCGGATGTGGTTGTGACCGACCTGGTCATGCCGCGCATGGACGGCCTGACCCTCCTGCGCAAGGTCGTGGCGCGGCACCCCGACGTGCCGGTGATCGTGGTCACTGCCCATGGCCGGATCGACAGCGCGGTCGAGGCGATGAAGGCGGGCGCCTTCGATTTCCTCGCCAAGCCGTTCGATCACGGGGAGCTCAAGGCGATCATCGCCAAGGCGGCGCGGCAGAGCGACTACAACCAGCGCAACGTCGTCCCCGAGGAGCGGCAGGAAGGCGCCGCGCGCCGCTACACGGAGATCATCGGCCGCGGCAGGCAGATGCAGGAGCTGCAGCAGATGATCGCCAAGGTCGCCGACGCGCCCTCGACCGTGCTCATCCAGGGCGAGAGCGGCACCGGCAAGGAGCTGGTCGCGACCGCGCTGCACGAGACCTCTTCCCGGCGCGAGCGGCCGTTCATCAAGATCAACTGCGCGGCCATCCCGCGCGAGCTGGTGGAAGCGGAGCTGTTCGGGTTCGAGAAGGGGGCTTTCACCGGCGCGGTGCAGTCCAAGCCGGGTCGATTCGAGCTGGCCGACGGGGGCACGCTCTTCCTCGACGAGATCGGCGAGATCCCGGTGGAGATGCAGGTGAAGCTCCTGCGCGCGATCCAGGAGAGCGAGTTCGAGCGGGTGGGTGGCGTGAAGACCACGCGCGTCGAGGTTCGCCTGGTGGCGGCCACCTCCCGCGACCTGGGCCGCGAGATCGGCGCCGGCCGCTTCCGCGAGGACCTCTACTACCGGCTGAACGTGGTCCCCATCCACCTGCCCCCGTTGCGCGAGCGCCGGGAGGACATCCCCTTGCTCGTGGAGCACTTCCGGCAGAAATACAACGCGCGGCTGCGCAAGAACGTCGAGCGGATCGAGGACGAGGCGCTGGCGTGCCTCGCTGCCTACGCCTGGCCAGGCAACATCCGCGAGCTGGAGAACGTGCTCGAGCGCACCATCCTCTTCGCGGAGGGGCCGCGCATCGGAGCGAACGACCTGCCGGCGTCGCTGCGCCGGCAGCCTCCGGACGTCCCGGCCGCCGAGGCGCAGGTCCCCGCCGCCAGCGGCCCTCCCGGTCCGCTCAAGGAGATCGTCAAGGGACAGGTGCAGGCGATCGAGCGCGACCTGATCGTCCGAGGCCTGGAGGTCACCGGAGGGAACGTGACCCGCACCGCCAAGCTCCTCAAGATCTCGCGCAAGTCGCTGCAGATGAAGATGAAGGAATTCGGCCTGCGCGGCGACGACGCCTGAGGAGCAGGAATTTTGACCCGTCCTCCGCGTACACCTACGCTGCGGACGGATGCGATTCGCTCGGGCGATCCCGGTCTTCTTGGTGGCGATGCCCGTTCTGGCGGCGCAGGTGACCGACGTTGCCACCGCGATGCAGGACGACCGGCCGTTCGAGCTGGACCTGCGCGCGGACTACCAGCACCGCCGCGACTCGACGCGCATCCGCCGCGAGAATCTTCAAGGCGGGACCATCACGCTGGTGGACGAGCTGCAGCACGACCGCACCCTGGACCAGTTCGATTTCCGCATCGCGGCCGGCCTGCACCGCGGGCTCGAGCTGCACGTGATCGCGCCGTTCGTGCTGCGGGATGTGCAAGACTGGGACTACGCCACCGTGAACGGTGTCTCGGTCGCCGGCACCAGCACCCTGGCGAACAACACCATCTCCATCTCCGGCTGCGGCAATCCCGGCTCGTGCACGACGCCGCAGCCCATCGTGGTTGCCCCGGGCCACAGCCAGCGCTCCGGATTCCGCGACCCCACCATCGGCCTCGCCTGGGCGATCGTCGACGAAGGGCGCGAGGTACGCCTTCGCCCGGATGTCTATCCGCCGGGCGCGGCGGTGGCGACCTGGGTGGTCGGCGCCGACTACACCTTCCCGGTGCCCGGCCAGATCGACGACCCGTCCGCGTTCGGCTCGGCCGCTGCGGCGGGCAACTCGATCTCCACCAAGGAGTTCCGGCGCGCGCACGTGGTGAGCGGCTGGACGGCCTTCTCGAAGCGCTTCCGGGTGGCCGATCCTTACGTCATGCTGCGCGGCAGCGTCGCTTTCCCCGTCAAGGGCGCGTTCGACAACTGCGGCGACCCCGCCGCGCTTTCCGAGGTTGCTCCGGCCAACTGCGCGAGCGCCGCCTGGCGCGATCAAGCGCGCTACCAGCCTCCGGTGCAGGTTGGTCTCGCCCTGGGGAGCGAGTTCGTCCTGGGGGAGGACCCGCGTGCCGGGCAGAAGATCGCCCTCGACGTGCGCGGCGACGTGACCTGGTTCAGCGCCGGGCGCGACTACTCGCAAGTCTCCGACATGCTGGGCAAGCTCACCTACGCCCAGGAGTACGTGAACGCGACCGGCTCGCTCGGCGTGTACGGACGGTTCGCGCGCTGGGCGCAGCTGCGCGTCTACGGGACGGTCGGAATCGACACGCCGCGCTTCCTCACCACCGAATCTATCGGCAAGGACCTGGACGGCAACGGCACGGTCGACATCTCGGGCGGCCGCGGCATCCCGGCGCCCGAGCAGAACCCCACCTACGACTTCCGCCTCGACCAGCCCGGCCGCCGCCTCAAGGCCGACAACGTGCTCATCTGGGGCGTGGCTGGCACCCTCACGCTCAGCTTCTGAGCGCCCGCGCTACCGCTCCTTCAGCTTCAGCGCGAGCTGGTAGACCTCGCGCTTCGCGTGGCTTCCGGAGAGTGCCTCGGCGATGTCCTTGGGACGCTCGCCCCGCGAGAGGCGTTCGCGCACTTCGCGCTCCAGGTCGGCGGGATCCTCCCCGGCCTGCTCCGCCTCGGGTGCGCCGGACACCACCACGACGACTTCACCGCGCACCTCGCCGGAGAAACGGCCGGCCAGCTGGGAGAGCGTCCCGCGGGAAAGCTCCTCGTGCACCTTGGTCAGCTCGCGCGCGACCACGGCGGGACGGTCTCCGAGCGTCGAGCGCAGATCGCGCAAGGTCGCCGCGAGCCGGTGGGGCGATTCGTAGAAGACGAGCTGAGCACGCAGCGCCCTGAGCTCGTCGAGCATCGCGGAGCGCGCCCCCGCCTTTCGCG
Source organism: Deltaproteobacteria bacterium (assembly GCA_005888115.1). Lineage (GTDB taxonomy): Bacteria > Myxococcota > Myxococcia > Myxococcales > 40CM-4-68-19 > VBKO01. The sequence goes on from VBKO01000224.1 coordinate 3,202, forward strand.
GCAGGAAGCCGGCGAAGTGGAAGCGGGGCTCGGTGAATCCGCTGACGCTCACGGCCGCGATCGCGGCGCTCGGCCCGGGTACGGGCACGACCGGGACGCCCTGCTCGACCGCGCGGCGCACCAGGAGCGCGCCGGGATCGCTCACCGCCGGGGTGCCCGCATCGGTGACCAGCGCGAGCGAGGCGCCCTGCCCGAGCCGATCGAGGATCGCCTCGGCCCGGCGCGCCTCGTCATACGCCGGCAGCGCGTGGAACGGCTTCTTCTCGATGCCCAGGTGTTTGAGCAGCTGGCCCGTGTAGCGTGTGTCTTCGGCGACCACGCCGTCACAGCTGGCGAGCACCTCTCGCGCGCGAGCGGTCAGGTCCTGCAGATTGCCGATCGGCGTGGCGACGACGTACAGAGGCACGGCGCCTTCAGTATGGCGTATCGAACGCGCCGGGGAAGTGCTCGACGCGCGGGCCGCCCGGCGCATCCACCACCGCGATGACATCGAAGCGGAGGTCCCGCGGCGCGCCTCGCCAGCGGGCGAGGAAGTCGCGCGCCGCCCGGATGAGTCGCTGCTGCTTCGCGGTTCCCACCGTCTCTTCCGGTCCGCCGAAGGCGGAAGTCGCGCGCGTGCGCACCTCGACGAACACGAGCAGGTCGCCGTGCTCGGCGACGAGGTCCACTTCACCGCGGGGGCAGCGGTGCTTGCGCGCGACGATCCGGTACCCCTGCCCGGCCAGCAGCTCCTCGGCGGCCTTCTCGCCCAGGTCGCCAAAACGCTGGCGGGCGGTGCTCACGCCTGCACCACCAGGTCCGCGGTCCCCTGCGGGGGCTCTTCCGGGGTGCGGTGGATGATCTGCGTCTGCGCGGCGATGCCCTTCAGCATCTTCGCGATGAGCGCCCGCTTGGCAGGCTCCAGCGCGGAGAACGCGTCGTCCACGAGCACGGGGAGCCGCTTGTACGCCGCCACCCGCTCGAGGAGCGCGAGGCGCAGCGCCGCGTAGGCGAGGTCCTTCAGCTCGGGCGGAAGCCCGTGGTACGGCCCGCCGCGCCCGTCGGCGTTGGAGAGTACCCAGTGCCGCTTCTCGTCGGTGGTGCTGGAGACGATGCGCTTGTCGGTGAGCGCGGACAGGTAGGCGGAGAGGCGCTGCCCGATGGCCTCCCACACCTCGTCCGCCGAGAGGTTGAGCAGCTCGGCCGCCTTGTCGACCAGGTTCTGCGGCACCTCGGGCTCGGCCACCAGCGTCCCTCCGCGGCGGGAGCCGCCCAGGCCCATCGCGTGCCTGAGATCGATCTCGATCTCGCCGATCGGACGCGCGAAACCCTGCGCCGACACCTCGGCCTCCAGCTTGCGCTTCTCTTCCTCGAGCAGAGGCGTCTCGATGGGGACGCGGGCCAGGTCCGGGTGCTTGCGCAGCTCCTCGACCTGGGAGCGCGCGTCCTCGCGGGACCGGATCACCTTCTCGCGCTCCTCGAAGAGCTGCACGAGATCGGAGGCGGAATCGACGTGCGCCGCCTTCATGGCGTTCTTCAGCAGGGCCTGCTCCTCGTTGTAGAGGCGGTGCACGGCCTGCTCGCGCTCCTTCAGGTCCTTGAGGTAGGTGGCGGCCTCCTTGTCCGCCTCGTCGACCTGGATCCAGCGCAGCAGCGCCACCAGCGCGGCGAAGAACGGCACCAGGCCGGCGAACGCGATCGGCGGATTGCGCAGCCACACGGCGAGGGCGTCGATGCCGATGCCGAGGAGCAGGCCGCCGACGAACCAGAAGCTGCCCCACAGCGACTCCGCCGGCGGCGGCGTCGTCTGGATCGCCCGCTGCCGCTTGTACGCGAGCTCGCTCAGCGCGTCGTCGCGGCGCTTCTGGTCGTCCTTGGCGCGGCCGGCGCGCGTGGTGAGGTCCTTCATCTGCTCGGGCGTCCAAGGCGAGCGGGCCAGCTCGGCCTGGATGGAGTTGAGCTGGTCCTGCGCCTCGCGGAAGCTGCGGCCCAGCTCGCCCAGCTCGTGCAGGCGCTGCTGCACCTTGAAGAGGCGGTCCTGCACCCCCTCGTAGCGCCGGGTCTGCTCCAGCTCCTGCTTGAGCGCCTGGGCCTTGGCGCTGTCCACCACCGCCTCGGGCCCCGCGACGCCGCGGGCGCGCGACGAAGGCAGCTCGTTCGACTCGAGCACGAAGAAGCTGAAGTAGTTGTCCGCGGCCGGCAGGCCGCACTCGACGCGCAGGAACGACTCGATCTCCAGATTGTCCTGCGACAGGGTCGAGAACTTCTTTCCGGCGGCGTCGAACCGCTGGAGCTGCCGCGCGCCACCCAGCTCGCGGAGCAGCCGGTAGGGAGTCCCGTCGCCGGAAACGAGCCCCAGTCCCACCCGGGTGGGGCCCTCGCCGTCGACGAGGCGCCGCAGGTCGTCCGGGCCGGGGAACAGCGCGGCGACCAGCGCGCTGCGCAGCGAGGCGGCGCGGGAGACCACGGCCACGTATCCGGGCCGCAGGGCGATCTGCCCCTGCGCACCGAGATCCTTCACCCGCTGGTAGAGCAGCTCGGTGAGCTGCACGTGGCCTTCGCCCCCGGTGAGTTACTGCGCGGCGCTTTCCTCGGCGCTCTTCAGCCGCGCCGCCTTGCCCTGCAACTCGCGCAGGTAGAACAGGCGCGCGCGCCTCACCTGTCCGCTCGCGATGATCTCGATCTTGTCGATCCGGGGAGAGTAGACGGGGAAGATGCGCTCGACCCCCACGCCGTACGATACCTTGCGTACGGTGAAGGTGGAGCTCAGGTGCCCGCGCTTCCTGCGGATGACCACGCCCTCGAAGATCTGGATGCGCTCCTTGTCCCCTTCGCTGATCTTCGTGTGCACCCGCACCGTGTCGCCCACCCGGAACGCCGGGACCTGGCCGCGGGCCTCGGGCTTGACGTTCTTCTGTTCCACCAGCTCGATCGCCTTCGCGCGCATCTTCGCACCGCTCCTTCGGACTTGCCTTTGTAGAGTGTCCTACTGCTCTCTGAAAACCAAGGAATCGTCAAGCTTCTTCTCGCTCGAGCAGCCGCAGATCCTCGGGCGAGAGGCGCAGCTTCTCGAACAGGTCCGGGCGCCTTTCCCGCGTGCGCAGCAAGGCCTGCCGCCTGCGCCAGCGCGCGATGCGGGCGTGGTCCCCGCTGAGCAGCGCCGGCGGGACGCCCGCGCCGCGGAATTCGGGCGGTCGGGTGTATTGCGGCCCCTCCAGCATCATCTCGCCCGCGAACGACTCGCGGGCGGCGCTCTCCTCGTTCCCCAGGACGCCGGGGACCAGCCGCGCGACCGCCTCGATCACCGCCAGCGCGGCGACCTCGCCTCCCTGCAGGACGAAATCGCCCAGGGAGAGCTCCTCGTCCACGTACGAGAGCACGCGCTCGTCCACCCCCTCGTAGCGGCCGCACACCAGCACCAGCTTCCCCCGCGCGGAGAGCTCCTCCGCTTTGCGCTGGTCGAACGGCGTCCCCTGCGGCGAGAGCAGCACCACGCGCGCCCCCGGAAGCCCGGCCCGGGCCGCCTCGATGGCAGCCACCAGCGGCTCCGGCTTCATGACCATGCCGGCGCCGCCGCCGTACGGCACGTCGTCGGTGACGCGGTGCTTGCCCGAGGCGAAGTCGCGGATGTCCAGGACGCGCGCGCGCAGGAGCCCCTTCTCCTGGGCCTTGCCCAGGAGGCTCTCCGCGAGCGGCCCCGCCACCATGCGGGGAAACAGGGTCAGGACTGCGACTTCCACCTACTCCTCCAGCTCGAACAAGCCTTCCGGCGCCTCGATCACGATCCGCCGGCGCGCCTCGTCGATCTCCTTGAGCAGCGCGAATGGAACCAGCGACTCCCGGCCCGCATTGCGCACCCGCAGCAGCTCCTGCAGCCCAGCGCCCAGAAGCCCCACCACCTCGCCGCGCGGCGCGCCCGACTGGTCGTGGACCGCGTAGCCGACCAGATCGGCCGCGTAGACCTCGCCCTCGCCAGGTTCCGGCAAGGCTTCCCGCTCGACCAGCGCCTCGTTGCCGCGCAAGGCGTCCGCCGCGTCGCGATCGTCGATCCCGCGCAACGCGACTAGATAACCCTGGGCCGCGCGCTCCGCCTTGGCGATCTCGTACCGGCGCGGCTCGCCCTCTCCGATCCGCAGCCACAGGGCGGGGACCTGGGTCAGCGCATCGGATTCCGCGTTGTAGGGGACGAGCACGATGCGCCCGCGCACGCCGTGCGCGCGCGCGACACGCCCGATGGGCAGGAGTTGCTGCGCTTGCGCTTCCCGCTCCGGCATGGTCAGACCGGCTGGCGGCGGCTACCGCTTCGGCTGCTCCACCGACTTGCGGGCGCGCTTGATCAGCTGCGCCACGGTGCTGGACGGCCGCGCGCCGAGCTTCAGCCAGTGCTCGATGCGGTCGTTCTTGAGATTCACGCGGGCAGGCTTGGTGTTGGGGTCGTAGGTGCCCACTTCCTCGGTGAACTTGCCGTCGCGCGGGTTGCGCGAGTCGGTCGCGACCACGTGGTAGAACGGCGCCTTCTTCGCGCCCCGGCGCGCGAGGCGCAGCTTGACGGACATCGGTTGGCTCCCTTGGAAAAGCGGGGCTGTGTACCCGAAGGTGTCGCTCGAGTCAAGCCAGCAGCCGCCAGGCGATCCACGCTGCCAGGGAGACAGCGAGGAGGGCCGGCAGCAGGCGGGGGATCGCCCGCTGGCTCATGGGCGCCTCCGGGCCAGCTCGCGCCGGTTGAAGAGAAGGGCGGCGACGAGCCAGGCGAAGAACACCCAACACGCATCGTAAAGCGCAGGCCCCAGCGCGTGGCGATCGAAGGCAAGCCCCAGGGGATCCTGCGGACCCAAGTACTTGCTCAGCTCCGCGGCGGCCGCGGCCCACTCGGGATGTCCGAGGAGGGCTGGCAAGGTGGTGCGGAGGGTCGCCCAGGCGATCGCCGCCACCACCAGCGCGCCGGCGTTCGTCCATCCCGGAAGGATGGCTCCCAGCGCGGTGAGCACCGAGAGCCATGCGAATGCCCAGAGGACTGCGAGCGGAAGCAGCGCGAGCGCGGAGAGCGGCAGCGCATGACCGCTGCCGAGCGACGCGACCGCCGCCGCGGCCCACGCTGCCGCCGTGACTGCGGCAAGCGCGACGCCCGCGCCGGCCAGGCGGCCGCCCAGCCAGGCAGCACGCGTGAGGGGGCGGAGGAGGACCAGCTGCGCGTGACCGGAGTCCAGCTCGTCCGAGAGCAAGCCCGCCCCCAGCGCCAGCGTCAACACCAGCAGGAACGCGACGCCGAATCCGCCGAAGGTGTCGCCGGGCGCGCCGGCGCGCCCGCCCAGCGCCGCCGCGGAGACGAAGCAGGCGCCGACCACCAGGATCGCCGGGGAGCGCAGCTTCTCGCGCGCCGCCGCGCGCGCTACGGGCCAGGAGATCACGCGCGGCCCTCGACGATCTGCAAATAGAGCTGCTCCAGCTCGGCGCCGCCGAGGCGGACCTCCAGGATCTCGGCGCCCGCTGCGACCAGCTCCCTCACCAGGGCGGGGACCACGTCTTCCGAAGCGACCGGCACGCGGAACCGATCGCCTTCGAGCGCCCCACCGGGGATCTTCTCGGCCAGGCGCGCGGACACCTGCGCGGCGTTCGCGAGGCGCACCTCCGCGCGGCGTCCACCGGCGCGCACGTCGTGCGTGCGGAGCAGGCGGCCTTCCTTGATGAAGAGGACCCGGTCGCAGACCCGCTCTACCTCGCTGAGCAGGTGCGAGTTCAGCAGCACCGCCGCGCCGCGGCCGCGCAGCGAGACCAGCAGCTCGCGCATCGCCGCCACGCCCGCCGGATCGAGCCCCGCGGTGGGCTCGTCGAGCAGCACCAGGTCCGGGTCGCCGAGCAAGGCCAGCGCCAGCCCGAGCCGCTGCGCCTGGCCGCGCGAGTACGTGCCCGCGGGGCGCCGGGCCGGCTCGGCGACCCCGACCTGCTCCGCGAACCTCTCCGCGCGATCCCGCGCGGCGACGCGGCGGAACCCGAGCAGCTCGCCGTGGAGGGCCAGGATCTGCAGACCGGTCAGCCGGCGCGGAAAGAGCGGCGCGTCGGGCGCGTAGCCGACGCGCCGCCGCACCTCGAGCAGCTCGGGGTCGCGCCCGAAGAGACGCACCTCGCCGGCGTCGGGTTCGAGGAGCGCCAACGCGAGCTGCATCGCGGTGGTCTTGCCGGCCCCGTTCGGGCCGAGCAGGCCGACCACCTCGCCCGGCCGGACCGCGAAGCTCAAGCCGTCGACCGCCACCACCTGGCCGCCGCCCCGTGCGCGGTAGACCTTGCGCAGCCCGGCCGCTTCGAGCGCGGGCAGCGCGCCGGTCACTTCCGCATCACCTGTTGCAGCGTCTTTCCCAGGAGATGCGGCCCGGCCGCGATGTGCACTCCGGCAGCCTGCAGCGCGGCGATCTTGTCCTTCGCCGTGCCTTTTCCCCCCGAGATGATCGCACCCGCGTGACCCATGCGCTTTCCCGGAGGCGCGGTGGCCCCGGCGATGAAGCCGACCACCGGCTTGCGGTAGTTCGCCTTGATCCACGCGGCGGCATCCTCCTCCTCGCCTCCGCCGATCTCGCCGATGAAGATCACGCCGTCGGTCTCCGGGTCGGCAGCGAACAGCTTCATGCAGTCCACGAAGTTGAGGCCGTGCACCGGATCCCCGCCGATGCCGATGGCCGTCGACTGGCCCATGCCGAGCTGGGTGACCTGGTGGACCGCCTCGTAGGTCAGGGTGCCGGAGCGGGACACGATCCCCACCCTGCCCTTCCTGTGGATGTGGCCCGGCATGATCCCGATCTTGCACTCGCCCGGCGTGATGATCCCGGGGCAGTTCGGGCCGATCAGCCGCACCGCAGAACCCTGCAGCGCGCGCCTCACCTTGACCATGTCGTTCACCGGGATGCCTTCGGTGATGGCGACGATCAGCGGGATGCCGGCGGCGGCCGCTTCGAGGATGGCGTCCGCGGCGAAGGGCGGAGGGACGAAGATGACGCTCGCGTTCGCGCCCGTCTCCTTCACCGCCTGTGCGACGGTGTCGAACACCGGCACGCGGTCCTCGAACCGCGTCCTTCCCTTGCCTGGCGTGACGCCCGCCACCAGCTGCGTCCCGTACGCGAGCATCTGCTTGGAGTGGAAGGAGCCCGCGCTGCCGGTGATCCCCTGGCAGAGGACGCGAGTGCTCTTGTCGATGAGGACGCTCATCGCGAGACCTCGGAATGTGGCGGCCAGACGCGCTCGCCGCCGTCGGTGAAGCTCCCCAACCTCTCCACCTCGCGCGGGAAGCCCAGCTCGCGCTGGCACTTTCGCGCGATGCTCTCCCCGGCGCCTCCGTCGGCGCGCCGGTAGACCCAGCCGAGCGGGAAGAGGTGCTTTACGCCCTTCTCGGTGGTCAGGCGGACCGCGGGACCGAGCGCGTGGGCGGGCACCCACTCGCCGCCGAAGTTCCGGGCGAAGAGCTCGCCCAGGTAGCACCCCACCGCGTCCCGGTACTCGTTGTGACCCTTCAGGCGGTCCACCAGGTCGTCGACGAAGAGCAGCTCGTCCCGGCCCCAGGTGAGCCCGATCCCGTGCTCGCGCATCACGCGCACGAAATGCTCGGCGGAGTCGCGAAAGTCGGCCGCGCCGGGCTTGCCGAGGATGTTGCGGAAGAGGGAGGAGACGAGGCCCATGGGATCGGCTTGCGGGTGGCGGCTGTCAGGGGTTTGAGTTTCAGGCGGCTTTCTTGGCGGCGGCCACCGCCTTGTAGGCGGCGTCGCCGAGGTCGTCGGCGGGGATGATGGGCAGCCCGGAATTGCGCAAGAGCTCCTTGCCCTGCTCGACGTTGGTTCCTTCGAGGCGGACCACCAAAGGCACGCGGAGCTGGACCTGCTTCGCCGCGGCGATGATGCCGGCGGCGATCACGTCGCACCGCATGATGCCGCCGAAAATGTTCACCAGGACGGCCTGCACTTGTGGGTCGGCGAGCAGGATCTTGAAGGCGG
>VBKO01000052.1 GCA_005888115.1 Deltaproteobacteria bacterium
CGGATCGCAGGTCCGCGAATCGCTGGCGCACCTCGCGGTCGATCTGCGACGGAGACTTCCACACGGTCGTTTCCCACAGCGCGAACCGCGCGGCCTCGGAGGCCTTGAGCTTGAGAATCAGGACGTCGGTGAGCGCGATGGACCAGTACAGGATGAGGATGAGGACCGGGAACAGGATGGCGGCTTCCACCAGCGCCGAGCCACTCTGTCCGTCGAGGTTCCGCATCTGTCAGTGGAGCAGGAAGCCGCGGACGAGGGAGTTGTCGACCAGGCCAGGGACGAGATTGGCGGCGTTCGACTCCGCGACGGGCATCAGTCGGGCGCCCCAGAGCGGATTGAAGAAGTTCGGTACTTCGCGCCATTCACCCGGGCGATGGTAGTAGGCCTGCGCCGCCGCGAAGGCGGTCAGCCCCTCGGGCAACAAAGGCAGCGCGGGTGGCGCGCCGCTGGCGAACGAGAAATCGGTCGAGCCGGCGCCTGCCCCGCGCATGTCCATCCCGAACCGGCGGCCGAAGTACTTGCGCGCTCCCGGCTCCCGATCGTGGTCGCTCGCGCGGCGCACGAGGCCGACCAGCACGTCGGGCTGCGCGAAGTTGCCTGGTTGACCCAGCGCGCCGCCTGGGCGCGAGCGGGCCTGGGGAGCGAACGAGACATACGGCGACAGCCAGAACAGCCGCGCGTCAGGCGTCGGCCGAGTTCGCGCTGCGGCGCGCTCCATCCCGGAGAGCACGCCGCGCAGGATGTAGCCCAGGATGCGACCGAGCAGGCCGCCCTTGCGTTCGCCGATGCGGAAGTCCGACCACTTCCCCGGTGCCAGGCTGGCGAACACCTGGTCCATGGTGGCCAGCTGGAAGACGCTGTACCGCTTGTCGATGGGGCCGCAGTCGATCCCGAGCTGCAGCCGTTGCCCCGAGTAGATCTGCGCCTGCGACGTGGATAGCGCCTGCGAGGCGCTCGCCGGAGGTGCCGGGCCGCCGAGCTCCGTCCGCGAGACGATCTGGAATCCGATGTGACCGCGGACGATCGGACAGCCGACCTGCCACGCCGCGTGTCGCGCGAGCGGCGACTTGGAGGGGTCGCTCCAACGGTCTCCGTACGCCACCCACGGATCGCGCGCGGAATTGGCGATCTCGATCATGTGCGCCCGCGCCAGCTGCACGGAGTCGTCCTTGTCGTTGAGCAGGATCTTCCCCGAGTCCGCGACGTCCTTGAAGAGCAGCGGGCTGCCGCGGGTGCGGGCGAAGACCGCCTGATTCGCCGCGTGCACCACGGCCGGCCAGATCTCCTGGTAGGGCGCCGCCGCCGAGTCGCCCGAATGCGCCTCGGGCGGGAGCCGCGAGAGCCTGCCTCCTCCTGGCGCTCCGACCGAAAGCCAGGCGCCTTCCTGCAGTGTGTAGAGGACCACGTTCGCGGCCGACACGAGAGGCGTCATGATCGCCACGGCCGAATCGAGCAGGACGAGCAGCCCGCGGAACACTTCCTGGAGCGCCGCGAACACCGGACCCGCGTAGGGCACGTTCCGCAGGACCGACAGGGCCGGGTCTATCGCCGCCCAGAGGAAGTGGACCCAGGAAAGGTACGCCGCCGCCGCCATGATCGACGCGTAGTGCACGACCATGGCGCGATTGGTGTACGCGGTGAAGTTCAGCACGCGTGCCTCGACCGCCGCCTGGCTGTACGCCGCGGCGTCGGCCGCGGTCTGCAGCTGGACCTTGCCGTACACGGCGCGTCCCAGGTTCACGGTGGACAGCACGCAGAGCATCAGCACCAGGCCGAAGATCGCCCCAAGCACCAGGGCCTGCCCCTCCTCGTCGCGCCGGAGCCGCTGCAGCAGCAGGATCACGGCGCGGCCCACTCGAGGAACGGGTTGGATTGCATCCGCATGGTCTGGAAAGCCTCTACGGGCACGAAGTAGCGGCCCCGCTTCCCCGCGACGGCCAGCGCCGCGACGTCGCCCCTGGCGCGGGCGCGGCTCGCGAGCCACAGGGAATGGATCAGCTTGTTCGCGAGCGGGACGCGCAGCTCGACCAGATGACGCACCTGGATGGAGAGCAGATTGGCGTCGACCGCCTGCGGCCGGACGTCGTCGAAATCGATCTCCTGCCCGGCCAGGTGCTGCCCGAGGCGCTGGAAGTCGGCGCGCCGCGGATTCAGCACGGTGACCTGCACGACTGGCAACCCGAGGGCGCGCAGGGCTGTCTCGCGGATGCGGAACGCGGCCCAGGCCTGCGCGAGCGCGCCGATTCCGTCGGTCCGGCCGTAAGCGGGCAAGAGGGACAGGGCCGCCGCGTCGTGCATCGGCCCCGCGGTGCCGTCGCGACCGCGGTTCCCGTTCTGCACGATGCCGGCACGCGCCGCGTTGAATGCCGCGTACTCGACCAACACTCGCGCCTGCTGCAGCTGCGTGATCTGGATCGTGCAAAGGATCAGCGCCACCGTCAGCGGCAGCACGAATGCCGCCTCGACCATCGCTTGCCCGCCCTCCCCGCCCATCGCGGCCCGATTCCGCCACAACCGGCGCGCGCCGCCCATCGGTCATCCGGAGGGGCTGGCCGCCACGCGAGCTCGCTTGACCGACGCGCCACTCGCATGCACCCTCGCGGCCTGCTGGGGCGTCGTCTAACGGCAGGACATGGGACTTTGAATCCCATTATGATGGTTCGAATCCATCCGCCCCAACCATCACCTGCGAGGTGACCATGGTCCGGCTGAGCGGGGCGTTCCTCGTCGCGGTCGCTGTGCTCGTTCCTGCGCGGTCCGCGCGCGCCGAGAAGATCACCATCATGGTGGGCGGGATCGAGAAGCAGATCTACCTGCCCGCCAAGCTGGCCGAGCAGCTCGGGTACTTCAAGGAGCAAGGGCTCGACGTGGAGCTTTTGACCGAGCCCGCCGGCGTGCAGGCCGAGAACGCGATGCTCGCGGGCGAGGTGCAGGGAGTGGTCGGATTCTACGACCACTCGATCGACCTGCAGTCCAAGGGCAAATTCGTCGAATCGATCGTGCAGTTCAGCCAGGCGCCGGGCGAGGTGGAGCTCGTCTCGGCGAAGGTTGCCGACAAGCTGCGCTCGCCCGCGGACTTCAAGGGCAGGCACCTGGGCGTCACCGGGCTGGGATCCTCGACCAGCTTCCTCACGCAATACCTGGCGGTCCGGAACGGGGTGAAGATGGGCGAATTCGTGCTGGTGCCGGTCGGGGCGGGGAGCACCTTCATCGCCGCCATCCAGCAGGGGAAGATCGACGCGGGGATGACCACCGAGCCCACCGTCTCGCGCCTGCTGAAGACCGGCGAGGCGAAGGTGCTGGTCGACCTGCGCTCCCCGGCGAAGACGAGCGCCGCGCTGGGCGGTCCCTACCCTGCCGCCTGCCTGTACGCGCAGACGTCCTGGGTCGACAAGCACAAGGACTCGGTGCAGAAGCTCGCCAACGCGCTGGTCAAGGCGCTGCACTACATCCACGACCACCCGGCGGCGGAGATCGCCGAGAAGATGCCGAAGGACTATTACGCGGGCGACAAGGAGCTGTACGTGCGCGCGCTGGCCGACGGCAAGGACATGTTCACGGCGGACGGCGTGATGCCCGACAAGGGACCGGAGACGGTGTTGCAGGTGCTCGCCGCGTCCAACAAGGCGCTCGAGAACAAGAAGATCGATCTGTCCAAGACGTACACGAGCGAATTCGTCAAGGCGGCAAAGTAGCCGTGGCCCGCGGCGAGCCCAGCATCGAGCTGCGCCGCGCGACCCGTAGCTTCATCACCCCGACCGGCGCCATGCTGACGGCCATCCACGACGTCGACTTGACCGTCGCCGCCGGCGAATTCTGCGCGATCGTCGGGCCGACCGGCTGCGGAAAGTCCACCACGCTGTCGCTCATCTCCGGGCTTGCGCCGCCCACCGCGGGCGAGGTGTACGTGCTCGGCAAACCCGTCACCGGCGTGGACCCGCGGGTGGGATTCGTCTTCCAGAGCGACGCGCTCTTCCCCTGGCGCAACGTGCTCGACAACGTGGCCGCCGGGCCGATCTTCCGCGGCAGGCCTCGCGAAGAGGCGCTCGCGCGCGCCGCGGACTGGATACGGCGAGTGGGCCTCTCGCGCTTCGAGCGCCATCACCCGCACCAGCTCTCCGGCGGGATGCGCAAGCGCGTCGCGCTGGCCCAGACGATGATCAACGAGCCGGCGATCCTCCTGATGGACGAGCCGTTCAGCGCCCTCGACGTGCAGACCCGGATCCTCATGCAGGACGAGCTGTTGCAGCTGTGGTCCACCGCGAAGGCTTCCGTCGTCTTCGTCACCCACGACCTGGAGGAAGCCATTGCGCTCGCGGACCGCGTGGTGGTGATGACCGCGGGACCGGCGACGGTGAAGTCGAGCTACCCGATCGATCTGCCGCGCCCGCGCGTCACCTCGGAGATCCGGTTCGAGCCCCGGTTCGTCGAGCTGTCGCGGCTCATCTGGAACGATCTGCGCGAGGAAGTGCTGGTGAGCTACCGCCGCGCCGCGGGGGTTGCCGCATGACCGAGGCGCGCATCACGCAGGCGGAAGCGGCCGCCCCTGCCGCGGCGGAGCGCCTCGCACGCCGCAGGCGCCTGGTGGCGGTCCTGCAGATCGCGGTCCTGGTGGTCGTGCTCGGCGCCTGGGAGCTGTGCTCGCGCACCGGGATCGTCGACCCGTTCTTCTTCGGCATGCCTTCGGAAGTGGTCCAGCAGATCCGCACTTGGATCGCCGAGGGCACCTCGCTGGGCCCGCTCTGGGTGCAGGTGCTGGTCACGCTCGAGGAGACCCTGCTCGGCTTCGCCATCGGCGCGCTGCTCGGCGTCCTCTTCGGCGTCGCGCTGGGGCGGAACCAATTGCTCGCCGACGTCTTCGGCATCTACATCAAGATCGCCAACTCCATCCCGCGCGTGGTGCTGGGGTCCATCTTCGTCATCGCGCTCGGGCTGGGCATGCCGTCCAAGGTGGCGCTCGGAGTGGTGATGGTCTTCTTCGTCGTCTTCGGCAACGCCTTCCAGGGCGTGCGCGAAGCCGACCGCAACCTGATCGCCAACGCGCGCATCCTGGGCGCCTCGCCCCGGCAGGTCACCTGGTCGGTGATCATGCCCTCCGCGCTGGGCTGGATCCTGGCCAGCCTGCACGTGAGCTTCGGCTTCGCGCTCGTCGGCGCCGTGGTCGGCGAGTTCCTCGGCGCCCGCCAGGGAATCGGCCTGCTCATCGCCACCGCGCAAGGCGCCTTCAACGCGAACGGCGTCTTCGCCGCGATGTTCATCCTCGCGGTGGTGGCGCTCGCCGCCGAGTCGCTCATCACGCTGGTCGAGAACCGGCTGCTCAAATGGCGGCCGAACCAGGGTCCCGAGACCGGATTCTGAGTCGCCCCGGCGCCGAAGTGGTGTAGATCGGCGCCCCCATGGGTCTGTCGATCGGCATCGTTGGATTGCCCAACGTGGGCAAGAGCACGCTGTTCAACGCGCTCAGCGGGGCGAGCGTGCTGGCGGCGAACTACCCGTTCGCCACCAAGGACCCCAACGTTGGCGTCGTGCCGGTGCCGGACGAGCGGCTCGACAAGCTGTCCGCGCTGTTCGAGCCGAAGAAGATCACCCACGCGGCTTTGGAGTTCGTCGACATCGCGGGGCTGGTGCGCGGCGCGTCCAAGGGAGAGGGCCTGGGCAACCAGTTCCTGGGCAACATCCGCGAGGTGGACGCGGTCGCGCACGTGCTGCGCTGCTTCGCCGATCCCGACGTGGTTCACGTGGACGGGGACGTCGATCCCGAGCGCGACCGGGAGGTGGTCGAGACCGAGCTGATGCTCAAGGACCTGGAGACGCTCGAAAAGAAGCGCGAGCGCCGCGCGAAGGACGCCAAGGCGCCGGGAAAGCCCGGCGAGGAAGCCAAGGCGGACCTCGCGCTGTACGACAAGCTGAAGGCCGCCCTGGACGCGGGCCGGCCTGCCCGCACCGTCCCTCTTTCCGACGACGAGAAGCCGCGCGCGCGAGAGCTGTTCCTGCTCACCGCCAAGCCCGTCCTGTACGTCGCCAACGTCGACGAAGGCCAGTTGCAGCGGCTCGACGCAGACCCGCTGGTTCGCAAGGTGGCGGCGCTGGCGGAGCGCGAGGGCGCGCGCTGGGTTGCCATCTGCAGCAAGGTCGAGGCCGAGATCCAGCAACTCCCGTCCGAAGAGCGCGCGGAGTTCCTCGCCCACGTCGGACTTACCGAGCCCGGCCTGAACAAGCTCGTGCGCGCCGGTTTCGACCTGCTCTGTTTGCAGAGCTACTTCACGGTCGGCGAGGACGAGTGCCGCGCCTGGGTCATCAAGAGAGGTACCCGGGCGCCACAGGCGGCGGGCGCGATCCACACCGATTTCGAGCGTGGCTTCATCAAGGCGGAGGTGATCCGCTGGGACGAGCTGCTCCGTCACGGCAGCGAATCGGCGGCGCGCGCGAAGGGCGCCCTGCGCGTCGAAGGAAAAGACTACGTCATCCAGGACGGCGACGTGATGCACTTCCTGTTCAATGTTTGATCCCCGAGGTCACCTGAGTTGACCGCTCTGCCCACGGTGCGGCGCGCGAGCGCTGGAATCGGTACGCGGCGGCTGGCGGTCAGAAGGAACCGGGCACTTCGACCTTTTGCACTGCGTTGCCCTTCTTGTCGACGACCTGCAGCGTCATGGTGCGCCGGCCGCGCGAGCCGGAGACGCGCCCCAGCGCGGTGAGCTGCGCATCCTGCGCCAGCGTGAACTGCGGCAAGCTGCCGATCGCCGCGCGCGCCTCTTCGGTGAGCACCTTGGCGAGAGCAGCGTCGGCGCCGGCACCCGGCTCGATCGGCTCGAGGGAAATCTTGAGGGGCATCGAGACCAGCTGATCGCCCTCCTCGATGTTCGCGCCCGGCTCGCGCTTGACGCGCCCGGTGCAGCCGGTCCGGGAGACGGTGCGGAGCAGGAAGTATCCCTTCACCACCTCGCTCTCCGTCACCTCGTCCTTGCCGCGCACCTCGAAGAACTGCCCCTGGAACGGCGCTCCGCCGTCGAACGCGCAATTGACCGTGTCGTTGGGCAGCGCCAGCGTCACCCGGCCGGTCAGAGCCGGCATGCGCAGCGCGAGCGACCGCGCCAGGGTGCGCGCGCCATCCTTCACCTCTCCCGGATCGAAGTTCCCCAGCGCCTGCACCCCGGCGGGCAGCGCGCCTCCCAGAAGCTTCCCTTCGATCCGCTGCGCCATCTGCCTGGCGCCGTCCTCGAGCTGGTCCTCGCTGGCCACCTTCACGCTGTCCGCGAATGCGACCTGGGCCGTGGTCGAGTCCATCGCGCGCAGAGAGAGGCTGTATCCGCGCGAGGTCAGCTGCAAAGAGCCGATCGCGATCCAGCGCGCGCCGACCAGCCTGGCCAGCTCGATCTGCATTTCGTCGCTCATCGCGCCCGACTGCGCCAGCGCCTGCTCCTTCATCACGCGCGCGAGCTGCTGCCGCTCGACGACGCGCAGCGCGCCGTCGGAGACGAGCTGGGCGGTGAGCGCGTCCTCCGCCATGCTGGCCAGGTCCGCGGACGCGCCGCCGCGCGCCTCGATCGCCGCGATGGCGAGCGTGCGATCCTTGGGAGGCTCCGCCGCCGCGGAGAGCGCGGCGAGACAGAGGACGAGCGTGGTGCGCTGCTGCAGTGCATTGTGCATGGCTGATCCCGCGGAGCCGGAAGAGGCTGGTACGGTACCCCAGGACGGGTTGTGCGCCGCAAGCGGCCACCCTGCGCCTTGCGAATGTGGGAGAAGGTCGCCGACCGCCCTCCAGGAGCCCCTTTCCGCCTGTCGGGCGGCTAAGTTGACCGTAGTTCCAGCGCGGTGCTAGCGATCGGATGCGGACATCGCACGCACTCCCAAGTCCGCAGGAACGACACCATGCCCTCGCCGGTTCTCAGCGCCCGCGCCGCCCGCGCGCTCCCTGTAGCCCTGCTCTGCGCCTGCGGCACGGTCCCCATCCGGGTGCCGGTCATGCGTCCGGCGGAGATCAACATGGTGGCGTACCAGAGCGTCGCGGTGGGCGACATGCGCGGCGGCCGCGGCACCACCGTGATGGGCGACTCGCTCGAGGAGGCGCTGCTCGGCACCAACCGCTTCCAGGTCCTCGACCGCCAGCACATGAACTCGATCATGCGCGAGCTGTCGCTCTCCGCCAGCGACCTGGCGGATCCGAGCAAGGCCGCCAGGCTCGGCAAGGTGATGACCGCCGGAGCGCTCATCTACGGCGACGTGGACGAGCAATACCGCGAGGTCCCCTCCGAGGATCGCATCAAGAACAAGGACGGCACCCTCGTCGTGCTCTACAAGCTGCGCGGCGAGTTGCGGACGCGCGCCACCTTCAAGATCGTCGACGTCGCCACTGGCCGGCTGATCATCGCCAAGACGTACGAGGAGAGGCGCGACGATACCAACACCGGGTACGGCAGGCGCCCCGAGCCAATCGACCGCGATGCCCTGGAGCGCTCCGCGCGGCGCGGGGTTCTGGATCGCTTCATCCGCGCCATCGTCCCGCACCAGGAGTACATGACCGCGAGCTTCCAGAAGGACTCCGACATTCCGCAGCTCGAGGGCGGCATCGGCTGGGCGGAGCGCGGCGAGTGGAAGAAGGCGCAGGGGACCTTCTCGCAAGCGATCGCGGACGGCCAGAAGAACCCCAAGATCAAGAGCGAGCAGCTCGCCAAGGCCTACTGGAACCTGGGCCTCGCCTACGAGTACGCCGGCGAGTACGAGAGCGCCACCGGCACCGTGCAGAAGGCGTACGAGCTGTCGAACGACAAGGACATGCTGCGCGAGCTGGACAACATCAAGCGCCTGCAGGACGAGGCGAAGCGCGTCTCCGAGCAGACCGCCGCGCCAGGGGTCGGTGGTGTCCAGTAGGCTTGCGCCGCCGCGCATCCTCGCCGCGGGCGCGCTGCTCGTCCTCGCCGCCTGCGCCGCGGAGGCGCCGTCGGTGGTGAAGACCTCCTCGTCGCCCAAGGCGCCGCCCTGGCTCGTCAAGGTTCCGCAGGAGGGCGACACGCTCTATTTCTCCGGCGCGCGCGAGGGCGCGACTTCCCTCGAGGAGGGAACCGACGCCGCCATGCAGGTGGCGCGCGCCCACGCTGCCGAGTACATCGGCGTCGACGTCACCTCCGAGCACAAGGACGTGATGTCGACCGACCTCGGGTCGGACCGGGTGCAGGACACTGTAAAAGGCCGCGCGACGGCCCTGATCCGCAACGCCCGGACGGCCGACGTGTACTACGAGAAGTTCTCGCGCAAGGCGGGCGCTACCATCATCGACCGCTTCGACGTGTGGGTGCTGATCAAGCTCTCGCGCGCCGACCTCGAAGCGGAACACGCGCGGCAAGAGGACGAGCAGAAGCACACCGCGCTCTCGGCCCTTTCGCGGCTACGCGAGGGACAGGCGCAGGAGCGGCAGGGCAATGTCCTCGCCGCGCTGGTGCGCTACCGCGACGCGGCGGCGCAGACGCGCGCGCTGCCGCAGCAGATCGACCTCTCCGATCCGCAGCTGCGCACCTCGGGACAGCTCCGGCAGGCCGCCGAGGACGCAGTGGCAAAGGCACAGGCCAGGGCGCGGCGCGCGGTGCTGGTTGCGCCCGATTGGGTTGCGGGCTCGATCGCGCAGGCGCTCTCTTCGAAGGGATTCACCGCCATCACCCAGCCGGAAGGGTCCGAGCGGCAGGCGCTCGAGACTGCCCGGGCGCAAGGCATGCCGTGGGTGATCGTGGTGAAAGGGAGCACCGTTCCGGGCGGCCGCGTGTTCAGCCAGGTGGCCGCCACCGCCTCGCTGGACGTCCGGGCTCTGGAGAGCCAGAGCGGCGCGGTGGTCGCCTCGTCGGTGAAGCAGACGAAGGGGGTGGGGCGCACCCCGGAAGCGGCGCAGCAGGCGGCGGCGAACGAGGCCGGCGTAGCGGCCGGAGCCGATCTCGCGGCAGCGCTCGTGGCGAAAGAAAACGCAGGTCTCTGAGCGGAGGAAGCACGTGAAGAAGGTCATCGGGATGGTAGTCGTCGCCGCGGCGCTCGTCGCGTGCGGCGGCGAGAAGAAGCCGGACATGTCGAACCAGATCCTCCACGCCAACGGCCCCGACTGGGTGAACCGCGGCTCGGGCGCGTTCGGCGGCGAGAAGGGCAAGATCTTCTATGGGGTGGGCATCGCAAGCGGGATCCGCAACGCGGCCCTGCGGCGGTCCACCTCCGACTCCCGCGCGCGGAGCGAGATCGCGAAGACGCTCGATACCTACGTGGCGGTACTGAACAAGGACTACCAGGCGTCGACGACCGCCGGCGACATGAGCGCCTCCACCGAGGAGCAGCACGTCCAGCAGGCCCTCAAGACGTACTCGCAGATGGAGCTGTCGGGGGTCCTGATCGTCGACCACTGGGTGGACACCGACGGGACCGAATACTCGCTGGCGCAGCTCGACATGGACACCTTCAAGAACAACCTGGACAAGATGAAGGAGCTGAACGCCAAGGTGCGCGACGCGGTGCGCGCCAACGCCGACAAGGCGTTCGACGAGCTGTCGGCCGAAGAGGCGAAGCGCCAGTAGGCGCCGGCGGTCCGTTTCCGTCGTCGCGCGCCGGTCCGATGAACGGGCCGGCGCGCTTCGTTTTCTGGAGGCGTTGGCATGCGCCCGGTGCTCGCGTTCGTCGTCGTGGTCTGCGCCTGCGGCGGCAACGCGCCGCAAAAACCCGCGCCGAAGCTGAATCGGTGGGGCAAGCCGCTGGTAGCGCGGCCGGCGCCGGACTGGGTCGAGAAGCTTCCGCAGTCGAGCAGAACGCGCATCGTCGCGGTGGGTCGCAGCGGCCCTACCTTCTGGCCGCAAGACGCGCTGAACAACGCCGGGGAGGATGCGCGCGGGAAGATCGCGCTGCAGCTCACGGCGCACGTCGAGCGCTATGGAGCGGCGACCGACGCCTCGGGGCGGGCCGCGCGCGCGCTGGACATCGACAAGGAAGCGACCGACGTCCTGCTCCGCAATGCGCGCATCGAAGCCACCTGGGTCGATGAGGCCGGGGAGCGCGACGAGGCCGGGTCGGTGTGGGCGCTGGCAGCGCTCGACCTGGACGCGCAAGGACGTACAGCGCAGGGCGCGGTGGGCGCGTCCGCGAAGGGCAACGCGATGCCCGGCTGGCTCGACCGTCTGCCCGGCTCTCCCGGCAAGGTATACGCGACGGGGTATAGCGGGCCTACCTTCCGACCCGGGAAGGCGGTCGACTACGCCGGGGATGCAGCGGTCGACAACCTGGCGGCGACGCTGCGCAGCCGCGTGCAGGCCTACCAACTGCTGGTGCAGAACGCGACCGGGCTCTCGGTGGATGAGTTCAGCCACAGCGAGGACCCCGAGCGGTCCTTTCGCGACCTGGTGCAGAAGGGCGCGCGGATCGAGCAGGTCTGGGTCGACGAGGACGGATCCCGCCCCGGCGATCCGCCGGGGAGCGCGTGGGCGCTGGCGGTCATCGACGTCCCTTCCAGCGCCGGTGGGTACCAGCCCCTCGAGAATCCCGACATCGGCCCGGCCCTCGACAGACAGGGGAATGTCCCGTCCGAGCCGACTGGAACGCAGCCGTGACGTCCGCCTCGAAAGAGCGTAGCGCGGCCCTAACCGGCGGCGGTTACAGCTTCTCGTCGATCTGGGCGGTCTTGCGGAGCGTCGCGAGGTAGTTCTCACGCTCCTTGAAGACGGAGTCACTTCCCAGGCGGTTGCGGATCTCCTCCTTCACGTCGGCGAGCGGCTTCGGCGGGATGGCGCGCCGGTCCTCGACCAGCACCAGGTGGTAGCCGGAGCTCGTCCGGATGACCGGGCTCACCTCGCCCGGCTTGAGCGAGAAGGCGGCCTGCTCGATGGCGGGCAGCATCAGCCCTCGCCGGAAGTAGCCGAGATCGCCGCCCTGCTTCGCCGTGGGCCCCTCGGACATCTCGCGCGCGACCAGCGCGAAGGTCTCTCCGGCCTTGACGCGCTGGAGCGCCCGCTCGGCGCGCGCTTGCGCCGCGGCCTGCTGGGCAGCGCTCGCGTTCTGCGGCACCGGTACGAAGATGTGCCGCGCGCGGACCTCGTGCTGCGCGTTCTGGGCCTCCGTAGCGTACGCCGCCTGCACCTCTTCGTCCGACACCTTGCGCGCCTTGACCTTGAAGCGCAGCACCTCGGCCATCAGCGTCTGGCGCCGCACCGTGTCCCGCGCCGACTCCCACGCGATCCCCTGCTGCTCGAGCGCCTGGCGGAAGTCGGCGACCTCCATGCCCTGCTGCCGCGCGAGCTGCTCGAGCGCGCGTTGCAGCTCCTCTTCCGAAACCGTCAGGCCGAGCGACGACCCTTCCGACTCGATCAGCTTCTCGTCGACCAGCTCGGTGAGGCCGCGGTGGAGCAGGTCCGCGCGCTCCTTGTCGCGATGCGCACCGGCGGCCTGCTGCATCACGCGCGCCAGCTCGGGCCCGACGCGCTCCTCCACGTCCGAGAGCAGGATCGGCTGACCGTTCACCACCGCCGCGATGCGCTCCTTGATCTCGGCGCGCGCGGCGGCGGCGCAGAGGAGCACGGAGAGGACGAGACGCTTCATCGAGCCGAGTCTAGCGCAGCAGCGAAAACGCCGCCTCGTTGATCTGGATCCGGGCGCTCTTGCGGACCTGATCGAGGAGCTGCCGCTCGGCCTGGGCCTGCTTCTCGGCGAAAGCGCGCCGGGCGACGTCCTCCTTGACCTCGTCGAGGGTGCGCTTGCGCGGCCCGCGGCGTCCGAGAAGCTTGAACAGATGGTACCCGTAGCTGGTCTGGACCACGCCGGAGACCTGCCCTGGCTTGAGCGCGAAGGACGCGTCGTCGAAAGGCCGGGGCATGGTGCCGCGCGCGAACCATCCCAGGTCGCCCCCGCGCTGCGCGTCGGGTGAGCGGCCGTGCGAGCGCGCCAACTGCTCGAAGGAGGCACCCGCGCGGATCTGGTCGAGCAGGCTCTTCGCTTCCTCCGCGGTGCCCAGCAGGATCTGCTGGGCGTGCACTTCTTCCTTCATGTCCAGCTCCGAGCGGTGCTGCTCGAACCAGGCGCGAACCTCGGCGGTGGAAGGCTTTTCGCCGCGGGTCTGCTCGGCCACCCACTTCTCCGCGAGCAGGCGTTCGCGCATGTCCTCCGCGAGCTGCTCGGCGGTCTGACCGTCCTGCGCGAGCCGCTCGGCGAACGATTCGCCGGACGCGCGGGCGGACTCGGCCAACCGGTCCATCGCGGACTGCACCTCGGCGTCGGTGACCATCACCCCGGCTGTCTTCGCGCGCTGAACCAGGAGGGCGCGGTCGATCAGCGGATCGAGCAACGCACGAGCCTGACGTGGCAGTTCCTTCGGGTCGAGCTTCGCGGAAGCGGGGAAACCGTCCACCACCTGCGAGCCGGACCCCCGGCGCGACCGATCCAGCTCGCGCTGTAGCGCCGAGACGGGGATGGAGATCCCGTCCACCATGGCGACGGTGGGCGTGGGCGCGGCAGGGGGCGCCTTCTTGCGCG
The DNA here is from genome assembly GCA_005888115.1 of Deltaproteobacteria bacterium. Lineage (GTDB taxonomy): Bacteria > Myxococcota > Myxococcia > Myxococcales > 40CM-4-68-19 > VBKO01. The sequence continues at coordinate 13,486 of VBKO01000052.1, forward strand.
CGCATGCGGCGACCAGCATCGCGGCCGCCGCCCACCGCCAACCCGCTGCCAGCCGCATCAGTTCCCGCCGATTTTCGCGGCCGCGGGAGCGGGCGACGATTGCGGCATGGCCACCGGCGCCGGCGCCGCCGCCTCCGCGTTCACCTTGGCGAGCTCAACCTCGTCGATCGAGACCTTGCCCTGCTCGCGCAGCCTCTTGACGAAGTCGTCGTACTGCCGGCTGCGCCGCTCGCGCGCCATGCGGCCGCGCACCGTCTCCTTCGACTCGTCGAAGGAACGGTTGAGGGCGACCGTCTTGACCTGCAGCTTGACCAGCTCGACGCCGGCGGCGGTCTCCAGCGGGCCGGCCACCTCGCCGGGGTTCTTCAGGTCGAAGGCCGCGTTGGCGAGCTCGGCGCCATGCGACCTGGTGAGCTCGTCCTTGCTGAGGAAGCGCAGGTCGCCGCCCATCGGAGCGGAAAGCGGGTCCTTGCTCTCCTTGATCGCCGCCGCCTGGAAAGCGTTCACCTCCCCCTTCTTCTCGCGGGCCTGGATATCCTTGAGCAGCGCGGCCCCCTTGGCCTTGGCCTGCGCCTTCTCCTTCGCGTCCTTGGCGGTGAGGAAGATGTGGTAGACGCGCGCGCGCTCCGGCTTGACGTAGTCGTCCAGGTGCGCGTCGTAGAAGGCCTTCAGCTCGCCGTCGGAGATGTCCGCGCCGCTCATCTTCTCGTCGAGCTGCTTCTTGATCAGCTCCTGGATCATCGCCCGCTTGGTCGCGTCGCGCACCGCGGGCGACTTGTCGAGGCCTTCGCGCTGCGCCTCCTGCGCCAGAAGCTCGTTGCGGATGAGCGCCTCGAGCAGCTCCTTCTTGCGCTCGAGGGTGCCGTAGCGGGCCCGCAAGAACGGGCTCTGCTCGTCGATCCGCCGCTTGAACTCGTCCGCCGTGATCACCTCGTCGCCGACGTGGGCGACTGCCGGCCCGGAAGAGCTCTTCTTGCACGCGCCGATGGCCAGCGCGCACAGAGCACCGGCGGCGAGGGACAATGCGTGCCTGGGTTTCATGCGGACGATCCTTTGCTCGGGAGAGGGGCGAGATACCACCTCTGAACAGCGGACGGGAAGGGGCTAATCCTTCAAGCCGCGCACCGCCGCAACTCCTGGACCAAGGACCGGGCCGCTTCGAGGATCACCGCAGGCTGGGGAGGGGGCGGCGCCATGCCAGGCAGGGGAGCGGGCGGTTGCTCGATGACCTGTACCAGCTCCATGCCGGGTGTGAGGCGGTATCGGCCCTTTCCCTTGGCGACGAGCTGGGCCAGCTTGGCCGGATCGAGCGCCGCGTCGGGCCCGAGCTGCGCGATCAGCCGACCCGGACCCCACTTCAGGCCGCGCATGCGCAGCGCGCGCAGCTGGTTGCGCAGATCCATCACCTCCACCAGCGCGTCGACCTCCATCGGGGGCTCCCCGCAGGTGTCGCGGACCTCGCCCTTCACCTCGTACAGCTCGTCCTCGCTCGCCGCCGAGGCGAACCGCTTGTAGAAGAACAGCCGCTGCTGGACGTCGGGGACGTACTCCTCGGGAATGAGCGCGGGCACCGGCAGCTCGACGTCGGGTTCGAATTCCTGCCGCGGCTCCTCGCCCTTGAGCTGCGCAACCGCTTCCTCCATCAGCTGCGTATAGAGGTCGAATCCCACCGACGCGATCTGGCCGCTCTGATCGGGCCCCAAGAGGTTGCCCGCGCCGCGGATCTCCAGGTCGTGCGAGGCGATCTGGAAGCCGGCGCCCAGCTCGGTGAATTGCTGGAGCACCTGCAGCCGCTTCTGCGCGTCACGCGTCATCGGCCGGCGCGCCGGCACCAGCAGGTACGCATAGGCCCGCTCGCGGCTGCGGCCGACCCGGCCGCGGATCTGGTAGAGCTGCGAGAGCCCGAAGTGATCGGCGCGGTCGACGAGGATGGTGTTGGCGCTGGGGATGTCCAGGCCGGACTCGATGATGGCCGTGCAGAGGAGCACGTCGTACTTGCGGTCGACGAAGTCGATCATCACCTCTTCCAGCTTGCCCTCCTGCATCTGGCCGTGCGCCACGGCGATCTTCGCCTGCGGCACGAGCTTCGCCAGGTAGTCGTAGACGCCGCGGATCGACTCGATCCGGTTGTGCAGGAAGAAGACCTGCCCGCCGCGCGCCAGCTCCCGTTCGATCGCCTCCTTGATGGTGGCGCCGTCGAACTTGCTGACGAAGGTGCGGATCGCGCGGCGGTCCACCGGCGGCGTGCCGATGATGGAGAGGTCGCGCACGCCCATCATGGCCATGTGCAGGGTGCGCGGGATGGGGGTCGCCGTGAGGGTGACCACGTCGACCAGCTTGCGCAGCTTCTTCAGCTGCTCCTTGTGCTTGACCCCGAAACGCTGCTCCTCGTCGACCACCACCAGCCCCAGATCCTTGAACGACACGTCCTGCGAGAGCAGCCGGTGGGTGCCGATCAGCACGTCGACCTTGCCCTCGCGCGCGCGCGAAAGGATCTCCTTCGCCTCCTTGGCGGTCTGGAAGCGGCTGATCATCTCGACCGCGATCGGATAGTCGGCGAATCGCTTGCCGAACGTGTGGTGGTGCTGCGAGGCGAGCACGGTGGTGGGGACCAGCACCGCGACCTGCTTCTTGTCCTCGACGGCCTTGAAGGCGGCCCGCAGCGCGACCTCGGTCTTTCCGTATCCGACGTCGCCGCAAACCAGCCGGTCCATCGGGCGCGGCTTCTGCATGTCCGCGAGCACGTCCTCGATGGCCTTCGCCTGGTCGGGCGTCTCGTCGAACTCGAAGTCGGCCTCGAACGTCCGGTACATGCTGTCCGGCGGGCTGAAGGCATACCCCTGGTGCGCCGCGCGCGCCGCGTAGATGTCGAGCAGCTCGGCGGCCATCTTGAGCAACTCCTCCTTCACCCGCGCCTTGCGCTTGAGGAAAGTCTGGCTCTTGAGGGAGTCGAGCCTGGTCTTCGCCGGGTCGCCGCCGACGTACTTCTGGATCTGGCGCAACCGGTTGACCGGCAGGTACAGGCGGTCCTTGCCGGCAAACTGGAGCAGGATGAAGTCGGCGGCGAAGCCGCGCACCTGGAGGCGGGTCAAACCGCCGTAGCGTGCGATGCCATGCTCGACGTGCACCACCAGGTCGCCTTCCTTCAGATCGCGAAAATCGGCCGCCTCCTCGCCGAAGGTGCGGGGCCGGCGGGCGGCTCGTCGGGGCCGCGCGCGGGGGCCGAAGATGTCCTCGTCGGAATAGAGGGCGAATCGGTCGTGCTCGTCGACGAACCCCGCGGAGATCTCGCCGGTGAGCAGGTGCGCGTGGACCGCGGGATCGAAGAGCGAGGACGGCTCGGCCGGCAGCTCCGGGGCGATCCGCGCCATCAGCTGGCGATCGAGCAGCAGCCGGCGCGCGCGCTCGGCCTGGGCCGACGAATGGCACGCGACCAGCGCGGCGATGCCGCGATCGCGGAAGTCCGCCAGCCGGCGGACGAGCGGCGTCAACGCTCCGTCTTCCCCATGGTGCCCGGCGATCTCGGCGCGCAGCTCCGCGGTCGGCCTGAGCGCGAAGTCGATCTCCGGGACGCCCGCCGCGGCATCGGAGGCGAACCCGAGCCCTCCCAGCTCCAGCACGGCGGCGTGGTCGAGCACCGGCCGCACGTCGCGCTCGTGCAGGTAGTGCTGCTCGGGAGGCAAGGCGAGCTCGCCCTTCTCGCGCGCGGAGGCGAACGAGGCCGAAAGCCCGGTCCACAGATCTCCCCACTGGCGCTCCAGCTCGAGCGGATCGTCGAGCACCCACAGCGCCTCGGCCGGCAGGTAGTCGGTCACCGGTTTCAGCCCCCCCGGATAGAAGCCGGGCAGGATGGCCGACAGGCCGGCTGCGAAGAGCGCGTCGTCCTGCGAGTGGCTCTGCAGCTCGTCGATCAGCTCGCGCAGCCGCCGGGTCGGCGTCTCCACCGCATCGGCGGCCGCACGGACGGTCGCGATGGCGGCCTTGCGACCCGCGTCGTCGAGCACGATCTCGCGCGCGGGGGACATCGACACCTCGGCGAGCTCCCGCACCGAGCGCTGCGTCTGCGGGTCGAACGCGCGCAGGCTCTCGACGGTGTCACCGAAGAACTCGATGCGGACGGGCTGCGCGTCGAGCGGCGACCAGAGGTCGAAGACACCGCCGCGGACCGCGAAGGTACCGGGATCCTCGACCAGCGGGACCTTCGCGTACCCCGCCGCCGTGAGCTTTGCCGCCAGCTCGTCCCGATCCTGGGTGGCGGCGACCGCGAGCTGGAGCGAGCGCGAATCGAGCGCCTCCCGCGGCAGCACCCGGCGGGCGAGCCCGCGCACCGAGAGCACGACCACGCGCGCGTTGCCGAGGTGGAGGTGGAAGAGGCCCGCCAGCCGCGCCATCGCCGCTTGCGGGTCGGGCGTGAGCCCCTCGTAGGGCAGCACCTCGTCGCCGGGCAGGCGGACGATGGCGGTATCCGCGTCGGACTGCGGCCAGAAGAAGCGCAGGTCGCGCTCGAGAGCCTCGGCGGCCTCTTCGTCGGGTTCCACGCAGACGAGGGGACGCTTCAGCGCACGGGCGAGATGGGTCAGCGCGTAACCGCGCGCGGCGCCATGCAGGCCGGTCGCGCGGGCGCGCCGGCCGGTCCGGAACGAGGAGAGGAGCTCGGCAAGCGCGGTCGCGCTCCCCGCGCGAGGTGCCAGCGCGGACTTCAGGGACTCCATCGGAGAAGGCGTGGAGTAGGGCCCGGGCCCCGCCAAGTCAAGCCGAGCAGCGGTGCGTGTGTCCGGCGCTCAGCCGGGATCGCCGGCCAGGGCGAGCCAGGCGGCCGCGGCGCAGTCCTTCTGGTCCTTGCCCCACGGGCTTCCCACCGTCCGGCCCAGCTCCGTGATGCGGCGCGAGAGCCCCGCTGGGGGCAGCCGCACCGCCCCGGCGGCGCGGGCGTGAAGGTCGCGCGCCGGGACGATCTGGACCTGCACATTGGCTGCCGCGCACGCCGCCGCCAGCGCATTCCGGAACAGCTCCCCTTCGGCGCCATGGACCAAGGGGTGCGAGCGGAGCACGGCAGCGAGGTCGGCCGGGATGCGCGCGTTGCCCCCCACGATCACGGCGCCGGCGGCCCGGGCGCCGAGTCCCGCGAGCAGCGTCTGGAGAGCATCGACCGCCCTCCGGCGGGAGAGGTCCACCGCTCGCGCAATGAGCTCTCGCGCCGCTCGCGAATCGAGCTCGGCGGCCCGGTGATAGGCATGCGCGTCCGGGCCCTCCCACAGATCCAGGCGCCGGCGCGCAGCCACGCGCGGCGAGTCGACCGGACCTGCCAGCGCGACTGCCGCCGCCCAGCCGGTATGCGCGAAGAAGCCGATTCCGGCGAGGGGTGGCGTATTCATGCGAAGTGGTCCCAGCCGAGCCGCTTGGGGAGCGGGCGCAGCTTGCCCCCCTCGAGCAGGCGGATGCCGCGCCCGGTGGCGAAATGGCCGATCCGCGCCGCGGGTGCGCCGGCGCGGCGCAGCCGGAGAAGGAGGCGCACCACGTTCCGCGGGCGGACGGCGAGCAGGAGCGCGTAGTCCTCGCCGCCGGACAGCGCCAGCTCGATTCCCGCCGCACGGACGATAGGATCGAGCGGGATCGAGTCCACCTCCACCTCGGCGCCGCACCGGCTGGCGGCGCAGACGTGCCCCAGATCCCGCAGGAAGCCGTCGCTCACGTCAACCGCCGCGGCTGCCAGGCTGCCCGCCGCGAGACCCGCGTCGACCAGCGGCTGCGGCCGGAGCTGCGCGCGGATCGCGGCCGCGCGAACACGCGACCCGGGCCTGTGGCCGGCGGTCCGCAGCAGGCGAAGGCCGAGCGCCGCCTTTCCGAGCTCGCCCACCAGGATGATTGCATCGCCCGGCCGTGCCCCGCCCCGTCCGCGTGGCCGGTCCGCTTCTCCGAGGGCGGTGATCGACACCGACCATGCGTCCGCGCGGGTAAAGTTCCCGCCGACGAGCGTGCATCCGTGCCGCCTCGCCAGGGCCGCCATCCCTCGCGCGACGCCGCCCGCGATGCGCAGCGCGTCCGCTCCCGGGGGCACTCCAAGCGCGCAGAGGAACCAGCGCGGCCGGGCGCCGGCTGCGGCGAGATCGGAGAGCGCCGCCGCCAACGCCTTGTGCCCCACGTCGTCCGGGGCGAACCAGCGCCAGTCGAAGTGCACGCGCTCGACCAGCTCGTCCACCTTCAGGACCAGCTTCCGTCCGGTGGACGGGCGCACCACGGCGCAGTCGTCGCCCGGACCGGACAGCACACCGGGGCCGGATGCACGAGCGTCGCGCGACAGTCCGAACGGAGCGAGGAAGGCGTCGATGAGCCTGAGCTCGTTCACTGTGCGCCGCGGAGTGAAGACTCCAGCGGCGCTCCGGGCGGCTCGATGGGCACCACCAGGGTGAAGATGCTCCCCTTGCCGGGCTCGCTGCGGACGGAGATGCCGCCTCCGTGCGCCTCGACGTAGCTCTTCACGATGGACAGCCCGAGCCCCGCCCCGCCGTACTCCCGCGAGGCGGACGAGTCGGCCTGGAAGAAGGTGTCGAACACCTTCGACTGCAGCTCCCTGGGGATCCCGATGCCGTTGTCCTCGACCTGGATCTGGAAGTAGCCCTCGCCCCCGAACGGCCCCGCGTTCTGGGGCGCGTGCTGCGCGGGCCCGGCGCGGACCGCGATGCGCCCGCCGGCGGGAGTGAACTTCACCGAATTGGAGAGCAGGTTGATGACGCACTGCCGGATCTTGTCCGGGTCGACCTGCACCTTCTGGATGCTGGGCGAGACCTCGGTGGAGACGGTGAGCTTCTTCTTGAAGCTCTGCGGCAGCACCGACTCGACCGCCGCCTGGAGGATGTCGTTCACGTCCACCACGTTGCGCTGGAGCTGCACGCCGCGCGCCTCGATGCGCGAGAGGTCGAGGATGGAGGAGATCAGCCGCAGGAGCGATTCGCCCTTGTCGAGGATGGTCTTGAGATAGTCCTTCTGCTCGTCGTTCAGGTCGCCGGCGAGGCCCGCGAGCAGCATCTCGCTGTAGCCGATCACGCTGGTGAGCGGCGTGCGCAGCTCGTGCGAGACGGTGGCGAGGAAATTCGACTTCAGGCGGCTCAGCTCCTGGAGCCGCTCCAGCGCCTCGGAGAGCTTCTTGTTCTTCTCCTGCACTTCCCGGTAGCTCTCGGTCACGCTCTCGATGTGCAGCTGCGAGGTGATGAGCGCCTTGTGGGAGGTGAAGACCAGCACGTCGACCAGGCGGGCGAAATGGTCCAGCACCTTGCGCACCGTGCTCTCGGGAGCGCGGCGGATGCGGCCGATCAAGTCGCGCGCCTTGGCGAGGTCGAACTCGCCATCGAGCGATTTCAACTCCTCGCCCAGCTCGCCCACGTCCTCCGGGAGGAAGGGTCCGAAGATGATGCGGCCCAGCATGTCCCCTTCGTAGAGGATGGGCAGCATGAGATATCGCAGCCCGCTGAAGCAGTTGCGCACCGCGATCTGCGGCTCCTCCAGCGGGCGTACCTTGATGTGCGTCACCGTCTCGGTGCACAGCCGCCGCCCGTTGGCGCCGGTGAACATGTAGGCGCAGAAATCGCCGCTGGCGATCTTGATGTCGACCAGCTTGGTGCCGTTCGCGTCGAAGACCTTGAGCCCGATCTTGTAGAGATCGACGAAGGTCTTGCATACCTGCGTGAACGTGGGCAGGTCGAGCAGCTCGCCGAGGACGAGCTTCTTCTGGAGGATGCTCTCTGCCACCTTGCCCCTACGCTCCGCCGGCCATCGACGACGGATCGCCCCCCGGACCGGAACCGCCTGCGCCGCTTCCCTTCTTCCCGCCGCCGCGCGGCGGCAGGATGTCCTCGATGCGGGGCGGGTCGACCAGGCAGCGCCGCACCTCTTCGATGAACGCCTGCCGATCGAGGCCGATCTTGTCGCGGAGAAGGTACGTCTTGTCGATCGCCTCGAAGGTCAGGTCGACCAACGCGAGGAAGGTCTCCACCACCCCCTCGCCGCGCACCGCGATCGCCTCGAATACGGGCTGCTTGTTCTCGGCCCGCATCTTCGCCACCGACTCGGCGGTGGTGGCGTCGCCCAGATCCTTCTTGTTCCACTGCACCACGCAGGGCAGGGAGTCGATGGAGAGCCCGTTCGACTTGAGATTCTCCACCATGTTCATCCAGTACTTGTAGTTCTCCTGCCGCTTGGCGGGCTGGCTGTCGGCGACGAAGGCGATGGCGTCCGCGCCCTGCAGCACGATACGGCGCGTGGAGTTGTGCATCACCTGGCCCGGCACCGTGAACAGCTTGAGCTTCACCTTCAGGTTGCCGCTCTTGAACACCAGGGGCAGCGTGTCGAAGAACAAGGTGCGGTCGTCGGCCGTGTCCAGCGTC
>VBKO01000558.1 GCA_005888115.1 Deltaproteobacteria bacterium
GGGCAGCTCCAGCTCGTATCGGCTACGAGGATCGAGGATGTCGGCGACGAGCCTCTTCATCGCCGGCCGACGGTCGCGCAGGAAGTAATCCACCTCCGCGAGGATCAGCGCCGGAACGATCACCGCGGACGCGTGGACCAGCGCTTCCTGGTAGTCCGGCCAGGAGGGACGGCCGTCAGGGGATTGTGCGAGCGCGCGAAGAAGTCCGCCGGTGTCCGCGACCAGCGGCCTCACCGTTCCAGGTCCCGGAAGATCTCCGCTTCGTCGCCCAGCTTGGCATCAGTGGAGACGAACAGTCCGGTGGATGGCGGACGGCGACCGCGGTAGTACCGCGCGGCCACGACACGCAGGCCCCTCCTGATCTTGCGCGCCATACACTAGCCATACACGACATCGGAGGCTGGATCAACGCGGCCGGCTGGAGATGCGGTCGGGCGTCAGTCATCGTCGCCGTCGTCAGCAATGTCGCGCACGAGCACGAAGGGGCGCTGGGCGAAGGCGGACACGGCGAAGCCGATGATGGTGCCTGCGCCGTTGATGCCGAAGGCCCTGACGTAGGTGAAGCCGTCAGCCGCCGGCGCCAGGTCGTTCAGGTCGAAGAGACGGCCGTTCCGGAAGAGGAACGCGTGCTCGTCGGCGAACGAGGTGCAGAACTTCGAGGTGCCGACGATCCTGCCTTTGTCGTTGATTCCGGTTGCCTCGCTCCACGTGCACCCCAGCAAGGTACCGAGGTCGTGCATCCCCTCGCGGTCGCGGATGAAGGCATGGTCCTCGCCTGACGAGGTCGTCGCGCGTCCGACCACCCGACCATCCTCGTCGATGGCGTTGCCGATGCTGTGGCCGTCTCCGCCGAGCGTGCCGAGATCTTCCAGGGTGCCTTCGCTCCATCGGAAGGCATGGGCCGTCACGTTGTCGGGAAGCGTCGACCACCCCGTCACTTGACCCGAGGAGTTGATGGCGAGCGCCGCGCTCTGGGTACCGCCGAGGCTCAGCAGCGTGCTGGTTCCGTCCGCGGTGGAGTACACCACGCCGCGCACGAAGAAGCCGCCGCCCATTCCGGCGATCACACCTGCGTCGTTCACTCCCAGCGCCTGCTGAAGCGTGGGGATCCCGATGCGGACGCCGTCTTGACCCACGAACCAGGCCCCGCTCAACCGGCTGCGGCCCGCGGCGTTGCCGTTGTCGCTCAAGGCGGTGACCCCGTCGTTGGCCGGAAAAGTGTGGACGATCTGGCGGGTCCCGCTGTCGAACAGGAACGAAACCAGCTGTCCAGCCACGAACGTCTGCATGGCAATGATGCCCGCGTCGTTGATGGCGAAAGGCCTCGCATTGCCGAGGGACGTGATGTCGAGTTCCCGATAATGCGGTTTCGCATCGACGGCCAACGCGGCCACGAGCGGAGCTGCGAAGGCGAACGAGCGCAACGATCCCCATCCCCTGACGGTCATGGCCCCTCCCCGGAGCACGGTACGGCGGCGCGGGAGAACTGAGTCGCCGCTCCGCAGGGAGGAACTGAACGCGGGTGTGTGGCGCCGCGGCGGAACGCGTCAAGCGACGCCGCCGATCCGCGTCTATGCCCGGTTCGCCGGCCTCTGCCGCCCGGCCGTGTCGAACGCCCGCTCCATCATCTTCTTCACCAGGATGGTCGCCGCCGCCGTCCCCGCCGCGGCGAGGATCTTCTCCGGCACGGTGGGCTCCGACTTCGCGACCTTGTGCGGCTCGTCGATCATCCGCGACAGCGCGTGCTTGAAGCGCCGCGCCTTGGAGACGGGTTTGTTCCGCTGCCGGGCTGCCCAGACCGCGTAGGCGACCCCGCCGAGCAGCGCCAGCAGCGTCAATCCGGCCGCCGCCGTCACCATCGGATGACGCCTGACCTGGAGCCGCACG
>VBKO01000225.1 GCA_005888115.1 Deltaproteobacteria bacterium
CCCCTGCAATCGTTGCGTGAGCGAACCCGTCTTCTCGTTGCTCTCGCCGTGCGACGCGAATGAGACGAGCGCCACCGCGGCGAGCGCCGCCAGCGCCGTCATACCGATAGTTTTCATGACAACTCTCCAGGCCGCGCGGAGTGAAGCAAGCGCGACCGGGGAGGACTTGCGCACACCCCGAGCAAAATAGCGAGGAAGTTTCGGGTTATCCGTTGATGCCGAGCAGCTCGACCTTGAAGACGAGCGTGGCCCCGCCGGGGATGGTAGGGGGATGCCCGTGGTCGCCGTAAGCGATGTCGGAGGGGCAGACGAGCTCCGCCTCCTCGCCGACGTGCATCCGCTGCACGCCTTCGGTCCAGCACTTGATCACGCCGTTGAGCGGGAACTCGGCGGGCTGGCCGCGCTTGTAGGACGAGTCGAACACCGTTCCGTTGATCAGGCGCCCTTCGTAGTTCACCTTGACCTTGTCGGTCGCCTTCGGGCTGGGACCATTGCCGGGACGGGTGATCCGGATCACCAGGCCTGAGGGGGTCTTCTCCGCGCCCTTCTCCTGCGCCGCCTTGGCGAGGAAGTCCTTCGAGGCGTTCTTCTCCTTGTCGGCCGCGGCGCTGGAGCGCGCCTGCACCAGCTTGTTGATCGCCTCTTGCCGCTCCTCCGGCTCCACCTTGGGCTTCGCGCCGGCAGCGGCGTCGTGGAACCCTTGCTCGACCGTCTTCAGCTCGCCCGGCTTGAGCTTGAGGAACTGTACGCGTCCGCCAGTGATGTAGCCGATGGCGTAGAGCGTCTTCTCGTCGTCGCTCTTCGGCGCCTGCGCGCGCGCGGCGAGAGGAACGGCGATCAAGGCGGCGAGTGCGAGGCGGTTCATGGAGGTTCCCTTTCGTGAGCGGCGCCCTTATGTCACGCGCGCGACTCGACGTCAGCCGGAAAGCCATGCCCCCCAAGCCTCTACTCGGCTCCCTGGGTGATGGCGACGAGCAGCGTGCCGGCGTCGGGCTTCGCCGGGTCGAGCCGGAGCCCGCCGACGAAGATGGTGCCACCGCGCTGGATGCTGTAGTCGGTGTGCAGCTTGCGCGCGTGCGAGGGGTGCTCGCCGAGCAGCTCGAGGTGGACCTTGATGCGTCCGTCGGGCGAGAGCTGCCGGGGCGTGACCTGCACGCTGCGCGAGCCCGGCAGCTCCATCTGGGCGGCGCTCTGGTAGGCCAGATCGAAGGTATCCTCGCTCAGCAGCCGGAAGTTTCGCCAGCGGAAATCCTTGGCGAATTCCGCCAGGTTCGGTGCGATCGGCGCCAGCTTGGGGTCGGTCCACTCCGCGCCGCCAGTCGCGGCGATGGCGCGGACCGTGATGCGCACCCGCGAGGCGTCCTTTGCCGTGCCCGCATCCGATCCGCTCTCGGCCGCGAGCACGGCGAGCGCGGCGATCACTGCCTTCATCGAAGCACCGCCGGACCGTCGTCATCGACCCAGATCACCGTGGTCTGTCCCGCCTGCAGCACGGCGCCTTCGTGGCTCTCGAAGTCGACCTCTTCCACGGTGGCATTGGGTCCGCGCGCATCGGCGAGCAGCGGTCCTCTGCCCGGCGTGTCGCGACGCAGGGGCGAGAAGATCGCGACCAGGGCCAGGGAAGCCGCCACCGCCAGCCCCGCGGCGGCGGAGATGCGGGTGCGGTGCGCCCTCCAGGTCTCCGTGCCCCAAACGCGCAGGCGCAGCACCGGGGCGGGGGACTGATCGTTTTGCAAGCGCGCCAGGACGGCGTCGGCCAATCCGGAGAGGTCGGCGGATGCGGCCTTGCCCACCACCGCCTCGCGCACCGCGTCCCGCTGCGCCTCGAGCAGGGCCTTGCGCGCGCTGCACGCCTTGCAGCAATCCACGTGCTCGGCCAGCCAGGCGCTGTCCTCGGCGGCGAGCTCGCCGTCGATCCAGGGCCCGAGCAGGGGAACCGATTCCTCGCAGCGGCGCTTCATCCCTCGCCCTCCCCCTCGTCCTTCACCTCGTCCGCGAGGTACTCGCGCAGCTTGCGCTGCATCTTCAGGCGCGCGTGGAAGAGGCGGCTCATCACCGTCCCCTTGCGGATGCCCAGGGTCCGGGCCAGCTCTTCATAGCTCAACCCTTCCACCTCGCGCAGCAACAAGATTGCCCGGTGGTTCTCGGAGAGCCCGGCGAGCGCCTCGTCGATCTTCGACTTGAGCTCCGCGTTCAGCGCCGCGCGGTGCGGTCCCGCCAGCGCGGCCGACGGCGGATCCATGTGCGCCTCGATCTCGGCGTCGCTCTCGTCGAGGTCCACCCGCTCGGTCCGCCCCCGCTTGCGCGCGGAATCGAGGCAGAGGTTGGTCGCGATTCGGTACGTCCAGGTGAAGAACGACGAGTCGCCCTTGAAGGAAGGCAGGTAGCGGTGCACCCTGACGAACGTCTCCTGCGTGATGTCCATCGCCTCGTCCGCGTCCTTCACCATTCCCAGAGCGAGCTGGTACACGCGCCGCTGGTACCTCTCCACCAGACCCCGGAACGCCTGCGCGTCGCCGCCCTGTGCGGCCCGGACGAGCGATCTGTCGTCCGGCGGATCAGCGCCCCGCCCGGCCGGCTTCCTGCTCTCGGTCATGCGACGCGCCCGGTCGGCCTTCTATTCATTGGAGCGAGGTTCACGACGCCTGCCCGTCCGCCGGCCGTGCGGGAATGTAAGCCCTGGGTCTTTGTCTAGACTACGATGATCGTGCGGGCTTTGAGTCCCGCAGATAGACCCACACCCTTGGCCGGTCCGATGCAACTCCCGCAGCCAATACCCGAGATCCCCGAGCTGGGCGGGCTCCTTTCCTCCCGGCTGTCCGCGCTGGCCGAGCAGGGGCTGACCGCCCGGCGCGAGATCGACGCCCGGCTGGGGCGAGCGCGCCGGCGCGCGCGCGGGCTCGCGGTCCTGCGCGGTTTTGCGCTCTTTGCCGCGGGCGCGGTGATGGCGGTGTGCGCCGGAGCGCTCCTGGGCTCGTTCGCTCCGGCGATGGTGGCGCGCGGCGTGGCCGCGGTGCTGCTCTTGCTCGCGGTGGCGGGCGTGGTGGCGTTCTCGCTCCGCTCTCCGCTGCAGCGCGCGGCGGCGCGGGACGACGTGGCGCTGGCCCGGCTCCTCCTGGGCTCGTCGGAGTTGCTCTCCAGCGTCGAGCTGTCGCGCGCGCCGGAGCAGCCGGGAATCTCGCGCGACCTTCTTTCGCTCTTGCACGTCCGCGCCGCGGACCAGGCCCGTTCGCTCGACGTGCGCCGCAAGCTTCCGCTGCGCTCGGCCGGGCTTCCGCTGGCGGTCTTCGCCGGGGCGCTGATCGTGGCCGGGATTTTCCAGCTGGCCGCGCCGCGCCGCCTGGCGCTGGGGCTCTCGCGGCTGCGCGGAGGCGACGCCGCCGCGCCCCCGCCGGAGCTGTCTCCCATCGTCGGCGATCTGACCATCACCTACCTGTACCCACAATATACCGGACTGCCCGCCCGCACCGAGGAAGGGACCGCGGGAGACCTGCGCGCGCCTCGCGGCACCGAGGCGCACATCACCGCCCGCGCCGACCGCGATCTGGCCGAGGCGGTGGCGGTGATGAACGGCAAGCCGATCAAGCTGCTCGCGCAGGGTCCCGGCCGCCGGCAGCTCTCGGGCTCGCTGACGCTGGCCCAGCCGGGACGCTGGAGCTTCCGCTTCCTCGACGCGAAGGGTCGCACCCTCGCCCAGGGCCCCGAGCGACCGGTCGAGATCGTCGCCGATCAGCCGCCCCAGGTGACCATCGAGGCTCCCTCGGAGAAGACGCTGGAAGTCGACCCCCAGGGCCGGGTGGTGCTCAACTGGTCGGCGACGGACGACTACGGCCTCTCGCAGGTGGCGCTGCTCTTCCAGCTCGCGGGCGGAAAGGAAGAGCGCGTGGTGCTCCAGACGCCGGCGCAGGCGGCGCGGCGGCTGCGGGGGACCTACGCGTGGGAGCTGTCGCCCTTGCGGCTTCGCGCGGGCGACAAGCTCACGTATGCCGTGGAAGCCCGCGACAACGATGCGGTGGACGGGCCGCAGCGGGGCGCGTCAGCCACGCAGGTGCTGAAGGTGTTCTCCGCGGCGGAGCACAGCCGCGAGGCGCTGCTGCGCGCGCAGGCCCTCTGGGAACGGCTGGTGGCCCTGGCGGCGGACCGCATCGAGGAGAAGCCCGCGCCCGCTACCGACGCCTCCGGCTGGTACTCGGCGACCGGCGCGAAGGACCAAGGCGCGCTGCAGCTCGTCTCGGAGCTGCAGGCGGCCGGGACCGCGCTCATCAAGGACAAGCTGGCGCCGCGCGAGGTGGGACGAGCGCTGCGCTACGCCGCGAGCTCGCTGGGGCCGGCGGTGCGGCGGACCTCGCTGGCGCGCGCGCCGCTCTCCCGCGGATCCGCCGGGCTCGACGGGGCGCAGCGGAACTTCGCGCGCGCGTTGCAAGCCGAGATCGTCGAAGAGGAGAAGGACATCCTCTACCTGCAAGATCTGCTCGACAAGGCGCGGCTCGATGCGATGCAGGAGATCGGCAAGGAGCTGGCCGCCTCCCGCCGCGAGCTGGCCCGGCTGGCCGACAAGCTGCGCAAGGCGCCGGACGAGGAGACCAAGCGGCAGATCCTCTCCGAGGTGGAGCGGATGCGCGAGCGCATCCAGGAGCTGATGGCGCGCATGCAGGAGATGGCGCGCGGCATCCGCGACGAGCACCTCAACGCCGAGGCGATGGAGAACGTCGAGCGGCAGCAGGACCTGCTCTCGCAGCTCTCCGACATCCAGCGCAAGCTGCAGAGCGGGAAGGTGGACGACGCGTTGAAGCAGCTCGACCAGCTCGGCCAGGATCTGGAGAAATTGGAGAAGGGCCTGTCGCAGCGCGCCCAGGACGAGCAGGGGGGGCAGTACTCCGAGGAGGCGCAGAAGCTGTCGCAGGCGGCCCAGAAGCTGCGCGAGATCACCGCGCGCGAGAAGGCGCTGCAGCAGCGCACCGCCCAGCTCCGCCGGGAGATGGGCGCGCAGCAGCAGAAGCGGTTCGATCAGCGCGGCGGCAAGGAGCTCGCGAAGCGACTGCGCGAGAAGGTGGAGCAGGCGCGCCAGGGCGTGAAGCAGATCGACTCCAAGCTGGCGGAACGGATGGGGCTGGAGGACGTGCTGGAGGCGGCGCAGTCGCGGGTGGACGATCTCTCCCGCGCGCTCGAGTCCGGCGATTTCTCCGAGGCGCTGGAGCAAGCCGAGCGCAGCCTCCGTGCGGTGGAGACGCTGCAGGCGCGGCTGGGGATGGAAGAGCAGCTCGCGCAGCGCTACCCCGGGTTCGTGCGCGATCCGGAGGCGGTCAAGCGCGGCATGAAGGGTGTTCAAAGCGCCGCGCCGCCGCTGCGCGACGTGGTCAGCGAGCTGGAGCAGACGATGCCCCGCGGCGAGCCGTCAACGCCGCAGCAGATGGAGGAGATGCTCCGCCAGCAAGCCGAGCAGAAGAAGATCGGCGACGACCTGCAGCAGGCGCGTAACCAGCTGGGCGAGGTGGGCCGGAAGGTGCCCATCTTCGGACCCCAGCACGAGCAGATGCTGCAGCAGGCCCAGGAGGGGATGGGGCGCGCGGAGCAGAGGCTGGGCCAGGGCGAGCCGCGCGGCGCGCAGGCCGGCGAGGAGCAGGCGCTCGAGCAGCTGCAGAAGTTCGAGGACGCCATGCAGCAGATGGCCAAGCAGGCCGGAGGGAAGGGCCAGAGCGGGCCGCGGATGCCGATGCCCTGGGGCGAGCCGTCCGGCGAGCAGGGCGAGAACGAATCGGGCGACATGGACACGCAGAAGGTCGAGATCCCCGATGCCGAGGCTGGGCGCGGGCCGCAGGAGTTCCGCAAGGAGCTGCTCGACGCGATGAAGCAGAAGGCCCCGGAGAAGTACCAGGAGCGCGTGAAGCAGTATTACGAGGAGCTGGTCAAGTGAAGCGGCCGGCTTGCGGCTTGCGCCTCGCGGCTCGCGGCGGCGCGCGCTGGGCGCTTCTGCTCGTCGTCTCCGTGGGGCTCGCCGGACCGTCTGCCGCGGCGCGGACGACGCCGCAGCTGGCGGAGCGGATCGATACCGACCTCGAGGCCTGGGACATCGAGGGAGCGCAGCGCGGTCTGGACGATCTCTTGTCCCAGGATCCGGGCTCGATCCCGGCGGCGTACTTCCGCGCGCGGGTGCTCTTCGAGCAGGGCAAGTACGCCGAGTCGGTGACCGCGTTCGGCGAGGCGCGCTCGCGCGGCGCGGGGCGGATCGACGGATTCGAGGCGCAGGCGAAGCTCGCCCAGGCCGCCGCCGACGAGGTGAAGGGCGACGAGGCCCACGAGAGCGCGCATTTCGTCATGTACACGCGGCCGGGGAAGGACGCGCTCTTGGTTCCCTACGCGCTTGAAGCGCTGGAGAAGGCGCACGCCGCTCTGACGCAGGACCTGGGCTACTCGCCTCCGGGCAAGGTCCGCGTGGAAGTGTACGAGACGGCGCAGGCGCTGGCCCGCGTCTCGCCGCTGACGGTGGCCGAGATCAAAGCGAGCGGCACCATCGCGCTGTGCAAGTACAGCCGCCTGATGATCACCTCGCCGCGCGCGCTCCTGCGCGGCTACGCGTGGCTGGACACCCTCTCGCACGAGTTCGTCCACTACCTCGTCACCCGCAAAGGACGGAACGGGGTGCCCATCTGGTTGCAGGAGGGCCTGGCGAAGTTCCTCGAGACGCGCTGGCGCGGCGCACCCGGGCTGGCCGTCGACGAGATGTCCACGGCGCTGCTCACCAGGGCGGCCCGGGACCGCAAGCTGATCCCGTTCGCCGCCATGCATCCCTCGATCGCCAAGCTGCCCACCCAGGAGATGGCGGCGCTCGCCTTCGCCGAGGTGGAGTCCGCCATCAAGCTCCTCCATCAGCGCGGGGGGCAGCAGGCGTTGACGGAGCTGGTGGCGGCGATGGCCAGCGGCTTCTCCGACGAGAACGCGGTGGCGCAGGCGTACGGCAAGCCGTTCCCGCAGTTCGAGCAGGAGTGGCGCGCCGACGTGCTCAAGCCACGCCGCGAGCCCGCCACCCAGGCGCCCGGTTCGGCGCGCCCCCTCGCCTCGCACAAGCTCGTCTTCAAGGAGGATGCGAAGAAGAAGGGGGCGGGAGCAGAGTCGGCGGAAGAACGGCCGAGCGATCCGGAGGCGAAACGAGCGGTGCGGCTCGGGGAGATCTTCTTCGCGCGACGCCGCTGGGCCGCCGCCGCGTTCGAGTACGGCAAGGCGCGCGCGCGCCTGTCTCGCGAAGTGCCCTTGCTCGCGCGCCGATACGCGTTCGCGCAGATCCAGCTCGGACGGCTCGGAGAGGCGGAGAGCGCCCTCGCCGCGGCCGTCTCGCGCGACCCGCAGGACGAGGCTGCCCAGGTCCTCTACGCGCGGGTGCTGGCGAAGCGCGGCGAGCATGCCAAGGCGCGCAGTGCGCTGGACGCCGGCATCGCGGTCGACCCGTTCGACCCGGAGCTGCACGACGTCTACATGGCGGTTGCGAAGGAACTGAAGGACGATGCGCTGCTCGAGCGCGAGAAACGAGCGCTCGCGCTCGCCCTCGGCGAACGGCCCGCGCAGAAGGACACCAAGGAAGGGTCTCCATGAGCGAAGCACTGGATCTGAAGACCACCGGCCAGGCGTCGGACGCCGAGCTGATCGCCGAGCTCGGCCGGGCGCGCGGCCGCATCCGCGCCGAGATCGCAAAGCGCGTGGTCGGGCAGGCCGCGGTGATCGACCAGCTCCTGGTGGCGCTCTTCTCGCGCGGCCACTGCCTGTTCGTCGGGGTGCCCGGGCTGGCGAAGACGCTGCTCATCTCCACGCTGGCCGAGGCCCTCTCGCTCAGCTTCAACCGCATCCAGTTCACCCCCGACCTGATGCCCTCGGACATCACCGGCACCGACGTGCTGGAGGAGGACCACACCACCGGGCGGCGCGCCTTCCGCTTCGTCGCGGGACCGGTGTTCGCCCACGTGCTCCTCGCCGACGAGATCAACCGCACTCCGCCCAAGACGCAGGCCGCGTTGCTGCAGGCGATGCAGGAGCACCGGGTGACCGCGGGAGGGCGCACCTATCCGCTCGAGGAGCCGTTCCTCGTCTTCGCCACGCAGAACCCGATCGAGCAGGAGGGCACGTACCCGCTGCCGGAAGCGCAGCTCGACCGGTTCATGTTCATGGTGGACGTGAGCTATCCGAGCGCCGAGGAGGAGGTGCAGATCGTCCGCGCCACCACCTCCGGCGCCCAGCCGCTGCTGGAGAAGGTGCTCGCCCCGGAGCAGATCCGGAGCCTCCAGGACCTTGTGCTGCGCGTTCCCGCCGCGGAGCACGTCATCCGTTACGCGGTGGATCTGGTTCGCCGCACGCGCCCCGCCGACACCGCGGACCAGCACGTGCGCGATCACGTGGCCTGGGGCGCCGGTCCGCGCGCCTCGCAGGCGCTGATCGTGGGCGCCAAGGCGCGCGCCGCGCTCGATGCGCGCCCGGCCGCGACGGTCGACGACGTGCGCGCGCTGGCCGAGCCCGTCCTGCGACACCGCGTGCTCACCAACTTCCACGCCGAGGCCGAGGGAGTGGACTCGCGCGCGGTGATCGCGCAGCTGCTGCGCGACGCGCGCGCATGACGCTCGATCCGGCTCTGCTGGCGCGTCTGGGACCTTTGCAGGTGCGCGCACGCAAGGTGATGGAAGGCGTGCTCACCGGGCTGCACCAGAGCCCCGTGCACGGGCAGTCTGTGGAGTTCGCCGAGCACAAGGAGTACGCGCCGGGCGACGAGATCAAGCACATCGATTGGCGCGCCTACGCCAAGCTCGACAAGTACTACGTCAAGCGCTTCGAGATGGAGACGAACCTCCGTGCGCTGCTGGTCGTGGACGGCTCCGGGTCGATGGCCTACGGCCGCGGCGCGATGACCAAGCTCCAGTACGGCGCTGTCTGCGCCGGGGCGCTCGCCTACCTTCTCGTGCGGCAGGGCGACCAGGTGGGACTGATCGTCGCCGGGGACGCGGACGCCGGTAGCACGGAGCGGCTGCCGTCCGGCGTGCGGAGCTTCCTTCCATTCGCCGCGTCCACCGGCCACGTGCAGGAGGTGCTCCGCCGTCTCGATGCGGCCGTGGGGCGCGGTCCGACCGACCTCTCCGGAGCGCTGGACTTCGCGGCGGAGAAGGCCGGCCGGCGCGGAATGGTGGTGGTGCTGAGCGACTTGTTCGACCCGACCGAGCGGAGCCTGCCCGCGCTCAAGATGCTCCGCGGGCGCCGGCACGACGTCCTGCTCCTCCACCTGCTCGACCGCGAGGAGATCGACTTCCCCTTCGACGATCCGACCCGCTTCCTCTCCATGGAGGACGAGCGCCAGATCGACGCACAGCCGCGGCAGATCCGCGAGAGCTATCTCCAGGAATTGCGCCGCTTCCTCGAGGACACCCGGCGCGAGCTGACCCGCGCGGACGTGGACTACGTGCAGATCCCCACCGACCGGGCCCCGGACCGCGTGCTGCTCGAGTTGCTCGCGCGCCGCGAAGGAAGCGCGTAGTGGGCCGGCTGGTCTTCGCGCACCCCGCGTACCTGTGGGGCCTTCTCGCGCTGTCTTTGCCGATCCTCGTGCACCTCTTCAACCGGCGCCGGCCGCGTCCGCTCGCGTTCGGCGCCATCGAGTTCGTGCTGCGCTCGCAGCAGCGCCGGGTGCGGCGGCTGCGCCTGCGGCAGATCCTGCTGCTCGCGCTGCGCTGCCTGCTCATCGCCGGAGTGGCGCTGGCCCTTTCGCGGCCCTCGATCGAGCCGCGCGGTGCGCAGGCGTCGGTGGCTCGCGGTCCGCAGGCGACCGCGCTGGTCGTCGACGCGTCTTTGTCGATGCGCTACCGCCGCGGCTCGCAGACGCTCTTCGGCCGGGCCCGCAGCGAGGCGCTCGCGGCCCTCGAGCGGCTCGGCCCGGACGAACCGGCCACCGTCGCGCTCTGCGCCGGCAATCCCGCGCCACTCCCAGCGCCCGGCTTCGATCGGGTGGCCGTCCGGAACGTCCTGGAGGACGCCAAGCCGACCTATCTCGGCTCCGACCTCACCGGTTGCCTGGCGGCCGCTGCACGCGCGCTCGGTGAGAGCCCGGTGGCCGGGAAGCGCATCGTCGCCTTCACCGACCTCGCCGCCCACTCGCTGCGGCTCGATGCGCCGCCGCCGTTGGTTCCGCCTCCGCCAGGAGCCCCGCCGGGGACGCAGCCGGTCCGTCCCAACGTCGTGCTGGTGGATGCGGCGCAGGGAAGCGAGCTCCCCAACGCGGCCGTGGTCGCCACGGCCGTGCAGCCGGCCGCCTCGCTCGGGGCCCGCGGGTACGACGTGATCGCGACCGTCGCCAACCACTCCGCGGCGGCGATCGCCGGATTGCCCGTCGCGCTGCGCATCGGGCAGCAGACGCTCGCCAAGGGATTCGTGGACGTCCCCGCGCACGGCACGGCGAAGAAGACGCTCGGCGCGGTGTTGCCCCCGGGGACCGTCGCCGGACGGGTGGAGATCGCCCGGGCGGAAGGCGAGGGGCTGGACGAAGACGACGCGCAGGAGTTCACGGTGGAGGTCCCGCGCGACCTGCGCGTCCTGGTGGTGGACGGCGCGCCCTCCGCGCTCCGCACCCGGGACGAAGCGTTCTTCGTCGAGGCGGCGCTTGCCCCGGCGCGCACGGGCGGCCGCGTCGCCCCCACCGTGCTCGATGCCGAGGCGGCGATCAATGCTCCGCTCGACGGGTACGACGTCATCCTGCTGCTCGACGTCATCGCTCCGCCGAAGGCATTCAGCGAGAAGCTCCGTGCGCTGGTTTCGCACCGCGGCGTGGGCCTCTTCATCTCCCTCGGGGACCACGTCGAGCCGGACGCGTACAACGACTCGCTCGGAGATCTGCTGCCCCGGCCGCTGCACCTGATCAAGACGGCCGCGGACCCTTCGGGCAAGGCGGACGCGCGCGGCGCGGACCAGGCCGCCCGCTTCGGCGTGGTCGAGTGGACGCACCCGCTCTTCCGCGTCTTCTCGGCCGCGGATCGCGAGGGTCTCCTCGGCGCGCGCACCTTCAAGTATGCGCTCCTGCGTCCGGATCCGTCGGGGGGCTCGCGCGCCTTGCTTTCCTACGACGACGGCGCCCCGGCGCTGGTCGAGGGGCAACACGGCCAGGGGCGCGTGCTGCTGTACACCAGCACCGTTTCGCATGCGTGGACCGATTGGCCAGTCCGGGTGAGCTTCTTGCCCGTCCTGCAGCAGTCGGTGAGCTGGCTGGCGGGGTCGCTGGAGGAGAGGGCTCCTCTGCCCTCGCAAGTGGGAAACGAGCGCACCGTCGTCGCTCCGCAGGGGACCCGCATCGCCGCGGTGATCGGCCCGGGCGGCTCGCCGCTGCCGCTGCGCAGGGAGAAGGCCTCGCCGCAGGCGCAGGACTCCGTCTCGGTGCCGGCGCCGCAGCCCGGGCTCTATCGGGTCCAGCTGCAGCCGCTGGGTGGCGCCGTACGCGACGAGCCAGCGTTGGGTTTCGTGACGCGCCTCGATCCGAAGGAAAGCGATCTGCGCCGCGTCGACGAGGCCGAGCTCAAGGCCCAGCTGGGCGGCGCGGGCAGCGCGCAGGTCGCCTCGAGCGCGCAGGCCGCCGAAGGCGCCCG
Source organism: Deltaproteobacteria bacterium (assembly GCA_005888115.1). Lineage (GTDB taxonomy): Bacteria > Myxococcota > Myxococcia > Myxococcales > 40CM-4-68-19 > VBKO01. The sequence continues at coordinate 11,604 of VBKO01000225.1, forward strand.
CGGCACTCCTCTGTGGGGCAGCCTCCTCCTCCTCGGCGTTCTCGCTTTGCTGGGCGAAGGCGCCCTCACCCGCCGATAGCTGGACGAGGCCCCTAGGCCCGGCGCCATTCGGTGGGATCGCGGGGTTGGCTCGCGACGGCGGGGGCGGCCAGCAGACGCGCGACGAAGTCGCGGTGTTCCTTGGTTCCGCAGCGTGCGGCCGCGCTGGACGGCTCGACGGCGGAGGCCGGGCGTGCGAACTGGAGCAGCTTCTCCATGCGGGCAGCGGCCTCGGCGAGCCGCTCCCGCGCCAGCGGACCCGCGTTGGCCGAGCGCGCGATGCTCTCGATCGCGTCGTGCTGGAGCGTCAGCGTGTGGCAGACCAGCACCGCGTCCACTCCGGCGGCGATGGCCAGCTCGGCGCCGTCCACCACCCCGTACGTGTCGGCGATCGCCTTCATCTCCAGGTCGTCCGAGATGCATGCGCCCTGGAACTCGACGTCCTTCCGCAGGAGCTTCATGGCCTCGCGAGACAGCGTGGCGGGCAGCCGATCGAACGCCTCGAAGCGGATGTGCGCCGTCATCACCGAAGCGAGCCCCGCCCGGGCGGCGGCGACGAAAGGCACCAGCTCGACTTGCCAGAGCCGCTCGCGGTCGTGGGCGAGCCGGGGGAGCGTGAGGTGCGAGTCCTGCGAGGTGTCTCCGTGGCCGGGAAAGTGCTTCCCGCAGCTCGCCACCCTGCCCGTCTCCAGTCCCTTTCCCAGCGCGGCCCCGAGGCGCGCCACCCGCACCGGATCGCGCCCGAAGGAACGGTCGCCGATGACGGGATTGTCCGGGTTCGTGTCGACGTCGAGCACCGGGGCGAAGTCCTGATCGATGCCGCAGGCCGACAGCTCTTCGGCGATGAGCAGCCCGAGCTTCTCGGCGATGGCCGTTCCGTTCATCCCCGGGATCCCGCCGGACGCGTCCAG
>VBKO01000226.1 GCA_005888115.1 Deltaproteobacteria bacterium
GCACGGAACGGTCCCGCGCGGCACTCAGGAAGGGGCCCGCCCGCCCGATTGTTGCCCGGTCGGATTCCGAGCGAATGTAGGCCTGCCGTTTCGTTGCCGGGCGGGCGAGCGGTTGGTAGAGATCGAGAGGCGGGCGAGCCCGCCGAAACGAGGTTTCCCCTGTCTCGGCTGCAGCATCGGATCCTGTTCTCCACGGTGGCGGTGTGCGCGCTCTGCGCCGCCCAC
>VBKO01000227.1 GCA_005888115.1 Deltaproteobacteria bacterium
CGCCTGGTGACCGCGGCGGGACACATGCAGGCCCACCAGACGGTCAAGGTCAGCTCGAACATCTCCGGCGACTTGCTCTCGCTGGCGGTGAAGGAAGGCGACCACGTCGCGCGCGGCCAGGTGCTCGGGCAGGTGGACCGCCGGCTGCAGGAAGCGCAGGTGGCGCAGTTCCGCGCCGGGGTGTCCAACGCGCGAGCCTCGATCGATCAGATCCTCGCCACCATCTCGCAGGACAAGAACGACCTGCAGCGGACCCGCACCCTGGTGGAGCAGAAGCTGACCAGCCAGTCCGACCTGGACAAGGCGCTGACGCAGCTCAAGGTCGACGAGGGCCGCCTCGCCGCGCAGAAGGAGCTGGTGGCGCAGAACCAGGGCCAGCTGGAGACGGCGCTCTACAATCTCTCCCGCGCGACGCTCACTGCGCCCATCGACGGCACCATCCTGGAGATCCAGCACAAGGTCGGGGAGCGCATCCGCGGATCCGACCTGTCCGAGGACGTGGTCCTGATCATGGGCGGCCTCACCGACATGGAGGTGAAGGCCGAGGTGGGCGAGCACGAGGTGGTCGGCATCCACGAAGGCGATGAGGCCACCATCGAGATCGACGCCATCCCGGACAAGCAGTTCAAGGGTAACGTCTCGGGCATGGTGAAGAACGCCCAGATCAAGAACCCCGGCACCGACCAGGAGGTGACCACCTTTTTCGTCCGGGTCGCCTTCGCCGAGCCGCCCGAGTCGGCGCTGCCAGGCATGTCGGCGGCGGTCTCCGTCGCGGTGGCCACGCACGACAACGTGGTGAGCGTGCCCATCCAGGCGGTCACCAGCCGCGAGCCGAAGAAGAAGGAGCAGAAGTCGGCACCGCGTGAGGGCACGATGGTCGCCGCGGGGCGGGGCGGGGCGGCGGCCAGCGCATCCGACGCGCCGCCCGCGGCCGCCGCGACCGGCAAGCCCAAGCCGGTGAAGGTCGTCTTCGTGATCAAGGACGGCAAGGCGGAGATGCGGGAAGTCCGCACCGGCATCGCCAGCCGGACCGACATCGAGATCCTCGAGGGCATCAAGGACGGCGAGACGGTGATCGATGGTCCCTACCGGACGCTCGCGCGCGAGCTGCAGGAGGGACAGGGCGTCAAGGTGCAGGAGCCGGGCAAGGCGGGAGAGCCGAAGGGCCCTCAGGGCGGCCGTAGCTGAAGCGCCGTCAGCCTCGGCCCCCTCTGGAGATCAAATGGCGCTCATCGAGCTGGAGAAGATCGTCAAGACGTACGAACTTGGGCATCAAAAAGTGCCGGCGCTGCGCAGCATCGACGTGCGCATCGAGCGGAACGAGTTCGTGGCCATCGTCGGGCAGTCCGGCTCGGGGAAGTCGACGCTGATGAACATCGTGGGCTGCCTGGACGTGCCCACCTCGGGGCGCTACCGGCTCTCCGGGCGCGACGTGAGCGACCTCTCCGACGACGAGCTGGCCGACGTGCGCAACCTCGAGATCGGCTTCGTCTTCCAGAGCTTCCAGCTCCTGCCGCGCGCCACCGCGCTGGAGAACGTCGAGCTGCCGCTCATCTACCGCGGCGTCTCTCGCAAGGAGCGTCGCGAGCAGGCGGAGCACGCGCTCGACCTGGTGCAGCTCTCCGATCGCATGACGCACCGGCCTGCCGAGCTGTCCGGCGGGCAGCGGCAGCGAGTGGCCATCGCCCGCGCGCTGGTGACCCAGCCTTCGCTGCTGCTCGCCGACGAGCCGACGGGCAACCTGGACAGCAAGACGGGCGAGGAGATCGTGTGGCTGTTCCACGAGCTGCACGAGAAGGGCAACACCATCTTGCTGGTCACGCACGAGCCCAAGCTGGCGGCGCGTTGCCCGCGCGCGGTGCGGCTGGTGGACGGCGTGGTGGTGGCGGACGGCAAGGGCCGCGAGGTGGCGCTGGCCAACGCCGAAGCGCTGGGCGCAGAGACGCTCGCCGCGTTCAACGCCGCGCAGGCAGCGCAGACGGGACGGAGGGTGCCTTGAGCGAATCCGCGCTTCCCCTGCCGCTCGCGACCAGACCGCGGCAGATGGGTTTCCGGCGCAAGGCTGCGCGCGTCTTCGGCGAGCTGCGGGAGGCGGTGGCGCAGGCGGCCTACGCACTGCGCGCGCACCGGCTCCGCGCGACGCTCACCATCTCCGGCATCGGCCTGGGCATCGCCATGCTGATCGGCATCCTCACCGTGCTCTCCGGGTTCCAGGTGAGCTTCCTCCGCCAGCTCAACACGCTGGGGCCGAACACGCTGTTCGTGCACAAGTGGAAGTGGGGCGTGAACGGCAACGACTGGTGGAAGTACAAGAACCGGCCCCACGTGACCCAGCTCGACTGGCGCGCGCTGGAGGCCAACGCCAACCTGCCCGAAGCGATCGCGCCCATCGTCAGCAACGACGCCTCGGTCACCTACGGCGGCAAGGAGCTGAAGCACGTCGACGTCCGCGGCAGCACCTCGAAGTACCTGGAGGCGACCGGCTGGCAGATCCGGCGCGGGCGCTTCCTCACCGACCTCGACCACGAGCTGGGCACCGACGCGTGCGTGATCGGCGCCGACCTCGAGGAGGCGTTCTTCAAGGGGCAGGAGCCGCTCGGACAGCGGTTGAAGGTGGGGCCCTCGACCCGCTGCACGATCGTCGGCACCTTCGTGCGCAAGGGAAACGCTTTCGGTCAGCCGCAGGACCTGCGCGTGCTCATCCCGCTCTCCGCCTTCACCCGGTCGTTCGGGTTGAAGCGCGGGCTGGTGCTGTCGGTGGTCGCCCCCGCCGGCAAGGTGACCCAGACCGAGGACGAGGTCATCTCGGTGATGCGCAATGCCCGGAGGCTCCGGCCGGACCAGGAGGACAACTTCTCGGTGAACCGGCAGGACAAGCTCTTGCAGGGGTTCAACCAGATGACGCTGGCGCTCAACGTGGTGGGCGTCTTGATCGGCATCATCACCGCCATCGTGGGCGGGATCGGCATCATGAACATCCTGCTCGTCTCGGTGAAGGAGCGCACCCGCGAGATCGGCGTGCGCCGCGCGCTCGGGGCGCGGAGGACGACCATCCTGCTGCAGTTCCTCTGCGAGGCCGTCATGGTGTCGGCGATGGGCGGGTTCGTGGGCGTGGCGCTCGGGGCGGGGGCGGGAAAGCTCGTCGACGTGCTCACGCCGTTCCCGGCGAGCGTCGATCCCAAGGTGGTGATCGGGGGCTGCTTGGGGTCGATCCTGCTGGGCGCGATCTTCGGGATCTGGCCGGCGCTCTCCGCGGCCTTCCTGCACCCGATCGAGGCGCTGCGCTATGAGTGAAGCGGTCCTCCCGGGCGCGACCCCCGCGGCGTTGCGCCCCGCATGGCGCGAGCGCCTTTCGCGCGGCGTGCAGGCGCGGACCGACGATCTGCGCCTGGCGCTGGCGACGCTCTCCGGGCACAAGCTGCGCTCCTTCCTGACGCTCCTGGGCATCGTGATCGGGGTCTTCACCGTGGTCGCCATGATGGCGCTGCTCGACGGCCTGCAGCGCTCGCTCAGCAAGACCATGGGCCAGCTGGGCGCGAACGTGTTCCAGATCCAGAAGTGGCCCAACTTCAACTTCGGCCCGCTTTCGGCGGAGGTCCTGGCGCGCAAGAAGATCACCGTGGCGCAGGCGCTTGCGCTGCGCGACGCGCTCCCCGAGGCCAAGCAGGTGGGGCCCGAGCTGTGGGAGAACGCCAAGGAGATGAGCGTCCCGGGCAACATCGACCAGGGCGTGCAAGTGGTTGGCGGCACTCCGGAGTTCTTCACCAACTCCAACCTGGCCGTGGCCACCGGACGCACGTACAACGAGGGCGAGGCGCTGGACGGCGCGCGGGTGGTGGTGATCGGCGCGGCGGTGGTCGACACCTTGTTCCCTGGGCAGGACCCCATCGGCCAGCGCGTGCGCCTGGGGCGGCTCGACCTTCAGGTCATCGGGACGCTCGAGCGGCAGGGCGGCATCCCGTTGGACGGGAATCCGGACAACGTGGCCGCCATCCCCATCTCGCTGTTCGGCGAGATCTACGGGACCTCCCGCTCGATCAACGTCAGCGTGATGGCGAAGGAGCACGGCGAGATGGCCAAGGTGCAGGACCTGGCCATCTCCGCCTTCCGGCGCATCCGCGGGCTCTCCGCGCAGCAGGAGAACGACTTCGAGGTGTTCTCCAATGACTCGGCGCGCGCCATGTTCGACGACCTGGCCGGCAAGGTGAACCTGGTGATGTTCGTCATCTGCGGCTTCTCGCTGCTGGTGGGCGGTATCGGCGTGATGAACATCATGCTGGTGGCGGTCGCGGAGCGGACCCGCGAGATCGGCCTGCGCAAGGCGCTGGGCGCGCGGCGCTCGCGCATCCTCGCGCAGTTCGTCATCGAGGCCGTCGTGCTGGCGTTCTGCGGCGGCGTCATCGGCGTCCTGCTCGGATACGGGATGGCCGCGGTGGGCCGCTTCGCCATGGACGTTCCCGCCACCGTTCCTCCCTGGGCGGTCGCGCTCTCTCTCGGCGTGTCCGGCGGCATCGGCCTGCTGTTCGGCATCTACCCCGCCGCCCGGGCCTCCCGCCTCGACCCCGCGGTCGCGCTGCGCGACGAGTGAGCCTGCCCGCGAGTGGCTGAAGCCGGTACAATGCGGTCATGACGAGATGCCGTACATCGCGCCCCGCGGGAGCCGCCACCGCCTTCGCGGGCGCGCTGATAGCCTTGTTGCTCTCCTGCGGAGGCGGGAGCTTCGAGCAGGGTCTACCCCCCTTCCCCGCGAGCCGATGCGCGGTGCCGCGTCCGGGCGTCGACGCACAGGGGACCCTGGCCGACGAGAAGGCCTGGCTGCGCCAGTGGACGGACCAGCTCTACCTCTGGTACCGCGAGGTCCCGGCCTCGGATCCGGCGACGTTTCCCACCGCGCTCGCCTATTTCGACGTCCTCAAGACGATGGCCCTGACCCCGTCGGGGAATCCGAAAGACCGGTTCCACTTCACCATCCCGACGGCGGACTGGGTGAACCTCTCGCAATCGGGCGTCGAGGCCGGGTACGGGGTTGCGTGGGCCCTGGTCGCGGCCAGCCGGCCGCGCGACGTGCGCGCTGCCTACACCGACCCATCCACGCCGGCCGCGGCCGCGAACATCGCCCGCGGCGCGAAGGTGCTCACCGTCGACGGGGTCGACGTGACGAACGGCCCCCCCGATCCCCTCAACGCCGGCCTGTTCCCTGCCCGTGCCGGTGAGACCCACACCTTCTCGATCCTCGATCCGGGGATGACCACGCCGCGCGACGTGAGGCTCACCTCGGCGAACGTGCAGAGCACTCCGGTACAGAACGTGAAGACCCTTCCGGGGGTTACTGCGGGCACGACGGTCGGCTACATGCTCTTCAACGACCAGATCGCGACGTCCGAATCCCTGTTGATCAAAGCGATAACGCAGCTCAAACAGGCGGGCGTCACCGAGCTGGTGCTCGACATCCGCTACAACGGGGGAGGGTTCCTCGTCATCGCCAGCGAGCTGGCCTTCATGATCGCTGGTCCGGCCGCCACGAACGGGAAGACCTTCGAGCAGCTGGCGTTCAACGACAAGTACCCGACGATCGATCCGGTGACCGGGCAGCCGATCACGCCCGAGCCGTTCCAGGCGACCGCGGTGGGCTTGTCGGCCACCAGTGGCCAGCCGCTCCCGTCGCTCGGGCTAGGCCGTGTGTTCGTGATCACTGGCCCAGGGACGTGCTCCGCGAGCGAGTCGATCATGAACGGGCTGCGCGGCATCGACGTGCAGGCGATCCAGATCGGATCCCCGACCTGCGGCAAGCCGTACGGCTTCTACCCGGCGGACAATTGCGGGACCACTTACTTCTCCATCGAGTTCCAGGGTGTAAACGCGAAGGGGTTCGGCGACTACCCCGACGGGTTCATCCCGGGCGGCACCGGCGCCACCGGGTTGCCGGGCTGCCAGGTCGCCGACGACTTCGGCCATGCGCTCGGAGATCCGTCCGAGGCCCGGCTCTCCGCGGCCCTGCAGTACGCGGCGGGCCAGCCGTGCCCGCCCGCGACCGGCGCGCAGCCACCCCCGCGGACCGCGCTCTCGGCACCGCAACGCTTCGACGGGCTCGTCGCAAAGCCGCCCTGGCGGGAAAGCCGCATCCTCCGGAGGTGACGATGAGAGTGGCCCTCGGCGCCTGCGCGCTCGTCTCGGTCGTGGCATGCAGGACCGCCACGGCCCGTCCGGACGTGGCCGCCGTGGTCGCGGAACCGGGGGCGGACAGCCGCGCCGAGCTGGCCGCGGCAATCGGGACCGCGCTGGGCGGCGTCCCGGTCACGTTGTCCGACGATGCGCTCACGCGGGAGAGCACGCTCGTCCTCGAGCGCGCCCGGCAGAGCGACCCCAGCGGCCTGCCGGCGCAAGGGCGCGAGCGGGGCATGCCCGAGCGCTTCCGCCTGGTGAAGAGCGGCGCGGACTGCGTGCTCATCCACGAGCGGACCGGGCAGCCGATCACGCCCGAGCCGTTCCAGGCGACCGCGGTGGGCTTGTCGGCCACCAGTGGTCAAGCGCTCCCGTCGCTCGGGCTCGGCCGTGTATTCGTGCTGACCGACGGGGGGACGTGCTCCGCGAGCGAGTCGATCATGAACGGGCTGCGCGGCATCGACGTGCAGGTGATCCAGATCGGATCCGCGACCTGCGGCAAGCCGTACGGCTTCTACCCGGCGGACAATTGCGGGACCACTTACTTCTCGATCGAGTTCCAGGGTGTAAACGCGAAGGGGTTCGGCGACTACCCCGACGGGTTCATCCCGGGCGGCACCGGCGCCACCGGGTTGCCGGGCTGCCAGGTCGCCGACGACTTCGGCCATGCGCTCGGAGATCCGTCCGAGGCCCGGC
>VBKO01000228.1 GCA_005888115.1 Deltaproteobacteria bacterium
AGGCGCGACAGGTCGCCATCCGCATCGGTCTTGTTTTCGATGGCCACCTTGACGAGCGGCCAACGGGCGTCGTCCTTGTCCAGGTCGAGCGCGTAGTAGGTGAAGCCGTTCTGCCGCTCCTCGATGAGCAGCTTCATCGCCTTGAGCTTGCCCAGGTGGTGCGAGACGCTGGGCTGGGCGATGCCCACTAGCGAGACCAGCTCGCTGACGTTGAGCGGCGTCTGCGCGATGAGCCGCAGGATGCGAAGCCGGGTCGCGTCGCCGAGCGCGCGATAGGCCTGGGAGAGCGCCTCCATATCAACGCATCCGCATATCTCGATTCCGGTGACGGCGCAAGCCAGACGGCCGTCCTCGGAAAGCGCGCTGTTCAGCGGGAGCGGAACCAGTCCGCGGTGCGCCCCAGCCCCTCCTCGAGGGCAACGCGGGGCTCCCAGCCGAGCGCTGTGCGCGCGGCAAGCGGGTCGACCGAGCTGCGCCGCTGCTCGCCGGGCGCGACAGGCCCGTGCGCGAGGCGCTTCCGATGACCCGCCGCGCGGGCCAGGATGCGCGCCAGGTCGTTGACCGAGGTCTCGATCCCGGTGCCGACGTTCAAGGCAGCAGTCGCCTCGGCGCCGAGCGCGAGGAGGTTCGCGCGGGCCACGTCCTCGACGTAGACGAAGTCGCGCGTCTGCTCGCCGTCGCCGTTGATCACCGGATCCCCGCCGCGCAGCATCTTGTGCAGGAAGATGGCCACCACTCCGGCTTCGCCCATCGGATCCTGGCCCGGGCCGTACACGTTCGCGTAGCGCAGCGACATCGCGGACAGTCCGTCGCGCCGGGCCAGCTCCACGTACTCCTCGCCGCAAAGCTTCGAGACACCATACGGGCTCGCCGGCCGGCGCGGGTGCTGCTCGGGCGCCGGGAACGTCTCCTGCTCGCCGTAGACCGCTCCGCCCGAGGAGGCGAAGACGAACCGGCGGGCCCCGGCGCGCCGCGCCGCGGCCAGCGCGTTCACCGTGCCGAGCACGTTCACCGACGCGTCGTGCATCGGGTCGGCGACCGAACGACGCACGTCCATCTGCGCGGCGAGGTGCAGCACCGCCTCCGGCCGCAGCCGTTCGAGCTCCGCCGCGAGCTGCGGCGAGCGCACGTCCATCACCACCAGGTCCGCTCCGGGCGGCAGCGCCTCGCGCTTCCCATGGCTGAGATCGTCGAGCGCGGTGACCGCGTGGCCGGCCTCGAGCAGCGCCTGGCAGCTGTGCGCCCCGATGAATCCGGCCCCTCCGGTGACCACCACGCGCATGGAGGGAATGTAGCCCACCCCTCGGTGAGCAACGAGTTCCGTCCTGCTCCGACAGGACTGGCGGCCCTTCTGGGCGGGTCGGGGGAATGGTCACCCGCCGGCGCACCCATGGTCACGGGCGGCGCCTTGCCTCCGACCCCCGCAGCGATCGCAGTCTGGTGAGAATGCTGAACCCGCGCGAGAACCGCCGACTGCGCGTCTTGATCGTGGACGACTACCCGATCGCGCGGAAGATGTTCGTCGCGGGCCTGGCGGGTTACGGGGTCGATACCTGCGAGGCGGGCGACGCGGCCGAGGCGATCGCAGTCGCCGCGCAGCAGTCGCCCGACGTAGTGGTCCTCGATCTCTTCCTCGCCGGCAGCTCCGGCCTGGAGGTCGCTCGCGAGCTGCGCGCGCGCAAGGACGGCGAGCGCGTCGCCATCATCGCCTTGTCCGGACATGCCGGCGAGGAGTACCGCGAGCACGCGGCGGAAGCGGGCTGCGACCTCTACCTGGTGAAGCCTTGCACCACCGACCAGTTGGTCGAAGCGATCGAGGCCATCCTGCCCAGCCGGACCGCGGCGTAAGCCGGCGTGCCAACCACTTTCGCAGAGGGGGAATTCATGAACCGCATTCGCACCGCAGCGGCCATCCTGGTCCTCGCGGCCGCCGCCACCCCGGCGCTCGCCGAGCAGGACCGCAACGCGACCAACTCGATCTTCCTGGAAGGCGGCGGCCCCGGCCTCGCGTACTCGCTGAACTACGAGCGCATCTTCGAGAACGACTTCGGCCTGCGCGTCGGCTTCAGCTACCTCTCGGTGAGCGGCACCGCGAGCGCCGGCACCTCGACTGCGAACGGCACCATCAGCATGTGGACCGTTCCGGTGCTGGTGAACTACCTGGGCGTCAACTGGGGCAACCACTCGCTGGAGCTGGGCGGCGGAGCCACCGTCGTTGGCTTGGACGGCGCGGGAAGCATGGGGGCCTTCGCAGCCTCCGGCTCGGGGACGCTGGTCCTCGGCACGGCCATCTTCGGCTACCGCCGGCAGCCCCCGGGCGGCGGCTTCCAGTTCCGCATCGGCCTCGAGGCGCTGGTGGGCAAGGGCCTCGCGCTCAGCGACAGCAATCGCGATCCGGACAAGGTCGGCGTCCTGCCCTGGATGTACATGAGCCTCGGGTTCTCGCTGTAACCTACCCGCCGAGGAACAGCCGCCCCACCTGGGGGTCGTGCAGCAGCTCGGCGCCGGTGCCGACCATCGCCACCGAGCCGGAGACGAGGACGTATCCCACGTCGGCGAACTCGAGGCCTTTCTTGGCGTTCTGTTCGACCATGACGATCGCCTTGCCCTCGTTGCGCCGCAGCTCGGAGAGGATCTCGAACACCATGTCGATGTAGCGCGGCTCGAGCCCGATCGACGGTTCGTCCACCAGCAGCACGCGCGGTTTCATCACCAGCGCGCGGGAGATCTCCAGGAGCCGCCGCTCGCCGCCGGAGAGGACGCGGGCCGGCTGTCCGCGGCGCTTCGCCAGGCGCTCGTACCTCTGGAAGATGCGCTCGGCCGCCTCCTTCGCCGCGTCGGGCCGGTCCATGAGGTAGCCGCCCATCCAGAGGTTCTCCTCGACGGTCATGTCCGGGAAGACCGAGTTGTCCTGCAGGATGTAGGCGACGCCCGATTCCTTGAGCTTCTCGTTCGGCGACAGGCGTGTGATGTCCTTGCCGTCCACGCGAACGCTGCCGGAGGTGATTCGCGTGAAGCCGTAGATGGAATGCAGCACGGTCGACTTGCCCGCGCCGTTGGGCCCGATCATGCAGAGCGCGCGCCCCGACGCGATGTGCAGATCGATGCCGTGCAGGATCTCCATCTTGCCGTAGCCGGCGTGCAGGTCCGAGAGCGACAGGATCGGATCGCCACCGGCGAGCTGCGCGATGCGCTCGCGCGTCGGCGCCTCCCCGGCGAACCGCTCCATCAGGTCGCTCCCAGGTAGGCGTCGAGGACGCGCTGGTCCTTCTGCACCTCTTCGGGTTTCCCCTCGGCGAGCAGCTCGCCGTGCGCGAGGCAGTAGATGTACTCGGCCAGCTGCATGATCACGCGCATGTTGTGCTCGATGACCAGCAGCGTGATTCCGAAATCCCGATTCGCCTGACGGAGCCGCTCCAACAGGCCGTTGATCAGCGTCGGGTTGATCCCCGCCGTCGGCTCGTCGAGGAGCAGCATCTTCGGCTGGCTCATCAGCGCCATGGCGAACTCGAGCAATTTCTGCTGGCCGAACGACAGGTCGCCTCCGGGCAAGTGCCGCTTGGCGTGCAGCCCTACGAATTGGAGCAGGTCTTCCGCCTTGCGCTCCTCGGCAGCCGACGGGCGCAGGTACACGGAGCGCCAGCCCAGCCCCGCCGGCGGAACGCTGATCAGCATGTTCTGCAGGCACGTCATCCCGCGATAGATGCGCGTCTGCTGGAACGTGCGAAGCAGCCCGAGGCGTGCGATCTGCGGGACGCGCAGCGTAGTGATCTCGCGCCCGGCGAAGCGGATCGACCCTCCGTCGACCGGGTGCTGACCGACGATGGAGTTGAACAGGGTGGTCTTGCCAGACCCGTTCGGCCCGATCAGGCCGTAGATCTTTCCGGCCGGAACCGCGAGGCTCACGTCGTCGTTGGCCACCACGCCGCCGAACGACTTGCGGACGTGCTGCACCTCGAGGATCGGCGTCACCTTCCCGCCTCGGAGGCGGGCTCGTCGACCCGCTGACCAAACCGCTCCGGCCAGCGCTCGCGCGCCCACCCCAGGATTCCGCGGGGGAAGAAGACGACGATCACGACGATGAGCAGCCCGAGCGCGACGCGCTGCCAGCCGAGCAGGTACGTCCAGAACAGCTCTTTCGTGACGTGGAAGATCGCCGCGCCCAGCACCGGCCCCCAGAGCGTCCCCTTCCCGCCCAGGATGGCCATCAGGACCATCCATACGCCGAAGGTCGAGCCGGCGAAGGCGACCTCGCGCGGGTCGATGAACCCGACCAGGTTGCCCACCACGCCGCCCATCAGGCCAAGGAAGAAGGCCGAGACGCACCAGGCGGTCGTCTTGTACCGCGTGGTGCGCAGGCCCATCGCCTCGGCCTTGTCCTCGTCGTCGCGGATGGCGTTGATCGCCAGGCCGAACCGCCCGGCATAGAGGAAGCGCAGGACGGGAAAGGTGACCACGGCGAGCGCGAAGGACAGGTAGTAGAAGAACGTCTCGCGCCCGCCGACCGCGCCGGGGAAGAGCGGCGGGACCATGCCGCCGCCGCCGCCGACGAAGTCCCAGCCAGAGGCGAGCTCTCCCGCGGCGATGCCGATGCCCAAGGTTCCGATGGCGAAGTAATGCCCGCGCAGGCCGAGCAGCCCGGAACCGATCAAGGCGCCGACCGTGACGGCGAGGAGCGCGCCCACGCCCATGCCGAGGAACAGCGCGGCGTAGTAGCCGAGGTGCAGGTCCCGCTGGACCACCACGCAGGCATACATCCCGACGCCGAAGAACAGGATGTTGCCGAACGAGTTGTAGCCCATCTGTCCGCCGAGCAGGTCCCAGGTGAGCGCGAATACGATCATCACCCAGAGGAAAGCCATCTGGCCGCGGTAGGAGGGCGCCAGGACCGGCGCCAGCAGCCCGAAGGCCAGGATCACGGCGGGGATCAGGAGCTCGCGTGGCGCCGGCAGCTTCATGTCAGGTATCTCCGCTGGCGAGCCAATGAGAAGCGGCGCCAGACGAGGATGACGACCAGCAGCCCGAAGATGAAGGCCGCCTGGTACTCGGCCCCCAGGACGAACCCGGCGAAGTTCTCGGCCACGCCCAGGCCCAGCGCCGCCGCGAGCACGCCGAAGACGTTCCCCAGCCCGGCGAGGATCACGATCATGAACGAACGCACCGTGTACGGCAGGCCGAGATAGGGATGCACGATCCAGGTCATGGCGACCAGCGCGCCCGAGGCGCCGCAGATGGCGGCATTGAGGCCGAAGGTCCAGGCATAGACCCGGTCGGTGTCGATGCCCATGACCCGGGCGGCGCGCGCGTTCTGCGACGTCGCGCGGATCGCCTGGCCCATGCGCGAGCGCTTGAGGAAGACGATCAGCGCCGCGCCGGCCAGCAGCGCGGCGGCGAAGGCGACCAGCTTGATTTCGGAGATGGTCACCGCGCCGTCCAGCAGGACCAGCGTGCCGAAGCCGGACTCTGCGGTGCGCACGTTGGCTCCGAACAATCCGTTCGCGAGCTGTTGCAGGAGGATGCTCAAGCCATAGGTGGCCAGGATGGAGATGAACAGGTCCTTGTCGACCACGCGGAAGACGACGACGCGGTAGAGCGCCCAGCCCAGGATGAAGAGCAGGATCGCGGCGACCGGCACGCCGAGGAGCGGATGGATGCCGGCACGGTAGAGGAAGTAGGCAGCGTACCCGCCGAGCATCACCAGCTCGCCTTGCGCGACGTTGATGAGGCCCATCACGCCCCAGACGAGCGCCATCCCGTAAGCCGCGAGCGCGAAGATGGCGCCGATCAGGACGCCGTCCAGCAGGAGCTGGAGGGAAAGGGAGGGCGCGGCGAAGAGCAGCCTGAGGTTTTCCATCGGAGCATTCCCGGCCCTGCGCTCGCAGGGCCGGGATCATCGAGAAGAACGCGACCCCTTATTGCGGCATCTTGCGCGGGAAGACCAGCTTCGTCTCCGCCCACTTGGTCGGCGCCACCACTTTGTAATCGCCGCCGAGCACCTGGTAGAGCACCATCGGCTTGGCGACGTTCTTTCCGGTCGGGTCGAACTTGATCGGACCGTAGAAGGTCATCATGTCGGTCGCGGCGATGGCGTCGCGCACCTTCTCGGGCTCGAAGGACCCGGCGCGCGCGAAGGCGTCGGCGAACACCAGCACCGACGCCGTCGACTCCGCCGCCTGGTACGGCGCAGGGTAGTTGAATTCCTTCTCGAACAGCTTGGCGTAGTCGTCCGCGCTGCCGAACCACTTGTCCTTGTAGCTGAGCTTGCGGTCCCACTGCGAGGCGCAGAGGATGCCCTCGGCGGTCTTCCCCAAGGTCTCGGCGATCTTCGCCGAGTCGCAGTGGGTGGTCCCGACGATGGGGACGTCCACCTTCATCTCGGCGGTCTGCTTCACCACCAGCGTGGCGCCCTTCTCGTGGCCGGAGACGAGCAACAGGTCGGGCTTCACCGCCTTCACCTTGGTGAGCGTCGCGGCCATGTCGTTGATCTCGGGCGGCAGCTTGTCGTCGACGAGGATCTTCATCCCGTGCTTCTGTGCAGCCTCGAGGATGCCCTGCCGCACGTCGAGGCTGAAGGGATCGTTCTCGAACGCCATCGCGATCTTCAGCGTCTTCGGATCGCGGCCGTGCTCCTTCGCCACTTCGGCGGCGACGTTCACGGCGTCGCGCAGGTAGTAGTCCGAGGTGGAGAGCACCGCGAACAAGTATTTGTAGCCTTCGGTGAAGAGCTCGCGCGCCGCCCCGTTCCCCTCCACGTGCGGGACCTTGTACTTCTCGGTCACCGGCGCGATGGCTTTCGTCAGCCCGGAGCTGTACGCGCCGAGCACGAACTTCACGCCGTCCTGGTTGATGAGCCGCTCGGCGAGCTGCGCGCCGCGGGCAGGCGTGGATTCGTCGTCGTAATAGAGCACCTTCAGCTTGTACGCTTTTCCAGAGACCTTCACGCCGCCCATCTCGTTGATGCGTTTCACCGCGAGGTCATAGCCGTCCTTGGTGTTCTTGCCATTGACCGAGTACTTGCCGGTGAGCGACACGGCCGCGCCGAGGACGACGGTGTCGCCTTCGACCTTGGCGGCGGCGCCCCCCACCGCGGCCAGCAGCAGCAATGCGCACGCGCCCGCTGTGGCGAGGCGCGCCAGGGTGATCGACTTCGCCATGTGTTCTCCTCTCGTACCCGCTGTCTTCATCGTTGAACGTCGCTGCGCGAGGCTTCCGACCTTCGTC
>VBKO01000561.1 GCA_005888115.1 Deltaproteobacteria bacterium
TGCGACCGTGCTCGCCATCGCTCGCGCCGGGGAGGAGGTGCTGGTTCCCACGGGCCACGAGCTGTTACGCGTCGACGATGTCCTCGCGCTCGCCGGGACGGCTGAAGCGGTGGAGGCAGCGCGCGCGCTCCTCTCCGGGCGCAACCGGGTCATTGACGCCAGCGATCCGGCGTCACCCGGAACCTGAGCTGCCGCGTGAGCTCAGCGACGGATGTTCTTCGCGTAGCGCTGCAGCTGCCTGCCGACGGAGTCGCCGACGTACGCGTCCACCACCCCGAACCCGCCGACGCTGATCAGGCACCTGGAGACGAGCTCCTCGAATTCCTCGGAGTGCCGCAGGGCGGAGAGCTTGCTGCGTTCGCCGCGAACGAGGATGAAGCCGTCCAGGTCACCGCCGTGAGGCGAGAGCAGGCACGGCTCGAACGAATCGATCGTTCCCGCAGTTTCCTGCTTGGTCAGGAAACCGACGAACGAGCCGAACAGCTCCAGCGCGTCCGCCTCCCGCCCCACCACGGGCAGCTTCCAGCCGACGAACAGAGCGGAATCCGATGCCATGACGTCCCCCTTCACAGGCCTCGATGGTCTGCGCGCGCACCCTAGGCTTGCGGCAAGGAAGGTCAAGACGCGCTGCGGCTTCCTCCGCCGCTATTTGTAGCTACATGGTCGGCGATGCCGGATACGCCGCGTGGACGTCGTGGCCGGCGAGCGCTCCGTCGATGGACAGCGCGCCACCGCCCTTGATGAGAAGCGCGATCGCGAGGCCGAGCGCGAGCAGGTGGTACTCGAAGCCCTCTCCCTTCTGGTTGCCCATCCAGTTCATGAAGAAGCCGACCTTGGAATGCACCAGCACGATCGCGCCGAGCATCACGCAACCGATTCCGAGGGCGGCGAGGCGGGTGAGCAAGCCGACGATGAGCAGCAGCCCTCCCCCGAGCTCGGCGGCCATCACCAGGATGGTGAGCAGCGGCGGCATGCCCATCTTCGCGAAGCCCTGGATGGTCGCGTTCGCCCCGTATCCGCCCCACCACCCGAGCACTTTCTGCGCTCCGTGCGCAACGAAGACCACGCCGAGCGCCAGGCGCATGAGCAGCGCGGCAACGTCATTGTCCGTGCGAAGGAATCGCATGTTCCCTCCTGTCGGGGCGGGATGATGCGCGCAGGCGGGTGAAAGTCGCAAGCACCGACCTGCGAAAGATACTCGCCGGCGGGTGGTCGATGGTAAAGTCCGCGCCCCTTCGCCACCCGGAGCTTGTCATCCCCGTTGGAGCAGCCATGACCCGCTTTCTCAGATGGGATCGCCCCGCCCTGTATGTGCTCGCGCTACTGTTCTCGGTCACCGCGCCGACGGGTTTCGCGCAAGCGGCCCCGACCGTACGCATCCACTACCACCGCGATGTCTCCGACTACACGGGTTGGCAGCTGTACACCTGGTACGGCGCGCTGAATCCGAGTCCACAATGGAATCCCGCCCAGCCGCCCACTGCGCCCGACGGCTTTGGCGTGTACTACGATGTTGCGGTCAATACGGCAGACACGGGACTGAACTTCATCCTGCACGACGCGTCGGGCAACAACAAGAACTGTCCGAACGACATGTTCTTTCCCTTCCCGCCGGGCATCAAGAACGGAACACAGAATTTAGCGGAAATCTGGCAGCTGCAGGACGACTGCACCATCTACACCTCGGTCCCCGCATTCAAGGTCGGGGACGTGAACAAGGCGAAGGCCCACTGGCTGTTGCCCGACACCATCGCCTGGCCGGGAGCGGACTCCGCCAACACGTATCGGCTGTACTACGCGGCGGATGGGGGAATCACCTCGGACGCGAGCGGCGTGTCCGGGGGAGCTTCCATCCGACTGTCCGTGGTTCCACTTGGCTTGAGTGCGGACCTCAGGGAAAAGTACCCGTTCATCGCCACGGCCACGGCGCTGAGTCTTCGTCCCAAGGATCTGCCCGCGGTCCCCGGGATCCTGAAGGGGCAGGTCGTCGTCGCCCGCTTCGACCGCAGCGGGAAGCTGGTGGACGCGACCGGGCTCCAGATACCAGGCGTGCTCGATTCCCTGTGCACCTACTCCGGCAAGCTCGGCGCAGTCGTCGGGCACGGGTCCGCGTCCGACCCCGGAGATCCGGCTGGTGGCATCCAGTTTCGCCTCTGGGCGCCGACTGCCAAGTCGGTCAAACTATACGTCTACGACTCGCCCACTTTGCCGGCCTCGAAGATCGTGCCGATGTCCTGGAATTCCGAAACGTGCGTGTGGACGGCGGACGGCGACTCCAGCTGGGCGAACAGGAAGTACTACAAGTACGAGGTCCAGGTCTTCGTCCGCCTGACCGGCAACGTCGAGACCAGTCTCGTGACCGATCCGTACTCCCTGGGGCTGTCCGTCGACAGCCAGCGCAGCCTGGTGATCGACCTGCGCAGCCCCGAAACCATGCCCCTCGGGTGGGAAGAGGGAAGAGTCGCTACCGGCGGTAGCGGACCCCTTTCCGCCTACGAGCTGCACATCCGGGATTTCAGCATCAGCGACACGAGCGTCCCGCAGCCGGATCGTGGCAAGTTCATGGCATTCACGGACAGCCGATCCAGGGGAATGACGCACCTGCGGGAACTCGCCGGGGCCGGCCTCATCTACGTTCACTTGCTCCCTTCGTTCCACATCGCGACAGTGCCGGAGGATCCCAGCCACCAGTTGACCCCGGTAATCCCCAATGCGGCA
>VBKO01000229.1 GCA_005888115.1 Deltaproteobacteria bacterium
AGACGAAGCCCGTCGCGCTCGGCGCTCACGGTACCGCCCGCCTCGCGCACCTTGACCAGCAAGGCCTCGAGGTCCTCGGCGCGCGCCCGACGGACCAGCACGTTGCCGCCGGTGATCAGCGCGGCGGCGAGCAGGGTGCCGGCCTCGATCCGGTCGGGGATCACCTCGACGTCGGCGGGCCGCAGCTCGCGGACGCCCTCCACGACGACGGTCGACGTCCCCGCTCCGTCGATGCGCGCACCCATGCGGGTGAGCACCGCGGCGAGCGCGGTGACCTCGGGCTCGCGCGCGCAGTTCTCCAGCACCGTGCGCCCGTCGGCGAGCGCGGCCGCCATGACGAGGTTCTCGGTCCCGGTCACGGTCGGCAGATCGAAGACGAACCGCGCGCCGCGCAGGCGCTTCGCGCTCGCCTCCACGTAGCCATGGGCCAGCTCGATGTGCGCACCGAGCGCGGCGAGACCCTTGAGGTGCTGATCGATGGGCCGCGCCCCGATGGCGCACCCACCGGGCAGCGAGACCCGCGCACGCCCGAGCCGCGCCACCAGCGGCCCCAGGACCAGCACCGAGGCACGCATCGTCTTCACCAGCTCGTACGGGGCCTCGGGGCGGGGCAGGTCGGCGGCGTCGATCTCCAGCGTGTGCCCGCCCGTCTCGCCGTCGCGCGTGACCTTGGCGCCCATGTGCGACAACAGGCGCCCCATGGTGCGGATGTCGGCCAGCTCAGGGACGTTGCGGAAGACGCTGCGGCCCGGCGAGAGCAGCGCCGCGCCGATCTGCGGCAGCGTGGCGTTCTTCGAGCCGCTGACCTCCACCTCGCCCTTGAGCGGAACTCCGCCCTCGATCTCGATCGCGTCCATCAGGAGCAACGGTCTACCAGCGTTTCAGCGCCCGAGTCATGAAAGCGTCCCGACCACATGCCGGTCGAGTCCGGCGAGGTCCTTCACGATGCGGACGTTCGTGAAGCCCGCTCGGGCGCAGAGATCGCGCACCTGGGGGACGAGCGACGGATCGATCTCGACCCCGAGGAAGCCGCCGGGAACGAGCCAGTCGCCCGCCCCGGCGACGATGCGACGGATCACCGCCAGCCCGCCTTCCTCGGCGAAGAGCGCCTGGTGCGGCTCGTGCGCGACGATCTCGGGCGCCAGCCGGGCGCGATCCTTCTCCGGCACGTACGGCGGATTCGCCACCACCGCCTCGTACCGGACCTGCTCCGGGAGCGCAGCGAAGAGGTCGCCCGCGAAGACGCGCACGCGTCCGGGCGCGAGCGCTTCCGCGTTCTCGCGCGCGGTCGCGGCGGCCTCCGGCGAGGTCTCCACCAGGTCGACGCGCGCCTCGGGCAGCTCGGCCGCGATCGTGACGCCCACCGCGCCCGAGCCGGCGCAGAGGTCCAGGACGCGCGACTCCGGCCGAACCGCTTCCACCGCCAGCTGCACCAGGAGCTCGGTCTCGGGCCGCGGGATGAACACCCCCGGCCGCACACGAAACGGCCGCCCGTAGAACTCCCGAACGCCCAGGATGTACGCCACCGGCTCACGCTGCCCGCGCCGCTTCAGCAACGGCTTCACTCGCGCCAGCTCCGCCGTCGAGAGCGGCTTGTCGAAGTCGACGTACAGCTTCGTGCGCGAGCAGGAAAGCGCGTGGGCGAGCAGCAGCTCGGCGTCGAGGCGCGGCGACTCCACCCCCTTGTTCGCCAGCCAGTCGCGCGCCCAGGTCAAGAGGGCGCGCACGGTCCAACTCTCCGCCATCACGGCTTCCGCGCGGACACGACGCGCTCCACTCCCTGGGCGTCCCGGTGCGCCCGGCAGTCGCGCAGCCCACCCCGCTCGAGGAGCGCGATCACTTTGGCGACCTGCGACGGATCGCACTCCTGCGCGTAGGCCCCGCCGGGCCGGAGCCACGCGGGCACGTCGGCGATGAGACGCCGCACCACGTCCAGGCCGTCAGGGCCGCCGAAGAACGAGACGTGGGGCTCGTGCTCGATGACTTCCTGGGGAAGCGGCGTGCCGTCCGGCACCCAGGGCGGATTGGCGGTGACCAGCGCGTACCGTCCGCGCCTCTCGGGCGGCAGCGGCGCGAACAGATCTCCCGCGAAGCAACGCGCGCGGCCCGGGATCAGCCGCTCGGCGTTCTCCCGCGCCAGCTCGATCGCCTCCTCCGACACGTCGGTGAGATCCATCTGCAAACCGGCACGGGCGCTCGCCACGCAGATCCCGGCCGCGCCGATACCGCAGGCGAGATCGAGCGCGAACCCTTGCGCGTCCTCCCGCACCCGCTCCAGCCCGGCGCCGATCAGGACCGGCAGGTCGAGCCTTGGGATGAACCCACGCCGATCCACCTTGAACCGGATCCGGAGGATCTCCACCGCTCCCACGATGTACCCGGTCGGCTCCAGCGACAGGCGGCGATGGAGCAGCCGCAGGAAGTCGCCGTGGCCGCGGGCGTCGAGCCGCTCCCGCGCCATGCCGGGAAGCTGCGCGGGAAGCACGCCCAGGGCGTGCGCGACCAGCTCGCGCGCCTCCTGCGCGGGATCCTCGCTGAGCAGCTCCGGCGCCCGCATCCGCTCGGTGGCGGCCTCCAATAGCTCGGCGACCGTGGGCAGGATCACGTGGCGGCCGCCTGCGCCCCGCCCTGCATCTGCTGCCGCAACGCCTCGGCCTGGAAGTACGTGCGGCAGGCGACGATCACGTCGTCGATGTCGCCGTCCATCACCGCCTGCAGGTTGTGCCGGGTGAGCCCGATGCGGTGGTCCGTCAAGCGGTCCTGGGGGAAGTTGTAGGTGCGAATCTTCTCGCTGCGATCGCCAGTCCCCACCTGACTGCGGCGCGCGGCGTCGCGCGCCTGCGTCTGCTTCTCCAGCTCCAGCTCGTACAGCTTGGTCCGCAACATCTTGAGCGCCATGGCGCGGTTCTTGAGCTGCGACTTCTCCTGCTGGCATTTCACCACCACCCCGCTCGGCTTGTGAGTGAGCCGTACCGCGCTGTCGGTGGTGTTCACGCTCTGCCCGCCCGCGCCGGTCGACCGCATCACGTCCATCTGGATGTCGGCGGGATTGATCTGGACGTCCACGTCCTCCGCCTCGGGCATCACCGACACCGTGACCGTGCTGGTGTGGATGCGACCCTGCGCTTCGGTGGCCGGCACGCGCTGCACGCGGTGCACACCGGACTCGTACTTGAGGCTCGAGTAGATGCCCTCGCCCGAGACGGTGACGGTCGCGTCCTTGATCCCCCCTGCGGCGTTCTCGCTCGAGTCCACCACGGTAGCGCGCCACCCCTTCCGTTCGGCATAGCGCAGGTACATGCGCAGGACTTCCGACGCGAAGAGCCCGGCCTCGTCGCCTCCTGCGCCCGCGCGCACCTCGAGGATCACGTCACGCTCGTCGTTGGGGTCCTTCGGGAGCAGCAGGATCTTGAGCTTCTCCTCCAGCTCCGCTGCCTTGCCGCGCAGCGCAGGAAGCTCGTCCTTCGCCATCTGGCGCATCTCGGGATCCGCGTCGTTCAGCGCGGCGTCGTAGTCGGCCACCTCCGCGCGGACGCGCTTGAGCTCGCGGAACGCCTCCACGAGCGGCTGGAGCTGGGAGCGCTCCTTCGCGGTCTGGCGAAAGCGCACCGGATCCGAGAGCACGCCCGGGTCGCCCAGATCGGCTTCCAGGCGCTCGAATTTGTGCTCGATTTCCTGCAGCTTGTCGTCCACGGCCCGGCCATCCGCTTGAGAGGGCTGCGGACCGTATCCGCGCACCTGCCGGAATGCAACCGCCCCCGTGGCCAGGGCGGCGCCGCGATTTTCGTTCTATAAGGCCCCGTTTCGCCGACAAGGAATGCGATGGCCCTGGACACGCAAGTCGTCTTCGCGAAGCCCGTCTCCCACGCCTGCGATCTCCTCGCCGTCCTGGTCGGCGAAGGCGCCGTGACGGCGGGCAAGATCTCCGACGCCCACCTGAATGACCTGGACCGCGCCCTCGGCGGCCTCCTGGGCACGGTCGCCGTGCAGGAGGAGTTCACCGGCAAGGAAGGCCAGCAGCTCTCGCTGCACACGCATGGCAAGGTAGCCGCGCAGCGCGTCCTCGTTCTCGGCATCGGGAAGCACGGCGATCCGGATCGCGCGCGCGACGCCCTGCGCACGGCCGCTTCCCGCGCCGTCAAGGTGGCGCGGCCCGCCGGCGCGCGGACGCTCGCCCTCGTCTGGCCGCACGCCGAGGCAGCCCGGCTGCAGAAGGCGGACGGGAGCGACGAGCTCGAGCGGGAGGTGCAAGCGCTCGCGGAGGGCGCCTCGCTCGGTGCGTACTCCTTCGACAAGTACAAGCGGGAGAAGAAGTCGCTCAAGCTCGCGCGGGTGCACATCCTGGCCCGCGACGAGCGAACCGCCCGGCGCGGAGGCGAAGCGAAGGCGCGCGCCGGGCTTTCCGGAGCAGCGCGCCTGGGCGCCCGCATCGCCGACGCGACCTGCCTGGCCCGGGACCTGGTCAACGAGCCCGCCGGCCGCGTGACGCCGGGCGGATTGGCCGCGACGGCGCGGGACGTGGCGCGCGACACCGGCCTTGCCATCCAGGTTCTCGGGCCGGCGCAGATCCGGAAGCTGAAGATGAACCTCTTCCTCGGCGTCTCCCAGGGCAGCGCGGAGGAGCCGCGGCTGGTGCGCCTGAGCTACGTCCCGCGCGCCAAATCAGTCGGGAAGCCGGTCGCGCTGGTCGGGAAGGCAATCACCTTCGACTCGGGGGGCCTTTCGCTCAAGACGGCGCAGGGCATGGAGGACATGAAGACCGACATGGCAGGGGCCGCCGCGGTGATCGCGGCCATGTCGCTGGTGCCGGAGATCGCGCCGCCGTTCCCGGTGCACGGCTATTTCGGCGCCTGCGAGAACCTGCCCAGCGGCACCGCCTACAAGCCGGGCGACGTGCTGGTGGGGCGCAACGGCGTCTCCGTCGAGGTGCTCAACACCGATGCCGAAGGGCGCCTGGTGCTCGGCGACGTCCTGGCCTGGGCGGCGGAGGACGAGCCGGCGGCCATCGTCGACCTGGCCACCCTGACGGGCGCCATCCTGGTCGCGCTCGGCCCGTGGACCGCCGGGCTGTTTTCGAACGACGACGCGCTGGCGGGCGAGGTGCAAGCCGCCGCGAAGGCCGCCGGGGAGCCGGTGTGGCGCATGCCGCTGCCAGCCGAGATGGAGGAGCTGATCAAGAGTCCCATCGCCGACCTGAAGAACACCGGCGGACGCCACGGCGGGTCCATCAACGCCGCGCTCTTCTTGCAGCATTTCGTCGGCAAGCGGCCATGGGCGCACCTCGACATCGCCGGACCGAGCTCGCTGGACAAGGAGAAGGGCTACAACCCGCGCGGCGGCACCGGCGCGGGGGTGCGCCTCATCGCGGAGTGGCTGCGGCAGCGGGCCGCGCAGCGCGACTGACGCGCAGGGCGCGCGAGCTGTATCTTTGCCGTGGCATGACGGCCCTCGAAGAAGCGAATCTGCGCCGGTACTACGACCAGCGTGCGCCCGAATACGAGCAGATCTACCTGCCGCGGGACCAGCAGCACGCCTGCGAGTTGGGCGAGCTCTCTCGAGAGTTGCGCGAGGCGCTGCGCGGGCGCCACGTGCTGGAAGTGGCCTGCGGGACCGGGTACTGGACGGCGTGTGCCGCGGGAGTGGCGCTCCGCGTGACGGCCACGGACGCATCGCTCGCCATGCTCGCCGAGGCGCGCGAGAAGCCGCTCCCGGCGAACGTCGAGCTGCTTGCCCGCGACGCCTACGACCTCCACGACCTTCCGTCGGATTTCGACGGAGGGTTGGCGACGTTCTGGCTCTCCCACGTGCCCCGCGCGCGGCTGCGTGCGTTCCTCGACGGCTTTCACGCACGCCTTGTCGCCGGAGCGGTCGTCTACCTCGCCGACAACGTCTACGTCCCAGGAGTGGGAGGCGAGCTGCTGCCCGCGGACCGCGCCGGCGACACGTACAAAGTGCGGCGGCTGACGGACGGTGGACGCCACCGGGTGCTCAAGAACTACTTCTCCACGGAAGAGCTGCGGACAGTGCTCGCGCCAGGCACTTCGGAACTGGCGGTGCGCGCGGGAAAGTGGTTCTGGTCGGCGCGCTACCGCACCGCCCTGGTCCGCTGAACGTCACTGCGGCGCTGCCAGGAGCGCCGGGACGGAACGCTGCGGTTCGCCACCGCGGACTTCCACCTTTCCGCCCTCCAGCAGGCAGACGTCCACCTCGCTGCGGATGCCGAATCGGTTGGCGAGATAGATGCCCGGCTCGACCGACGAGCAGGTGCCAGCGAGGTGGCGGCGGCCATCTCGAGTCTCGAAATCGTCGTTGTTCACGCCGTCGCCGTGCACGCGCACGTCGATGCTGTGTCCGGTGCGGTGGAGGATCTGCTCGCCGAACCCGGCGCGCTCGATCACCTCGCGGGCGGCGTGGTCCACGTCCGCGCCGGTCACCGGCTTCCCCGCGGTCCAGCGTTGCCGGAGCAGATCGAGGGCCGCGTCCCGTGCCTGGAAGACGACGGTAGCGACGCGCTGGATCTCGTCGGGAAGGCGCTCGCCGAGGAAGTACACCCGCGTCAGATCGCCCTGGATCGCGTGAGGCCCCGCACCGGCGCGCCCGGTGAAATCGAGGAGCAGCAGGCTGTTCCGCCCGGCGATCCCGTCCTGGGACTCGGAGTGCGGATCGGCGGAATGCGCATCGACGGCGACGATCGCTCCAGCCTCCATGAGGCCCTGCTCCGCCATGCGCTGGCTGGCGAACTCCCGCAGCTCGCGCTCGGTGGCCGGCTGGCCGGCCCGGAGGCGCCGGGCGGCTTCCTGAGCCGTCGCCTCTTGCGCCTGCGCGATCAGCTCGGCGGCGACGGCCTGCGAGGCCAGCTCCTCTCCCGAGAGCACGCTTCCGATCTGCGCCACCAGGTCGGCGCTGGACACCACCTCCGGGCCCATCGCGCGGACCAGCTCGACCGCGCCCGCGTCGACGCGCGACACCGTGGGTATTTCGTTCCGCGGCGAGTACTCCATGGCGATGCGCCGGGTCCCGCGCAGGATGCGCCCCAGCTCGCGGTCGCGCACCCGCCACGACGCGTAGGTGGCGGTCTGCCCCGGCACTCCGTCGAGCGCGTGCGGCTCGATGGCATGCACCAGCTTCTGCGGCTGTCCACGCGCGGGCACCAGGCAGTACCAGCGCCGGCTGCGGATACCGCGCGGGTCCAAGCCCAGGACGCGGTAGGCGATCGGATCCGAGCCGCGAAAATCGTAGAAGAGCCAGCCGTCCAGCTTCTGCTGCTGCAAGGCGGCCTGGATGCGGGCCAGCTGCTCGGCCCGTCCTCCCGGTCGCGGAACAGCACGTTGAAAGTGGTGAGGGACCCGTAGCAGCCGGTGATGTAAGCCTGCAGATCGACCTTCTCCGCGTCGGTGAGCTTGGAGCTCGCGTTGATCTTCTGCTCCAGCACCCGCAGCTTGTCGCGGATCATCACGACCTTGTGGAAGAGCGACTCGAGCGGCAGCTCCTTGGGCTGCAGCGCCGGATCGCGCGGCTTGAGCACCGCGACGCCGCCCTCCCATCTCGGAGCGAGCGGCGCCACGCCGCCTCCGCGCTCCTCGTCCATCGCCTCGCGGATCAGCTCCTTCAGCTCTTCTCGCGTCATCTCCACGACTCCCACGGGTCCGTCCGGAATCCTCACCCGCGCTTGCCGTTCCGGTTCGCGGCGGGGTTGCGGCGTCCTGCGCGCGATCTGCAATGCCACCGGCGCATCGGTGGGACGACCCTTCGCGTCGGGAGCGCCGGCGCGCGGGACGTATGCGTCGCAGATCGGTGCCGTGCAGGGAAACTCGCCGCGGTCGGTGCGGATGCGGCAGGTGCCGAGGAGGAGACCGCGATTCGTCTCGATCACCCGGTACACGGCGCACGTTCCACAGATCGGCCCGTACACGCAGACGCGACCGATCTCGCTCGGATCGGCGACGCAGTCCTCCACGTCGGGGCAATCCGCGCGGGGTGGGACTGGCCTCTGGGTCACCGGCTCCATGGAGCCCGCCACATCGCGCGGCGCCGGGCCTCGCGTCAAGGACCGGCGTACTCGACCACACCTCCGACGACGGTCGCCGCGATGGGCACTTCCGGCAGCTCGTCGACCGCGACCTCCAGCACGTCGCGTTCGAACACGGTCAGGTCCGCGTCGTAGCCCTCGCGGATCATCCCGCGCCGTCCCTCGGCGTGCTCCGCGTAGGCGGCCCCTGCAGTGAACGCATGGAGCGCTTCGTCGCGCGTCAGGCGCTGCTCCGGCATCCACGCCTGGCCGGCCGCGGTGCGCCTCGCGATCGCGCTGCGCAGGCCCGGACGAGGATCGATGCTCTCGATGGGGAAGTCGGATCCGAAGGCGAGCGGCGCGCCGGCGTCCAGCGCCTGCCTCCAGGCGTATGCGCCCTTCTGCCGCTCCGTCCCGCGCCCCAGCCTCGACTCGGCCCAGGGTGCATCGCTGGTCGCATGCGTCGGCTGCATCGAGGCGACCGCGCCCGAAGCTCGCAGGAGCTGCGCATCGCGCGGCCGCAGGAGTTGCAGGTGCTCGACCCGCGGCCGCAGCGCGCGGAGCTCGGGGCGGCTGGCGTACACCGAGAGCACCTCCGCGCAAGCCTGGTCGCCGATGGCGTGGACGCAGGGCTGGAAGCCGGCGGACGCCACCGCTCCGATCCGCCGCCGCAGCTCGCCTGGCTCGGTCAGCCACAGCCCGGAATTCCCCGGATCGTCGGCGTACGGCTCGAAGAGCTTCGCCCCGCGGCTCCCCAGCGCTCCATCGGCGAACATCTTCACCGAGCGCACCGTCAGGCGGCCGATCTGCGGAGTCCGCCCCCACAGCTCCATCTGCGCCGCGAGCTTGTCCATCGGCTGCTGCCCGTCGAGCATCGCGTACACGCGCACCGGCAGCCGATCCTCCCCCGCCATCTTGCGGTAGACCTCGAGCGAGTCGCGGTCCACGCCGGCGTCATGCACCGAGGTCAGGCCCACGGCGGCCAGCGACTTGAGGCTGCGGAAGATCAGCGCTTCGGTGTCGGCCGGCGCGGGACGCGGCATCGCCTGGAACACGGCACGCATCGCATTGTCGACCAGCACGCCCGTCGGATTGCCCGCGCCGTCGCGCATGATGAGCCCGCCCTCCGGGTCCTTCGTCTCGCGGCCGATGCCCGCGCGGCGCAGCGCCAGATCGTTCACCCAGAGCGCGTGCGAGTCGCCGCGAGCCAGCGCCACCGGGTGATCCGGCACCGCCGCCGTCAAGGATGCGGAGGTGGGAAGTCGAGCCTCGCGCCAGTCGTCCTGCTTCCATCCCACCCCGCGGATCCAGCTTCCTGGCGGAGCGCCCGCGGCGGCCCTGGCAGCGCGAGCGGCGCATTCCGCCTCGCTGGCCGCCCCGGAGCAGTCCACCTCGTTGAGCGAGCGGCCGAAGAACTGCACGTGACCGTGGGCGTCGATCAGCCCCGGCGTGGCGCAGCCTGCGCCCAGCTCGATGAACCGCACCGACGATGACGCGCGCTGCTCGCACTCGTCGCGGGTGCCCACGCACGCGAATCGGCCGCCCCGGATCAGCGCCGCCTGCGCGCGCGGCCGCGTCGGGTCCTGCGTGTGCAGCGCCCCGACGACGAGCAGCTCGTCGTGCATCCCCGGGCTGTAGAGCGCCGGACGGGCGGCGTCAAGCGTCATCCAGGTTATGCTCCAAGCTGTGGGTCGTTCGCATCACCTCGATACGCCGCTCCTGATCGCACTGGCGGTGAGCTTCGTCGCCGGGCTCGTCTTCTGGACCGCCTGGCCCCTGTGGCCCTTCCGTCTGCTGGTCGTGCTCATGCACGAGAGCGGCCACGCGGCCGCGACGCTGCTGACCGGCGGCTCGGTCGAGAGCATCCAGGTCAGGCCGGACGAGGCCGGCATGACGATCGGGCGCATCGTGCCGTCGATCTGGCGCCAGATCGTCGTCTCCAGCGCCGGGTACGTCGGGTCCACCGTCTCGGGGTGCATGCTGCTCTGGGTGGCCGCCCGGTCGCGCACGGGCCGCTGGCCTCTGCTCGCGCTGGCCGCCTGGACCGGTCTGGTCGCCGTCCTCTGGGTCCGCGATGGATTCACCCTGCTCTTCGTCGGCGGCGCCGCCATCGCGCTCGGCATGGTGGCGCGCTACGGACCGTCGCTGCTCCGCAGGGGCCTGCTCGTCTTCCTCGCCACCTTCAGCGTCTCGTACGCTCTCTACGACATCAAGGACGATCTGCTCCACTTCGCCTCGCGCGGACCGAGCGATGCCGAGGCGCTGGCGCGCGCGACGTTCATCCCCGCCGTCGTCTGGGGCGTGGGATGGGGCCTCCTCTCGCTGGCGGTCGTGGCATTGACGCTCCGCCACATCCTCGCTTCGGGGCCTCCGGTGGAGGCGCTTCCCGCCGAACCTTCTGGCGTCGAGGGCCCGACGCAGTGGTAAGACAGGCCGATGCCACGCCCCTGGACCGTCCTTCCTCACGGCCCCCTGGAGAAGCTGGAGCCGAACCTCTGGGCCGTCGAGGGCACCATCCCGATGCCCGCCGGGGAGCTGTCGCGCCGGATGTGCATCGCGCGCCTCGGTGACGGCCGGTTGCTGCTGATGAACGGCGTCCCTCTGCGCGAGGAGGCCATGCGCGAGGTGGAGGCGTTCGGGAAGCCCTCCTTCCTGCTGGTTCCGAACGGCTATCACCGGCTGGACATCGCCGCTTTCAAGCAGCGCTATCCGCAGCTGCGGGTGCTGGCGGGCGAGGGATCGAAGAAGCGCGTGGAGGAGAAGGTCCCGGTCGAAGGCGGCTGGAACGAGGCGCCCCGCGATCCCGACGTCTCGGTGGAATCGCTCGGTGGCACCAAGGTCGACGAGGCGGTCGTGTCGGTGCGCAGCGGCGGGCGCGTGTCGCTGTGCTTCTTCGGCGACGCGGTGATGAACATCCCGCACCGGCCCGGGCTGGCCGGATTGTTGTTCCGCCTGCTCGGCGTCAGCGGACGCCCTCGGGTCACGGCCATCGCGCGCTGGTTCATCGTCGGCGACCGCGCCGTGTTTCGCGAGCACCTGCTGCGTCTTGCCGGGCGAGCCGGGCTCCGGCGCATGATCCCGTGCCACGGCGGCATCGTCGAGGACGACGCACCCGCCGTCCTCCGCCGCGTCGCCGAGGAGCTGTGATGCCCTACGTCTTGGGCCCCATCCGGTAGCCGACGAACTTCGGCAAGGACTCGAGCCGCGCGAAGTACGGGTTCTTCTCCCGCTCGCGCGCGATGCTCGAGACCGGCACGTCTCCGTAGTCGTGCCCGGGGTAGAGCTTGAGCGCGGGATCGAGCTGCGAGATGCGCCTCAAGCTCTCGTACATCTGCTCCGGATCGCCGCCGGACAGGTCGCAGCGGCCGCAAGCGTTGACGAACACCGTGTCGCCGGAGAAGAGGCCGCCTTCCGCGCCCTCCACGTGCCAGCACGTCGACCCGGGGGTGTGTCCGGGCGTATGCAGCGCGCGGATGCGCATCGGCCCGACCTCGACCGCGTCGCCTCCGCGCAGCGGCGTCACCTCTTTCTGCAGCTCGGCGGGAAGCCGGGGCACGTCCGCGAGGTGCGCGTGGACCCGGACTCCGCGCGCGGCAAGAAGGGACGGCAGCCCGTTGATGTGGTCGAAATGGTGATGGCTGACCAGCGCGTGGGTCACCAGGCGTCCGTCCTCTTCGGCCGCGCGCAGCGCCGTGCTCACGTCCCAGGCCGCGTCCACGATGGCCGTCTCGCGCGCGCCGTCCGCGCCGACGAGGTAGACGAAGTTGTCCATCGGCCCGAGCTTCAGCTGGCGCACGTACATGGACACGTTCACAAGCACACCCCGCGGCGCACTGCAAGCGTGCCCCCGGACGGAGAGATGTAAGGACAAAGAGCTTTCACAGGGAGCGCGGAAGGTTGGGGAGCGCGGGAGGTTCGATGTTGAATTCGCGAGCGATTGCTCGGTCCCGTGTCAACTCGGACCCTCCATCGCTCCCAAACCTCCCGC
>VBKO01000230.1 GCA_005888115.1 Deltaproteobacteria bacterium
GCGCGCCGCGCGAGGAAATCGCGTCGACGAGCGGGTCGTTCCTTTCGCCGTAGTGGACGAGCACCACCAACCGGCCGCGGACGTCGACCTGCGCCAGCGTCTCGACGAATTCCGCCGTGGTGAAGGGGGACCGCGCCTTGAGGGACGCGGTGATGCCCTCCCTGTGCAGCGCCGCAACCGGCTTGGGTCCGCGGCACACGGACAGGCCGCGCGAGATCGCATCGCGCAGCTCAGCCCCACGGCCGAGCGCGCGCGCCTCCTCGAACAGGGCCGAAGCGCCCACGCCGGTCGAAAAGACGAACACCGGCGAGACTTCTGCCTCCACCTCCCCCAGCAGCGCCGCCACCTCTTCGGCCGCCGGCCGCCGCTGCTCGCGGACGGCGGGGACGCAGATCGGCACCGCGCCGGTGCGCCGCACGAGCTCGGAGATTTCCGCGGCGAGTCTCGATTCGAAGAGCGCGATGCGCTCGCCGCTCAGGCGCTGGTTCATCCCGCCGCCACCGACGATGTTTCCCGCCGTGACTACCACGAGATTCCGCGCGAAACCCGCCCACGACACCAGGTGCGGATCGTGCGGCAAGAAGAGGCCGATGGAGAGCAGCGTCATGTTGGCGACGCTGTGCTCGAAGCCCGCCCCGATGAAGGCGAACAGGCACCAGAAGATCAGCAAGAGACGCGCCGTCTCGTCCTTCGCGCGCATGCCCATCCACACTGCCAGGCAGACGAGCGCATTGCAGAGGATGGCGCGGAAGAACAGCTCGAGGAGTGGCGCGCCCATCTTGGACGCGACGATGCCGAGGAGAAATTCGCTGGCAGGGGGCTTGCTCAGGACGCCGGAGCTGGCCGTGGCGAGCGCGAGCAACATCGAACCCGCGAGGTTCCCGGCGAAGCTCACCGCCCATACCTTGCCCAGCGCAGTCGCAGTGACGGTCCGGGAGAGCGCGCCGACAGTCATCACCAGGTTGTTGCCCGTGAACAGCTCCGACCCGGCGAAGATGACGAGCGTCAGCGCGACCCCGAACGAAGCACCCATCACCGCCTTGGTCGCTCCCGAGCCCGCGGCCTGCAGCGGCGCGCCGATGGCGAAAATGAGCACGATGCCAAGACCCACGTACGCCCCGGCAAGAATGGAGAGGACCAGGTACTGGCGCGGGCTGTGCCGGAGAAGGCCTGCCTTGGTCCGCGCTGCGCCCGCCATTGCGCTGACGGTTTCATGCTCCACTGGATCCTCCCGCGCGCGGCTGGCAACAGACGAGGATCCGCCCGCGCTCGACGCGGACCTCGTAGGTGGGGACGCGCACGCGCGCGTCGTCGAGACACTGGCCCGTCCGCAAGTCGAAACTCTGCTTGTAGATCGGCGAAGCGATCTTCGGGATTCCACCGCGGTCGCCGACGATTCCACGGGAGAGGACGAACGCCTTGCTGAAGGGATCGAAGTTGCCGATGGCGTAGACGGTGTCACTGGCCCGGACGATGGCTACCTGCTGACCTGCGACGAGCGCGCAGACGCCGGTGGCCGGGAGCACGTCGTCGAGCGAGCAAACGTCCTCCCAGGATTCCTGCGCCGCGCTCTGGATGGCGACCGCGTTCACCCGACCGCCTCTCGCAAGAGTGGCGCCTTCTCCTGCCAGGTCGCCGGCCGATGCTGGGCGCGCTGGCGGATCTGCACCAGGCTCGGGTCGGGCGCGGCAGAATTCACAAAAGTGCGGAAGCGGGACAGCTTCGCCGGGTCCTCGATGGTCGCCTTCCACTCGCACCGGTAGGTGGCGACGATATGCGCCATCTCCGCTTCCAGCTCCGCGCAGACACCGAGCGAGTCCTCGATCAGCACCTTGCGCAGGTACTCGATGCCGCCCTCGAGGTTGTTGAACCAGCTCGCCGTCCGCTGCAGCCGGTCGGCGGTGCGGACGTAGAACATGAGGAACCGGTCGAGATACCGGATGAGGGTCTCTTCGTCGAGATCCGGGGCGAAGAGCTGCGCGTGCTGGGGCTTCATTCCCCCGTTGCCACAGAGGTAGAGGTTGTAGCCCTTCTCGGTGGCGATGACGCCGAAGTCCTTGCCCTGCGCCTCGGCGCACTCGCGCGCGCACCCGGAAACCGCCGATTTGAGCTTGTGTGGGGAGCGCAGGCCCTTGTAGCGGTTCTCCAACTTGATGGCCATGGAGACGGAGTCCTGCACGCCGAAGCGGCACCACGTGCTGCCCACGCACGACTTCACGGTGCGCAGCGCCTTGCCGTAGGCATGGCCCGACTCGAAGCCAGCGGCGATCAGCTCGCGCCAGATCTCGGGCAGCTGCTCGAGGCGTGCGCCGAACAGGTCCACGCGCTGCGCGCCGGTGATCTTCGAATACAGGCCGAAGTGCTTCGCCGTGCGGCCCAGGGCGATCAGCTGGTCCGGGGTGATCTCGCCCCCCGGCACGCGCGGGACCACGGAGTAGCTTCCACCTCGCTGGATGTTCGCCAGGAAGCGGTCGTTGGTGTCCTGCAGTCCGACGCGATCGCCGTCGAGCACGTGCTCGTTCCAGGTGGAGGCGAGGATCGAGGCGACGGCCGGCTTGCAGATCTCGCAGCCGCTACCGCGGCCATGCTTCGCGATCAGCTCGTCGAAGCCGCGGATCCGGTGCAGCCGGACGAGGTGGTAGAGCTCCTGCCGCGAGCGCGGGAAGTGCTCGCAGAGATGGTTCGAGACCGCCTTGCCGGCCTTCTTCATCTCGCGGCCGAGGATCTCGCCGAGGAGCGGCGTGCAGGAGCCGCACCCTGTGCCGGCGCGCGTGGCCGCCTTGATCGCTCCGACCGAGGAGAGCTTCTCGTCGCAGATGGCGCGGCAGATGACGCTCTTCGCCACGTTCTGGCAGGTGCAGATGGTGGCGGCCTCGGGCAATGCGTCGACCCCGAGCGCCGGAGGGTTTGCGCCCGCCGACTGCGGAAGGATGAGCTGCTCGGGGCGCCCCCGCAGCGGGATCTGGTTCTGCGTGAGCTGGAGCAATTGGCCGTAGCTGGAGGCGTCCCCCACCAAAACGCCGCCGAGCAGGCGCTGCCGGTCGGCGCTGACGACGAGCTTCTTGTAGATGCCGTCGGCCGAGTCGGTGAACGCCACCACGCGGCAGCCCGGCCGGGTGGCGTGCGCATCGCCAAAGCTGGCGACGTCCACGCCCATGAGCTTGAGCTTGGTGCTCATGTCGAAGGTGCCGAGCTTCGCGTCGCCGCCGGTGACCGTCGAAACGGCCGTGCGCGCCATCTGGTAGCCGGGTCCCACCAGACCGTAGGTGCGGCCGCGGTACTGGGCGCACTCGCCGATGGCGAGGATGTCCGGATCGGAGGTGCGGCACCGGTCGTCGATGGTGACTCCTCCCCGCTCTCCGATGGCGAGCCCGCACTCGCGCGCCAGCTCGTCGCGAGCGCGGATGCCGGCGGAGAAGACCACCATGTCGGCCGCCAGAGCGCCGCCGTCGGCGAACCGGATCTCCGTCACGCGACCGCCTTCGGCGACGATCTCGGAGGTGTTCTTGCCCGTATGCACCGAGACGCCGAGCACCTCGATCTTGCCCCTCAGGATCCGGCCGCCGTCCTCGTCCACCTGCATCGCCATCAACCGCGGCGCAAACTCGACGACGTGGGTCTCGAGGCCCATGTGGTTCAGGGCGTTGGCCGCTTCGAGCCCGAGCAGGCCGCCGCCGATGACGACACCGGTCCTCGCCTGGGCCGCGTAGCTGCGGATGCTCTCGAGATCCTCGATGGTCCGGTAGACGAAGCAGCCCTGCGACTCGCGGCCGGGAATCGGGGGGACGAGCGGCGCGGAGCCGGTGGCCAGGACCAGCTTGTCGTAGCGGACCCTCGCGCCCTTGGCGGATGCCACTCGCCTGGCCTGCCGGTCGATGGAGACCGCCCGGTCGCCCAGCAGCACCGTCACGCCGGCCTCTTCGTACAGGCCCGGCTCCGCCAGCGAGAGATCGGCGGCCGTCTTTCCGCTGAAGAAGCTGGAGAGGTTCACGCGATCGTATGCGAGCCGCGGTTCCTCGCAGAAGGTGACGACGTTCCACTCTTCCCGCCGCTCGTCCTCGAGCAACAACTCGAGGAACTTGTGCCCCACCATGCCGTTGCCGACGACGACCAGGTCTCGCCTGCTCATCGCGACCACCCGCCCGGTGCACGCTTCCGCATACCGGGCATGCAGAGCAAGCGCGGTGCCAATCGCGGCGCGGTGCAGGTCCCTCTGGGGAAGCGATCACCGTGCGCCGCCTGCGCCGACAATCTCGTCGTTCCAAGCTGAAAACGCTCCGGGATTGTCGGACTTGCACGACTCGTAAATCGCGCCCGGAGGGGACGCGTTCTGCGCGGCAATCCATTCGAGGCGTCGGGGGCCTTCAGGAACGTGCGAACGCCAGAGAAGGCCGACGAAAATGGAGGATGCGACGGCAGTCGGAATCGCTTCGCGTCGCACCTTTTTCGCCGCAGCAGTAAGGTGCGTGCCCGCCGGGTTCGTACCTGCGGAGGACGATTCCGAAGGAGGAACGAGATGGCCGTCACGCTGAGCGTCAACGGGCGGCGCCGCACGGTTGCTGCGGCCCCTGAAACGCCGTTGCTGTACATCCTGCGCAACGATTTCGAGCTCAACGCCGCCAAGTTCGGCTGCGGCATGGCACAGTGCGGAGCCTGCACGGTCCTCGTCGACGGCAAGGCCGTGCGCTCCTGCGTCACGCCGGCCCTGGCCGTGGTGGACACGAAGATCACGACGCTCGAAGGCCTTGGATCGGCAACCAGCCTGCACCCGTTGCAGAAGGCGTTCATCGAAGAGCAAGCAGCGCAGTGCGGCTACTGCATCGCCGGCATGTTGATGTCGGCCAAGGCGCTGCTCGATGAAACGCCGCATCCCAGCGAGGGCGACATCCGGCAGGCGCTCGCGGGCAATCTCTGCCGTTGCGGTACGCACAACCGGATCGTCCGCGCGATCCAGCGGGCAGCGAAGGAGATGTCGCCATGAGCGCCGCGAATCGAGGCATCACGCGGCGCCGCTTCCTCGGGCAGACGGCCGCGCTGACGGTAGGCTTCACGCTCGCACCGCTCGTGCGCGGGCTCGCACAGGCTCCTTCGGTCCTGCCGGGAAGCTTGCAGAAGAATCGCATGCTCGACGGCTGGCTGCGCATCAACCCCGACGGCACGGTGACCGCCTTCACCGGCAAGGTGGAGATCGGGCAGGGTATCGTCACGGCGCTCGCCCAGATCGTCGCCGACGAGCTCGAAGTCGACCTCGGGCGCATCGAAATGGTTTCGGGCGACACCTCGCGGACTCCCGACGAAGGCGTCACCTCGGGCAGCCGCTCGATCGAGGAATCGGGGTCGGCGCTGCGCTTCGCCTGCGCCGAGGCGCGCGGCATCTTGCTCGAGACCGCCGCCGCGAAGCTCGGTGCGCCCCTCTCCTCGCTGCGCGTCGAGGACGGCGTCATCCTCGCGCCGGGCGGCGTCCGCGCGACCTACGGCGAGCTCACCACCGACGCGATGCTCAAGCGCGAGGCGACCGCCAAGGCGAAGCCCAAGCCCTCGTCCGCGCACCGCTTCATCGGCAAGAGCGTCCCCCGCCGCGACATCCCTGGCAAGGTGACCGGCGGCGCCGCTTACGTGCACGACATGCGCCTTCCCGGCATGCTCTTCGGCCGCGTCGTCCGGCCGCCCTCGCCGCGGGCGCGCCTCGTTTCGGTGGACGAGCGCGCCACGCGGGCCCTGCCGGGCGTCGTCGCCGTCGTCCGGGATGGCAGCTTCCTCGGCGTCGCCGCGGAACGCGAAGAGCAGGCCATCGCGGCGGCGCGCGCGCTGCGCAAGAGCGCGAAGTGGCAAGAGACGGCCTCCCTGCCGCCTTCGGGGCGCAAGCTGTTCGAGCACCTCAGGCGTCAGCCTGCGCAGGACGCCGTGGTGAGCGAGAAGAACGATGCGGCCGCCTCGGCGGTCAAGACGCTCGAGGCAACGTTCACCCGTCCCTTCCAGGCGCACGCTGCCATCGGTCCCTCCTGCGCGGTCGCGCAATGGCAGGAGGGCAAGCTGCACGTCTGGAGCCACACACAAGGCGTCTTTCCCCTGCGCCGCGAGCTGGCCAAGGCGCTGACGACGCCGGCCAGCGACATCACGGTCACGCATCGCGAGGGATCGGGCTGCTACGGCCACAACGGCGCCGACGACGTGGCACTCGATGCGGCGCTCTGTGCACGCGCGACGCGCGGCCGCCCGGTCAAGCTGCAGTGGATGCGCGAAGACGAGTTTCGCTGGGAGCCGTACGGCTCTGCGATGTTGATCGATTTGCGCGCAGGGCTCGACGCGCAAGGCAACGTCGTGGACTACCACCACGAGCTCTGGAGCCACACCCACAGCACGCGTCCCGGCGAGTCGGACGGGACCAACCTGCTCGCCGCCTGGTATCTGAAGGACGCGCAACGACCGGGTTCGGCGCGCAATATCCCGCAGCCCGCCGGGGGCGGCGATCGCAACGCCATTCCGCTCTACGTCTTCCCGCGGCAGCGCGTGATCAATCATCTGCTGCCCGAGATGCCGGTGCGCGTCTCGGCGCTGCGCACGCTCGGGGCTTATGCCAACGTGTTCGCGATCGAGTCGTTCATGGACGAGCTCGCCGCCGCGGCAGGAGCCGACCCGGTCGAGTTCCGGCTGCGGCACCTTTCCGACCCGCGCGCAAAGGCGGTGATCGAGGCGGTGGCCTCCAAGGCTGGCTGGCGCCCCAAGCAGGCCGGCGACGGACGGCGCGGACGCGGCATCGGTTTCGCGAAGTACAAGAACCTCGCCGCTTACGTCGCGGTCATCGCCGAGGTGGACGTCGATCGCGCGACGGGCGCCATCAAGGTCCCGCGCGCGTTCGCGGTCGCCGACGCGGGCCTGATCATCAACCCGGACGGTCTGGCCAACCAGATCGAGGGCGGCGTGATCCAGTCGACGAGCTGGACCTTGCGCGAGGCCGTCTCGCATGACAGCACGCGCGTGCTGACGCGCTCCTGGGCCGACTACCCGATCCTGCGCATGACCGAGGTCCCCTCCGTGGACGTCTCGCTCATCAATCGGCCCGAGGAAAAGCCTGTCGGCTCCGGCGAGTCTGCCCAGGGCCCCGCGGTGGCGGCCATCGCCAACGCGCTCGCCAACGCGACGGGCCGGCGCATCCGCGACCTGCCCTTCACGCCCGAGCGCGTCAAGGCGGCGCAGACATGAAGGAGGAGCATCCATGAGCCGTATCGCTGGTATCGCGGCGGTTTCTCTGGTCGCCATTTCCTGCATGCAGGGCCGTAGCCGGCCCACGCCCGACCAGGTCAATCCACTCGACCGGGCTCTCGCCGCCATGGGAGGCGAGGAGAAGGTGCGCGCCCTCGACAGCATCGTCGTGAAGGGCACGGCCAGGCACTGGGAGCCCCAGCAGTCGGTGAAACCGGACGGAGAGATGCGCCTCGCCGGAGACTCGACGTTCGTGCTCTCGCGGAGCTTCGCCAGCGGGGCGGCGCGCATCGAGTGGGACCGCAAGCTCGTGTACCCGTCGCCGCGTGAGTACCGCTTCACCGAGGTGGTCACGCCCGCCTCTGGATACGTCGACGGGATCGACACCACCTCGCGGACCAAGCGGGACCTCGACTCGAACCCGCCGCGGCATTCGATGTCGGCGCTGCGTCTCGCCGCCGCCCAGCGCGAGCTCTTGCGCAGCTCGCCGCGGCTCATCCTGGAGATGAAATCGGCGCCCGCCTCGGTCCGGGCCCACGCCCCGGTCGACTCGCGGGCTGCGGTGCTCGACTATCGGGCG
>VBKO01000053.1 GCA_005888115.1 Deltaproteobacteria bacterium
CGGCGCCGTAGC
Source organism: Deltaproteobacteria bacterium (assembly GCA_005888115.1). Lineage (GTDB taxonomy): Bacteria > Myxococcota > Myxococcia > Myxococcales > 40CM-4-68-19 > VBKO01. Next base: position 13 of record VBKO01000053.1, read on the forward strand.
CGCGCGCGGGGACATGGATGACGCGGGCGCCCGATTCCCGGGCGAGCCGCTGCGAGCCATCCGCCGAGCCGTTGTCGGCCACCAGGATTTCCGCGACGATGCCGTTCGCGCGGCAGGTCTCGCGTGCCTTCGCCACGCACGTCCCGACGGTCCTCGCCTCGTCGAGGCAGGGCATGAGCACCGTCAGCTCGACTGGAGCGGATTCGATTGCGGCGGCATGCATCGACGCCGCAACTCTATCGGCCAGTCCGCGCCGATCAATTTCGCCGCCGGCTCACCGAGACGAATTCGTTGTAGTGAAAAATACGACCGACGAGGCGCGGGAAGGGAAACGAGTACTCCCGCACCGGCGAGAATCCCACCTGCTCGACGGCGGCGCGGATCTTCTCCAGGTCGAAGAACTCCACGTGTGTAGGGTCGCTGCGGAAACCGGCCTCCTGCGGGGTCATCACGATGATCCGGCCGTCGGATTTGAGCAGCGGCACGTACTCGCGGATGAGTTGCACGAACTCGGCAAAAGTCATGTGCTCGGCGACGTGGGACAGGAGCATGGTGTCGAAGCGCGCGCCCGCGTTGTGCTGCGAGCGGCGGAACTCCTCGGGCGTGAAAGCGATGAATCCCGATTGGCGGCAGGCGTTCACCGAGTGCGGGTTGTGATCGACTCCGATTCCCGCCCCTCGCAGGTGGGACAGGTTGCGTCCCACGCCGCAGCCGATCTCCAGCGTGAACCCGGGCCGCAGGCGCCGCAGGTTCCAGCGGTAGGGCGCCTGGACGTCGAGGAGCCGCTTCCAGCGGGAACCCTGCGCGCGCAAGAGCCTGCGGGTGTACTCCTCGTCCTTGGTCATGCCGCTGCGCGGGCGCGGCCACGGTCGCCGAGCAGGCGCAGTCGCGCCCCTACCCGCTCGGCGATGCGCGAGTCGCGCAGGTAGCGCCTCCAGCCGGAGGGACCGAGCGCGAGAAAGCCCGCGCCCAGCCTTCCCCACGGCGCAGGACGGCGGTGCAGACCGCCCGCGAGCGCCAGGTTCAGCTCCACGGAGAACTCGGCGACCGATGCGAGGCGTCGGTTGCCACCCGCCGCGGCCGGCAGGTGACGGCGGAGGACGGTCTCCAATTGCAGGCGCAGGTCGTCGGCGCGCGCCGACCGCCGGGCGGTCTGCGAGGCGCTGTGGATGCGGAACGCGGCCAGCGGTTCGGGGTGGTGCACGATCGTGCCTTTGGATGAGAGCTTGAGCCAGAGATCCCAGTCGGCAGCGTACCAGAGCGACTCGTCCATGCCGCCGGCCTGCAGCGCCAGCTCGCGCCGGAAGAGCGGCGCCGGCACCGCCAGGAAATTCTGCACGATGAGTCGCTCCAGCGCGAGCGCGGGATCCACCCTGCCCGGCGGCAGTGGGCAGCGCCAGCGTCCCAGGCGCGCGCCGCGCGCATCGACGAACCACGACGGGTGCACGACGAGCGTAGCCTCGGGAACCGCGTCCAGCTCGGCGCGCAGCGCCCGCAGCCGCCCGTGCATCCACAGGTCGTCCTGGTGCAGGAGGCAGGCGTACTCTCCGCGGGCGATCGCGAGCCCGTGGTTGGTGCTCGCCACCCAGTTTCCGGTTCGCGAGCGGCGCACGATGCGGAGCGGCAGCCGGGAAGAGTACGCCTCGAGCGTGGCGACGGTGCCATCCTCCGACCCGTCATCGATGGCGATCACCTCGAAGTCGCCACCCGCCTGCTGCGCGCGGATGCTCTCGAGCGCGGCCGCGAGGAACGCACCTCCGTTGTAGGTGGGCATGACGACCGAGAGCCAGGGCGTGCTCATCTTCGCAGCCTCGTTCCGGGGCGCGCACCCGGGCCATGATACCTTCCCGCTCCGATGGCCCGCAGCCTGCCGAGCGCGCATCGATGAGGCACGTGAGGTTTCTGGGAAGCCTCGTGGCCGAGAACGGACTCCTCTGGACGTTCGAGTGGACGCTCTCGCAGCTCCTCAAAGGCGTGCTCGGACGGGTGGAGCGAAGCCTCGAGTCGCTGGAGCGCCGGCGCGCGCTCCCGGGCTTGAGCGGCGCGGCGGCGAACCGGAGCATCTGGGACGGCTACGACTGGCGCCGCGGCGGCGAGGAGTGGACTCCGTCCGCCGAGTGGAAGCGGTCGCTGACCGCGCTCATCCGGGAGCGCGCGCCAAGGCAAGGGGCGATCCTCGAGATCGGGCCGGGCGCAGGACGGTGGACGGAGGCGCTCCAGAAGCTGGCCGGCGCGCTGACGGTAGTCGACGTTTCGCGGACCAGCATCGAAGCCTGCCGCGCGCGGCTCGCAGGAAGCGACAACGTCCGCTACCTGGTGAACGACGGGCGGACGCTGCCGGACATCCCCGATGACTCGATCGATTTCATCTGGTCGTTCGACACCTTCGTCCACGTCTCGCCGGAGGACACGGCCGCCTACGCTGGCGAGTTCCGGCGCGTGCTGCGCAGTGGCGGACGCGGCATCGTCCACCACCCCGCCTCGGGAGGCCTGCGCGGCGGGTTCCGCAGCCGCATGACCAGCGACGCGTTCACGTCGCTCCTGCGTTCCACCGGCCTGGTCCCCCTCGAGCAGTTCGATTCGTGGGGACCGCAAGGCGCGTTCGACGTGAAGCACTTCGGGGACGCGATCACCGTCTTCGCCAAGGAGTGAGCCGGACGCTTCGCGCCGCGCGCTCCCGGCCGCGGCCGTCGTGCTCACTCGACCGCCCACACCGTGGCCACCTCGTTCGCCGCCATCCTGCGCGAGCCCGGGAAGGCGCGCCGCATCCAGTCCGCGTCCGACTCCTCTCCGGCGCTGAGCAGGATCCAGCGCGACCCGTCCAGGAACGGGTCGTTCTGCACCAGGTCCTGCGAGTAGTAGCCGCGATCCCGTCGCACGAAGACGACCCGCCGCTCCTGCGACGCGGCGGCGCGCGGAAGCTGCGCCAGGTGATCGTCGATGAAGCTGCGCACCTGCGCGAAGCGGAGACCGGTCCCCAGGGCGAGGCTAAGCACGGCGCACACGAGCATCACCCGTGGCAGGAAGGTCTTCTCGACGTCGGGGCTGGTGAGGAAGGCGGCTGCGAGCAGCGGCACTGCGCCCCAGGCGGAGTGGAAATAGCGGAACCCCCAGCCGTGGCCTTGGTTGAACGGCACGAACATGTAACCGGCCAGCGTGCACACCGCCGATAGTGCGAGCAGGGACAGTCGGCGGTCCTCCGCTCGGCGCACGGATCGGAGTCCCCCCCAGCAGGCCACCAGCAGGAGACCCGGGGCTGCCCAGAGGATCAGCTCGACCAGGCCCGCGGCCCGCGCAAGGATGAGGTCGACGCCCGGCGCGCTGAAGGCGATCCGCGCCAGTCCGGCGACGAGCTGCACGGGGCCCGCAGCTTGCGCGGTAGTGCCGGCGAGCCGCGATCGAACCCAGAGCCAGCCGACACCGAGCAGGGCCGACAACGGGACGTATCCGAGAAGCAATGCCGCCAAACGCCGCGCGCCGCCCTGGCGCAGTGCGATCCACGCCATCCAGGGGAGCGCGAACAGGAGGTGCGGCACCGGGTTGTGCAACGCCAGGGCGAAAGAACCGACGGCGCCCGCCGCGACCAGCCGCCTTGGCGCAGGCTCGAGCACGAGCGAGACGAAGAGCAGGTTGAACAAGAGGTGGGCGCCCATCGAGTAGAACGAGATCGCGTTCACGGCGAACGCGGGAGAGGCGGCAGTGAGGAGCACCGCCCAGCCCGCGGCCGACGGCGAAGGCAAGAGCCTGCGGGCGAGGCGCCAGACGATCCAGAGGGTGGCGCCCCCGAGGAGCGGATTGAGGAGCCAGGGCAGGCCGAGCGCCGCGAACGGAGTCAGCAGCAAGGCGAAGCCGGGCCAGTACGAGGAGATGACCCGTCCGTCGACCGCGGCCTCGAGGAACTCGCCGCTGCGGACCGGTACGAGCCGCGGCAGGACCTGGGGTGGCACTTCTCCCCAGAGCGATCCGCGGGCGAACGCGCGCGCCTGGAAGAGCGGGGCGTACTCGTCCATCGAGAGCGGATGGCGGTGGTAGACGACCACCGCGGCCACCGCCAGCGTGGCGGTCGCCGCCGCGATGAACGTCCACGGGCGCGCGGCGAGCCTTTCCACGGCTCCGTCCAGGGCGCCGGGCCAGAAAAACCGCGCGACCAGGACGGAGGCGAGAACGACCGCGAGGCCGAGCACGGCCGCAGCCGGTTCGTCGCGCAAGAACAGGTGCCAGAAGATGTGCAGCTTCGCTCCGGGGCGGACGTCTTCGAGCACCACCGCGCGCAGCGCGAAGCAGACGACCGCGCTCGCCCCGGTCCAGCCGATCAGCGCGCCGAGGACCCGCGGCCGCGGCGCGGAGACGGGTGCGGCCGCGGAGGTAAAGGTGGGCGCCGGGCGTTTTGCGTGGTCGTTGCCGAAAAGCGGGTTGCGCATCGGCGCCATGCTAGCATCGATATGCAAATGAACGAGACGAAAGTTGCCATTCTCGGCGCCGGCCCCGCCGGTCTGACCGCCGCATATCTCCTCGGCAAAAAAGGCGTCCCGGCGACCGTGCTCGAGCGCGACCCACGCTACGTGGGCGGCATCTCGCGCACAGAAAACTACAAAGGATTCCATTTTGATATTGGCGGGCATCGCTTCTTTTCAAAATCGAAACAGATCGAGGACTTGTGGACCGAGATCCTGCCGCACGATCTCCTCGTGCGGCCCCGATCGTCGCGCATCTATTACGACGGCAAGTTCTTCAGCTATCCGCTCAGGGGAGCGGAGGCATTGCTCAAGCTCGGCCCGCTGGAGGCCGTGCGCTGCGCGCTCTCGTACGCGCGTGCCCGACTCGCACCGGCGAGGTCGCCGCGCAGCTTCGAGGATTGGGTCGTCGCCCAGTTCGGCAGGAGGCTGTTCGAGATCTTCTTCAAGACCTACACCGAGAAGGTGTGGGGCATGTCCTGCAAGGAAATCTCCGCCGATTGGGCGGCGCAGAGGATCAAGGGCTTGTCGCTTTCGTCGGCCGTGCTCCGCGCGCTCCTGCCGCGGCGCAAGCCGCGCGGCGAGGTCATCAAGACGCTCATCGATTCATTCCGCTACCCGCGCAAGGGTCCGGGGATGATGTGGGAGGCATGTGCCGAGAAGGTGCGTGCACGGGGCGGCCGGGTCCTGATGGGCGCGGCGGTCGCCGAGCTCGCCCACGACCGATCCGCCAGCCGCTGGACGGTGGTCGCTTCCCGGGAGGGCACGCGCGAGCAGCTCGTCGCCGAGCATGTCGTCTCTTCGATCCCTCTGCGAAGCCTCGCGCGCATGCTCAGGCCGCGGCTTTCGCAGCGTGCCCTCGAGGCGGCGGAAGCTCTGCGCTACCGCGACTTCCTCACCGTGATGCTCGTGCTCAAGGACGCGAAACGGTTCGATGACAACTGGATCTACATCCACGACCCGGGCGTGAAGGTCGGGCGGATCCAGAACTTCAAGTCCTGGTCGCCGGAGATGGTGCCCGATCCCGCGCTCTGCTGCTATGGCCTCGAGTACTTCTGCTTCGAGGGTGACGGGCTCTGGAGCTCGTCGGATGCCGACCTGCTCGCCCTCGCCGCGGGCGAGCTGGAGCAGGTCGGCCTCGCCACGCGCAGCGAGGTGCTCGACGGCTGCGTCGTCCGCCAGCCCAAGGCGTATCCCGTCTACGATGCGAGCTACGCCGCGAACGTCGAGGTGATCCGGCGCGAGCTGAAGGACCGTTTCCCGACCCTGCACGTGACCGGGCGGAACGGGATGCACAAGTACAACAACCAGGACCATTCGATGATGACGGCCCTGCTGACGGTGGAGAACATCGTCGCCGGCCGGGAAATCTACGACGTCTGGCGGGTGAACGAGGACGCCGAGTACCACGAAGAGGGGGAGCGCGCCTCGAACGCTTCGGTGAGCGGCCTCCGCCAGGTGCCGCAGCGTGCTTGAGGCCGGGCGGCGCAGGGCCGAACTGGCCATCGCCGGCGCGCTGGCGTTCGCATTCGCGGCGGCCTGCGCTTCCGGCATCGAGGGCCTCGGCGACAGCGACCCGTACCGCCACCTGCAAACGGCGCGCGACCTCGTTCGAAGCGGGTTCCGGCTGCGCGGCGCACCGTTCCTGCCCTTCACTCTTCTGGGCAGCTCGGGGGTCGATCTGTGGCTCGGGTTCCACTGGCTCATGGTGCCGTTCACGGCGCTCGGCACGCTGTGGGGAGCGCGTCTCGCCGGCGCCGCCATCGCGGCATTCGCCGCGGTAGCGCTGGCCTGGCTCCTGCGGCGGCTCGGACAGGAGCGTCCCGCCGCCTTCGCCCTGGCTCCGCTGGCGATCTCGCCCTTCTTCGCTTTCCGCGACCACCTCGCGCGGCCCACCCACCTGACCGTGCCGCTCGTCCTCGCCGGGCTCGCCGCCGGCGCGGGGGAGCTGCATCCTGGCTTCGCCTTCGCCGCCGCCTTCCTCCACGGCCTCCTCCATCTCTCCTCGCCGCTCTCGCCCTTCTTCGTCCTCCTCGGGATTGCCGGCGCCCGCCTCGGTGGCGGGCGCGGGTCGTTGCGTGCGCTTCTCTGGTCCATCGCGGGGCTCGCCCTGGCGTTCCTCGTGCGGCCCGATCGGGCGCAGTACCTGACCGTCGCCTTCCTCCACAACGCGACGACGCTCGACCTGCTCGCCCGCGAATCGCTTCCCAACTCGGGCCTCGAGGCGAAGCCACTCGGCGCGGAATTCTTGCTGGCGGAAACCTGGTTCGGGCTCGCGCTCCTTGCGGGCGCCTGGGGGGCGTCGCGTGGGGGCACGCCCGCGGGGAGCCGCGCGATGCGGGCGTCCGCGCTGCTCGCCATCGGACTCGTGCTCCCGCTGTCGCTACGCACCGCGCGCTTCCTCGATTACGTCCCGCCGCTGCTGGCGCTCGGCGCCGGCCTCTTCTGGCCCCGGGAAGGGCTGCGCGAAGGGGCGCGACGGTTTCTTCCCGCCGCAGTGGCGGTCTGCGCCGCCGTCCTGGCGGCCAGGAACCTGTCCATCGCCTGGGAGGTGGGGAACGGAAACCTCGGCCCGCCTTCCACCTACGAGCGACTCGCCGAGGAGGTCCGCGCCCGCGTGCCGCCCGGATCGTTGCTCTTCACGGACGACACCTTCCGTACCGCGCCCATCTACGCCTCGCTTCCCGAGTATCGCTACATCTCGATGGCCGATCCGTCGCTGCTGCACGCGGCCAATCCGGGGCTGTTCTGGCAGTGGCACCACGCCGTCCACGATGGCACCTACTGCCGGGCGCGCAGGTGCGACGGCGCGCCTTCCGGCTCGGAGGCGGTGGCCGGGGCGGTCCGTGCTTTCTCCAGCGAGTGGATCGTGACCGACGCTTCGCCGCATCCTTCGGCCATCGTGCGTGTGATGGCAGGGGCGCCGGATCGTTTCGAGCTGGTCGGCGGTGCTCAGGCCGGAGGATTCGGCCTGGTCCTCTGGCACCTCAAGCCCGCCTCGCCCGGATCGGCGCTTGCTGCTCCCCGAGCCGGATCCGGGGGCTAAAGGACGCGAGTCAGCCGCGGCCGTGCTCGCCGAAGACCTCGCGGAGCGCGTTGGCGATCTCGCCCAGCGTGGAGCGCGCCTTCACCGCTGATACGATGTGCGGCAGTACGTTCTGCGTCCCTTGCGCCGCGCGCTTCAGGTCCGAGAGCGCGCGCTGCGCGGCATCCTGCGAACGCGCCGCGCGGAAGGCGCGCAGCCGCTCGACCTGCTGCTCCTCCAGGCGCGGATCCACCTTCATCGTGTCGAACGGCGCCTCGCCCTCGCTGACGAACTCGTTCACCCCGACGATGACGCGCTGCTTGTCCTCGATCTCCTTCTGGTACCGGTAGGCCGCTTCCTCGATCTCGCGCTGCGGGTACCCGGAGGCGATGGCCTGCACCATCCCGCCCATCGAGTCGATGCGCGTCAGGTACGCGATGGCCTTCTCCTCCAGCTCGTCGGTCAGCGCCTCCAGCGCGTACGCACCGCCGAGCGGATCGACCAGGTCGGCGGCGCCGCTTTCGTGCGCGACGATCTGCTGCGTGCGCAGCGCGATGCGCGCCGCCTGCTCGCTGGGCAGGGCGAGGGCCTCGTCGCGCGAGTTGGTGTGAAGCGACTGGCAGCCGCCCATCACCGCGGCGAAGGCCTGCAGCGCGACGCGGACCACGTTGTTGTCGGGCTGCTGCGCGGTGAGCGTGGACCCGGCGGTCTGTGCATGGAAGCGCAGCGTCCAGCTGCGCGGGTCCTTGGCCTTGAAGCGCTCGCGCATGGTGCGCGCCCACAGCCGCCGCGCGGCGCGGAACTTGGCCACTTCCTCGAGGAAGTTGTTGTGGACGTTGAGGAAGAAGCTCAAGCGGCCGGCGAACGAGTCCACGTCCAGGCCGCGCTTCACCGCGGCGTCCACGTACGCGATGCCGTCCGCGAGCGTGAAGGCGATCTCTTGCGCGGCGGTCGAGCCCGCCTCGCGGATGTGATAGCCGCTGATCGAGATGGGGTTCCACTTCGGCATGGCCTCCGCCGTGTAGGCGAACACGTCGGTGATCAGGCGCATCGAGGCGCCGGGCGGATAGATGTACGTGCCGCGCGCTATGTACTCCTTGAGGACGTCGTTCTGTACCGTCCCGGACAGCTCCCGCGCGCTGGTCCCGTGCGCCTCCGCGACCGATTGGTAGAGCGCCAGCAGGGTGGCGGCGGTCGCGTTGATGGTCATCGAGGTGGACACCTTGCCCAGGTCGATGCCGTGGAAGAGCCGCTCCATGTCCTCGGCGGTGTCGATCGCGACCCCGACGCGGCCCACCTCGCCGCGCGCGCGCGGGCTGTCCGAGTCGTGGCCCATCTGCGTGGGCAGGTCGAAGGCGGTGGACAGGCCCGTCTGTCCCGAGGCGAGCAGGTAGCGGAAGCGCCGATTCGTCTCTTCCGCGGTGCCGAAGCCGGCGTACTGCCGCATGGTCCAGAACCGCCCCCGGTACATCGTCGGCTGGATACCGCGGGTGAACGGGTACTCTCCCGGGAACCCGAGCTTCTCCTCGTAGTCGATCTCCCGCGGCACGTAGAGAGGTTCGAGCGCGACGCCGCTGGTGGTGGCGAACTGCTGCTGCCGCAGCGCGCCCGGCTTCTGCGCGGCCTTGCCGTACACCTCGCGCGCCCACCGTTCGAGCGCGGCCTCGACTCGTCGCGTGCTGCTGGCCATGTGCGTCCTCGAGGCCAGTCGCCGCCGTATTCGGCGGCGCTGTGCTGTTGAGAGTGGACGTTCCGGATGCACTCTCGTCGCGAATCTACCTGACGCCTTCCGCGTACGCGACCGCGTACCAGAAAGCGGCATCGGGCCGCTTCCCGAACCGCCGGATCTGCGCCAGCGCCTCGTCGACTTCCGCCGCCCCGAGCAGTCCGGCTCCCACGATGGTGTCGCGCGTCGCGGCCAAGAGGAAGTGCAGGTTCTCGACGAAGGCGGGAAAGGCCGGCTCGCCGGCGCACGCTCCGAAGAAGAGCCACGTGCACCTCGTCGGCCGCGCCCCCGCGTCGTGCAGGAGCGCGGCCAGGCGGCGGCCCACGATCGGGTCATTGCCGAGCCGATCGTAAGTGCGCATGTACGCCCGCCAGAGTGGCCTGAGGCCCGGCGGCTCCGGCCACAGGCGGAGCACGTCGTGATCGTCGTCCTGGAGCACGATGCGTCCGCCGGGGCGCACGGCGCGCACCATGGCCTTCACCACCGCGAGCGGATCGTGCACGTGCTCCAGCACGAACCGCGCATGCGCAAGATCGTACGCGCCGGCCTCCACCTGCGCGCCCAGCACGTCGGATTCGCGCAGCTCGAGGAGATGCTCCTCTCCCGCGGCGCGCGCCTGCCGCATCGCCTCGGCGATCTGCTCGGCGCTGCGCTCCAGCCCTACCGCACGCACACCTGCCTGGCGCGCCATCGCTCGCGTCAGCTGCGAAAGCCCGCTGCCGAAATCGACGATGCGCTCGCCGCCGCGCAGCCGCAGCTCACGGAGCGCCGCGTCGTTGAGCAGCTGGTTGAGCTGCGAGAGCCGCGCCTGCTCCTCGGGCGCGGTGCCATGGATGTAGCGGGATTCGCTCAAGGGCGCCTCGCCAGCGCCAGCGCCGCCCAGGGAACGGTCGCGGTCAGGAACGCCGCGGCCGAGGCGCCCAGCCAGAGGTGGAAGTGGGGCGGGTCCACTTCCAGCAAGACGCGCGCGACCAGCGCCGCGACGAGCAGCCCGCAGGAGGCGACGAGCTGCCAGGGGCGTCCGCGGAGCGGTTCGGGCCGCCCGCCGTGCGACAGCGCCACCTGGGTGGAGACGGCGAGCACCAGGGCGGTGAAGCAGCCGAGGAAGACGAGGTGGAGGCCGGCGCGCCGGTACTCCGGGGCGACGGCCACCCACAGGTAGCCGGCCGGCAACATCCACACCGACCAGCGCGCCACGCGGCGGTGCAACCCGGGCAGGGTCGGGGGGTGCAGCGCTTGCAAGGAGCCGATCACGACCGAGAGCACGATCGCGGCGCGCAGCGCGTACGCGGCCTGCACCGAGACCCGGTGCTCGAGGAAGAACGTCGCCGCGAAGGCCAGCGCAAGCACCGCATGGAGCGCGTAAGCCGAGGCGGACGGCGGCCGCTCCGACGTCGGATCCACCCCGCGGGTGATCGCCGGCAAGAGCAGTCCGCCGATCCCCAGCACGAGCCCGGTGAACAGGCCCTGCAGCAAGAGTCCCCGCCCGACCAGGTGCAGCCAGAATGCGCGATCCTCCAGCGCCGCCCCGACGCCGGCCAGCAGCGCACCCGCGCCGCCCATCAGCAGCCCCGCCGCGACCCAGACGAAGCTGGCGGGAATCGGGCGGGTGCCGCGCCGCGCGCGCGGGACGACGAACCCGACCAGCACCGCGATGAGAGCGATCCAGGAGATCTGCGCCGGGAGCCACTGCTCGAACCAGGCGCAGACCACCGAAACGACGGGCGCGGCAAGCGCCACGGCCATCTGCCACCAGGCCGGCGGGGCGGTCCCGGTGCGGCGCGGGACGAAGGTGAAAAGGAAGCCGACCGCGAAGCAGGTGAGGAATCCCTCCACCTGGGCGACGGGATGGAAGGCGGCGCGGTAGCCGATTGCCTCGAACATGGGGCGGTAGAGGCCGGTGGCGCCGAGCGAAAAGAAAAGCCAAGGGAGCACGCCAGCCCAGGCGAGCAAGGCACCCAGGGGAAAGAGCAGCAGGTACGGGTCGCGACGCCACGGCGGCGCCGAGGAGAGCTCGGGCGAGAGCGGCGAGAGGCGCAGCGGCGGCGTGCCCATCTACACCACCACGGCCAGCCTGGCTCCCGCCTCCACCGCCTGCCCTTCCTGCGCGTGCAGCTCGGAGACCAGACCTGGTCGCCCTGCTTGACGAGCACCCGCACCACCTTGCCCGGCATGGGCGAGTCGATGCGCTGCGGGCCCTCCAAGGTGAACTTTCCCGAGGCGCGGCGCAGGCGCATGCGGCGCTCGTCGAGGATCTCCAGCTGGTGCACCTCGTCGCCGACCAGGACGGCGACCCTGCCGTCCTTGCCGGGCTCGACTTCGCATCGCACGCTGCGGCCGTCGATGATCAGCGACATCGCATGCCCGGCCAGGTGCACGGCGTCGACGTCCACCGCGCGGGGATTCTTGCCCACCTGCGTCCCGTGGTGGATTGCCAGCCGGTACGTCTCCCCGCGCGGCGTCACCTCGACCAACCGCTCCACGCCTCCGATCGATGCCTGGTATCTCAACCGTTCCTCCGCAGCGTCTCGAGCCGTCCGGCGCGAGCCCAGGCGGATTCGCGGGCCAGAGGCTGCGCCGCGGGCGCGAGCGCCGCTCGCTGGTCCTGCTCGAGCTGCCAGATGGCGGCGGCGGCGAGCGCGATCTCCTGCTCGGGCGTGAGATGCTTTCCGTCCGGCTTCTTCGGCAGCAGCCGATCCGCCCCCCGGGCGAGGATGCCGGTGTCGTACTCACCGCGGCGGAACTCCTCCAGATCGAGGATCGCCTTCAAGTAGCGCGCGTTGGTGGTGATGCCTTTGACGACGGTCTCGGAAAGCGCGCGCCGGAGCCGCGCGATCGCCTGCTCGCGGGTCTGCGCCCAGACTGCCAGCTTGCCGATCATCGGGTCGTAGTAGCGGGGCACCTCGGATCCCGACTCCACGCCCCAGTCGTTGCGCACCCCGGGGCCTTCCGCCAACCGAGCATCGGTGATCACGCCCGGGCTGGGCATGAAGTTCCGCGCCGGGTCTTCCGCGTAGAGCCGCGCTTCGATGGCGTGCCCGCGCAGGTTCTTGGGGACGTCGTCCTGCGTCCACGGCAGCCTTCCTCCCTGCGCCACCTCGATCTGCCAGCGCACCAGGTCGAGCCCCGTGCACCACTCGGTGACGGGGTGCTCGACCTGCAGGCGCGTGTTCATCTCCAGGAAGTAGAACTGGTGAGAAGTCCCGTCGACGAGGAACTCGCACGTCCCGGCTCCCACGTAGCCCACCGCGCGGGCCGCCTTCACCGCCACCTCGCCCATCTTCGCGCGCAGCTCCGGAGTCACGACGGGGGAGGGCGTCTCCTCGATCACCTTCTGGTGGCGCCGCTGCACGCTGCACTCGCGCTCGCCCAGCCAGATGCAGCTCTGGTGCTGGTCGGCGAAGATCTGGATCTCCACGTGGCGCGGGCGCGAGACGGCCTTCTCGATGTAGATCCGGGCGTCGCCAAAGGCCGAGAGGGCCTCGCGCTTCGCCGTGGCGAGCGCCGCGTCGAATTCCCGGGGCTCGGCGACCAGACGCATCCCCTTGCCGCCGCCGCCCGCCGCGGCCTTGAGCATGATCGGGTAGCCGATCTCCTGGGCGTATCGCTTGGCCTGCTCTTCGCCTCCCTCGGGAATCGGCTCGGTGAGGCCGGGCACGATCGGCACGCCTGCCTCGCTGGCCTTCCTGCGCGCGCGGGTCTTCTCGCCCATCTCCTCCATCGCCTCGGGCGGAGGACCGATGAAGATGAGGCCCGCTTCCCCGCACGCGCGCGCGAACGCCGCGTTCTCGCTGAGGAACCCGTACCCGGGATGGATCGCGTCCGCCGAGGTCTTGCGGGCAGCGGCGAGCACGTTCTCGATCGAGAGATAGCTCTCCCGCGAAGGCGGGGGTCCGACGCGGATCGCTTCGTCGCAGGTGCGCACGTGGAGGGCGGCGCGGTCCGCGTCGCTGTAGATGGCGACGGTGCGAATGCCCATCTCGCGGCAGGTCCGGGCGACGCGGATGGCGATCTCGCCGCGATTGGCGATGAGGACCTTGCGGATGGCCACGCTTCATTCCTCCCGAGACGCGCGAAACTTATCTCGCGCACGGCGCGGCGGCCAGCCCGCTGGCGCCATCCGTCGCCCCGCCTGCTCCGCTGTGAGCGCTGCGGAGCCTGTGTGCCACGTCGCGCGAGAAGCACCCCGGACGCCCCCGCGCAGAGCCTTGCACTCTTACACTCCTGTCTTGCTACTCCCCTCCCGACCCGTAGTCCGCAGTCGGGGGGAAGCCATGGAATTCGACCGGCAGGACCTTTCCTGGAAGGCCAGGCACGACCGGCGCGCGCCCAGCCGCGGCGCGGGCCGGCTGATCGTCGCGCTGGCGTTCCTCGCCGCGGCCGCCGTGGCCGCGCAGGTCGAATCTTCGCCTTCGCGGATCGCCCGTGCGAAGGTCACCGTGACGGTCGCGGCGACTCCCGACGCGCCGTGACCTGGAGACACATCATGAAGCGAATCCTTCTCGCCCTGGCGCTCTGCGCCGCCGCGTGCAAGCCATCGGGGGACGCTCCGCAATCCCCGAAGGGCTCGGTGATCGTCCTCGGTCAGCTGATCGACCGGACCGGCTCCATCGCGACGCCGAGCTGGGCCGAATCCATCCGGTTGGCAGTCGCGCACGCCAACCAGGTCCTGAAGCAGTCCGGCAAGACCGTGCGCTTCGAGGTGGCCGAGGCGAACTCCGGCAACGCGCCGGAGATGGCGCGCGCCGGCGCCCTGCAGCTCGTCAAGCAGCAGAATGCGAAGGCGATCATCACCGATTCGAGCCAGGACGACATCGGCGTCAACATGCTGAACTACGACGGCGACGCCTCGCACCAGCTGGACGTCCCCATCGTGTGCATGGCGTGCACCTCGCCCGCGATCGACAACCCCCAGGCGCAGGACGCCGACCCGGTGAAGCAGGCCGCTCTGCGCAACGGCAAGGGCTGGAACTTCCGCACCACCATGTCGGACGCCTACCAGGCGCGCATGGTGGTCCACATGCTCGTCTCCGCCGGTCAGCGCGGCGACGTGAACGGGGACGGCAAGTTCAAGCTGTCCATCTACGCCAGCGACGATCCGTACGGCCACGGTTTCTCGGACGCGATCAAGGGCGACGCGCTCAAGGCGCACCCGGGCGCGATCATCGAGCAGATTTACCATGATGTGAAGGCCAATCCGGCCGAGTACGACTGGGCCGCGGACGTGGCCAAGGTGACGGACAAGAAGAGCCACGCGAAGGCCGACGCTCTGCCCGACGCCGTGGTCGAGATCACCTTCCCGAAGTTCTCGGTGGGCTTCACCAAGGCGTTCCTGGCGAGTGGATCGAAGGTCCGTCTCGTGCACACCCACAACTTCCGCGCGGCGCGCATCATCGAGACGCTGAAGGCCTCCGTCGAGGGCCAGGAAGGCACCTCGCAGGCAGTGCTGGGCGAGGGCACCGCGGCCCAGGCATTCACCGAGGACCTGAAGGCGTCGACCGGACAGCCGCCGGCCTTCCGCGATGCCGCCGCGTATGACGCCGCCATGACCGTCATGCTCGCCGCGCTGCAGGCCGCCGAGCGCAGGCACCTGCCGGATGCCGGCCTGGTGAGCGGAGCGGAGATCCGCGACGCGATGCGGGCCATCAACGACGCGAAGGGCGAGCGCGTGAGCGCGGGGACCGCCGGCGTGGCGCGGGCCCTGGAGCTGATCGCGGCCGGCAAGCCGCTCGACTACCAGGGCGCCTCCGGTCCCTGCAACTTCGACGAGCGCGGCGACGTGGTGGCGCAGCTGGCGCGCTTCCAGGTGCAGGGCGGCAAGTTCGTGGACGTCGACCGGTTCGACTGCCTGAAGGACCCCTCCTGCCCGCAGGTGCACGAGCGCGCCGAGGGCCGCTGAGGTAAAGCTCCGCTGTTCCGGGACGCCCGTCCGCGATTCGCGGGCGGGCGTTCTCGTTCTTCCGAGCGCCGCGGAGCGGCCCGTAGCGCTCAGGGTTCCGTTCCGCCGGAGGCGAGCTGAGGGGGGCGCGCCGCGCGGAAGAGGAGAGGGTCCGCCGGGCCGCGGGGCAAGTCGAGCTGGTAGTGCAGGTGCGGGCCGGTGGAGAGGCCGCTGTTTCCCGAGAGGGCGATGACCTGCCCCCTGGTCACCACCTCGCCCGGCGCAACCAGCAGCGCGTCGTTGTGGCAGTACACCGTGGAGACGCCACTGCCGTGGTCGACGAGCACGAGCCGCCCGCTCACCCGATCGTCGCTGGCGCGGCGCACGATGCCTTCGGCGGCGGCGCGGACGGGAGTGCCGACCGGGATTCCCAGATCGATCCCTGAGTGGAAGCGGCGCGCGCCGAGCAAAGGGTGTGCGCGCACTCCGAACGGAGAGGTCACCTGCGCCGAGTCGGGCAGCGGCCACCCCAGCGCATACGCGGTGCCTAGCGTCAGCGCGGTGGCGGCCAACGCGACCCGGTCGGCGTAGAGCGGCGGGAGCTGCCGTGCGAGCTCCTCCAGGCTCGCTCCGCCACGGCCGGACCCGGACCGCTCGCGGGCGAATCGCGCCGCTTCCTCCCCGCAGAAGAGGGACAGCACGGCCGCCTCGCGGGACCCTTGCCGCTGGGCCTCGCGGCCGATCCAATCTCCCAGCGCGTCTGCGGAACCCGAACGCAGTCCGGCCCGGGCGAGCACCTGCGCGCGATCCGCGGGCGACGTCCTCTCCAGGGCCGACTGCGCGCCGAGACCCAGCGCCGCTCCCGGCGAGAGCACCGCGCGTGGCGGGAGCGGTTCGGCGAGCTGGAACGTGCGCGCTCCGGCGCCGTAGTACGAGAGAAGCGGCGGCGTCGCGCTCCGGGCACCGAACAGGCGCGCAAAGGCCGTGCGCAGCAGCGCGCCGGGCGGTGTGTGGTACCAGGCCGCCCACAGGCAGAGGGCGGCGAGTACAAGGTCCGCGAGGCTGCGCGCGCGCCGCATCACCGCAGGAACGAAAGCAAGGGCGCGGCGCGGAGGGCGGCTAGCGCCAGCGGAAGGAGGAGCAGCGCGCCAGGCAGCCCGACGGTGAACGCCCGCGCCCGCCGGAAGGGGATGCGATCGGAGCGCGCGTCTGCGCGGACGAGCGCGTACACGACGGCGCGCCAGGCGATGAAGCTGACCAGGCCCAGGACGGCGGCGAGCGCGCATCCGCGGGCGAGCGCGTCCGCCGCGGAACCGATGGCGCCGCGCAGGCCGAAATGAAGCGTGCCCTCCAGGAGGCGCCCGACGGCGCACGATCCGGCAAGCGCGACCGCGCCCGTGGCGAACGGATGCGCGACGCGCAAGGTGGTCGGGCGCACCCGAGCCTTGGCCGCGAGCTCGCGGAACCTCTTCACCTCGTCCGCGCGCTCGTCGTAGCCCAGCATGGGCAGCGCGAGCAGCGCGTCCGCGGCCAGCTCCCAGAGGAGCGCGACGGCGCGGGCGAAGAAGATGCGCTGTGAAGGCCCGACGAGATCGACCAGCGGAGCGGTCACCGACCACCGGGAGACGAGCCCATCGAAAGCCGCGTCGGCGGCGTCGACCATCCGCAGGATGATCTCGCCGACGACGTCCGCTGCCGTGTGCACGCCCACCGCGACGAGCGCGCAGAGCGCCAGCGGGAGGAAGAACCACCGCAGCCGATCGGCGAGGCGCGCGGCGGCGTCGAGCGCGCCGGCGGGCGGGTCGGTCGCGGGCACGGGCATCGGCCGATCTTCGCCGCGCGCCACCCGGACGCGCAAGGTTCAATCTGCAGAGTGGGTGGGTGCTGCGGCGACATGGTTCAGCGCCGACCAGCGAGGTGACCCGATCGTGTTCGCGATCGCGCGGTCACTCCGTCTTGCGCGCCACCAGCCTCCGTAGATTGCGATTCACCCGGCGTTCGTCAATCTGGAAGCCCGCGCGGCGCACCGCGGCCTCGGTGTCACGGTTGGGATGGCACCCGCCCGTGATGCGCGTCCAGGCAGGCTGGATGAAGTCCTGCCAGCGCGCCTCCCAGCGCCGCTCCGAGCGGACGTGCTCGAGCAGGCGCACCGCCCCCGGATCGCGCAGCACGCGGCGGACTTCGGCGAGCGCCGCGCCGGGGTCGGGTACGCTGCAGAGCACGAGGCTGATCGCCACCGTGTCGAAGCTCGTGGCGCGGAACGGCAAGGCCTCGGCGCTCGCGCAGACGAGCGGAACGGCTGGCGCACGACGGTGGGCGCGCCGCAGCGAGTCGAGCGAAGGGTCGATTCCCATCACCCGTGCGGACCGTGGATACCGCGGCAGGTTGCGCCCCGTCCCGCAGCCGACCTCCAGCGCGCGCCCGCTTGCGCCGCGGGTCAGCCACGCGCGGAGCTTCCACAGGCCGATGCGGTCGGTCACCGCCATCACCGCGTCGTAGAGCAGCGGGATCTGCTCGATTCCGCGCACGAGGATGCCTCCAGGGATGCAGCGGCCGGACAGCATATCGCCGCGCCGACGGCCGCGACTACAGAGGGATGTTGCCGTGCTTGCGGCGCGGCACTTCGGCGCGCTTGGTCCGCAGCATCTGCAGGGCCCGGCACAGGCGCGGGCGCGTGTCCTCCGGAACGATCACCTCGTCCACGTAGCCCAGCTCGGCAGCCTTGTATGGGTTCGCGAAGGTATTCCGGTAGCTCTGCACCAGGTCCTCGCGCGTCTTGGTGCCTTTCTCCAGCTCGCGGCGGAAGACGATGTTGACCGCGCCCTCCGGACCCATCACGGCGATCTCGGCGGTGGGCCAGGCGAGGTTCACGTCGGCGCGGATGTGCTTGGACGCCATCACGTCGTAAGCGCCTCCGTACGCCTTCCGCGTGATCACCGTCAGCTTGGGCACGGTGGCCTCGGCGAAGGCGTAGAGCAGCTTCGCCCCGTGCGTGATGATCCCGCCCCACTCCTGCTCGGTGCCGGGGAGGAAACCCGGCACGTCCACGAAGGTGACCAGCGGGATGTTGAAGGCGTCACAGGTGCGCACGAACCGCGCCGCTTTCCGCGAGGCGCCGATGTCCAATACGCCCGCCAGCACCGCCGGCTGGTTCGCCACGATGCCGACCGACTGGCCGCCGAGGCGCGCGAATCCGGTCACGATGTTGCGCGCGTAGTGCTCAGCCACCTCGAGGAAGTGGCGGTCGTCGACCACCGCGCGCACCACCTCCTTGATGTCGTAAGGCTTGTTCGGGCTCTCGGGGACCAGGGTCTTCAGCGCCTCGTCGCGCCGGTCGGGCGGATCCTGCGTGGCGACCATCGGCGGCGCATCGAGGTTGTTCGACGGCAGGAAGGAGAGGAGCTCGCGCAGGATGCGGATGGCGCCCGCCTCGTCCTCGGCGGCGAAGTGGGCCACGCCGCTCTTCGCGTTGTGCGCCTGCGCGCCGCCCAGCTCCTCCTTCGTCACCTCCTCGTGCGTCACCGTCTTGATGACGTCGGGGCCGGTGATGAACATGTAGCTCGTGCCCTTGGTCATGACGATGAAGTCGGTCATGGCGGGCGAGTAGACCGCGCCGCCGGCGCAGGGACCCAAGATGGCGGAGAGCTGCGGGACGACTCCCGAGGCCGAGACGTTGCGGTAGAAGATCTCCGCGTAGCCGGCGAGCGACACCACGCCTTCCTGGATGCGCGCCCCACCCGAGTCGTTCAAGCCGATGACCGGGCACCCGGTGGAGACGGCGAGATCCATCACCTTGCAGATCTTCTCCGCGTAGGCGCCCGAGAGCGACCCGCCGAACACCGTGAAGTCCTGCGCGAAGACGAACACCTGCCGGCCCTCGACGGTGCCGTAGCCGGTGACCACCCCGTCGCCGAGGATCTTCTTCTTCTGCATGCCGAAGTCGTCGCAGCGGTGGACCTTGAACTTGTCCAGCTCGACGAAGCTGCCCGGATCGAGCAGCAGCTCGGTACGCTCGCGCGCGGTGAGCTTCCCCTCTTCGTGCTGCTTCTCGACGCGTTCCTCACCGCCGCCCAGCTCCGCCTGGGCGTCGAGCGCCGCGAGCCTTTCGCGGGCTCCCATGTCCGCCAGCCGCTGGCTCCGTTCCACGGAGGAAATCCCCCCGGGCGGCTCGGCTTTCGGCGAATCTTTCGCGTTCTCGTCGGCCATCGGGCGCGCACCCTACTGAAGACGCGCGCGGCGCGCCAGTCGGAGCCGCACCGGGCGCCCGCCGGGTTCAGTGCAGCGGCCAGCGGAGCTCCACCTCCGCGCCCGCGGGGTGGGGACGGCCGGTGACCGTCACCGGGCCCGACGCGCGCAACAACCCCCCGACGGTGAGGCGGCCGGCGTACAGCGCAGCGGCGAGGCCACCGTGGAGCGCATCCAGCGGGGTGAGCTTCTGCAGCACCGCGTCGGCGGCGGCCAGGTCCAGCTGCGCCTCGAGCGCGGAGGTCTCGCCCGCGGCGCGCGGATCGGCGGGCGCGGCGGCCGGGCAAGGCGTGCCGAACCAGGCGGCGGCCCCGTCCGCGCGGATGCAGAAAGACCGCGGACCCTGCGCGTCCGCGGCGCCTTCCGACGCGGGGGGCGCGGTAACCGCCTGCAGCCGGAGGGCCCAGAGCGCTTCCCGTTCGCTGGAAAGCAGACGCGGATCGGCGCCGTCGCTCCGCACCACGACGCGCTCGGCGACCGCGGCGGCGCCCTGCGCGAGGCGATCCGCTCCGTCGCGGGCTGTCGGTCCGAGCAGCGCGTCCAGGTACGCGTGCGCGGCGAGCGCGAGCGCCTCCCGCCCCGCGGGTCCCAGCCCGGCGCGCACGCAGAGCAACGAGGCCCCGAGGCAGGCCGAGGCACCGGGCGCGGCGCCGGACAGCAGCGGTGCGGGAGCGAGCACGAGACCGCGGGCGATCAGGCCGCGCGCCGATCCATCCAGCGAAAGCGCGGCCGCACGCAGCGGATCGGCGCCGCGCAGGATCAGCGCGGCGGGTCCGGTGAGCTGCGCGAGACCCGCGGCGAGCGCGCGATCGGCGGAGAGCGGCGCTCCGCCGGTGCGCGCGCCTGCGTGCGCGAGCATCCCGACCAGCGCCATGGCGCGCGGTCCCGAGGCGGTGAGCAATCGAGACCCACCGGCGACGGACGCCACCACTCCGGCTCGCATCCGGCGGCCCTCTCCGGCAACCAGCAGACCGCGCACGGGCGGCCCGCGAACGGTGTGGGTGGTGCCGTATTCGGCCAGCCAGGACTGCAGCGCCGAGCGGGCCGCCCTCGCGTCGCGGACGGGCGCGGTCAGACCGGCGGAACCGCTCAGGAGCACTACCGCCCGCGCGCCGGCGGAAGCGAGCCCCCAGGATAGCGGGTGCGAGAGGACATCCGGGCCGACCGATGCGGCGAGGCGCGGTCCCGCGGCCAGCGCGGGCGCCCGCTGGGCCACGCCGTCCAGGAAAGCGCGCAGCCCCGCGGCGCCCTGCGCGCCTTCCAGCAACAGCGCCCCGTCGGCGGCGGTGGGCACGAACGATGCGGCCGACCGCGCTCCCCCGCCGGCGGATGCGGCGGCGCAGAGCAGCGCGAGCGCGATCACGCGGACACCGCCGTGCCGGCGCCGATTGCGGCCCGCCTCACGCGGGGAGCTGCGTCCCGGCCGCCTTCGCCGCTTCGGCGAGCGCTTCTGCCCTTTCGCGCGCGCGCCGCGCCATGGCTCTGCGCATGTAGCCGTAGCCCAGCACCAACGCCGCGAAGAGCGGGGAGAGCGCGGCACCTACCGTCCAGCCGGAGTGCTCCGCCAGGAAGGCCCACACCGCGGACGCGGCGGGGCTGAAGAAGTCGCCGTACCACACCAGGGCCCAGACCGCGCCGCAGAGCGCGAACGCGAGGACGTTCGCGACCAGGAAGAACAGCACGCCGCGCTTGCTCGGCATGGGCAGGACGTACTGCTTCTCGGGCACGGCTTCCTCCGGGGCCGCGAGGCTAAGGCCCTGCCGGCCCCGAGGCAAGCATGGAAATGCCCCGAGGTCGGGCTCGCGGAACGGGAACGGCAGGCGCGCGCTGGCTAATGTGGCCGTGAGAAGACGGCCTGCATGACCAGGAACAGCACCCCGAGTGCCACCCAGATCCCGGCCGTGATGGCAACGAATTTGAAGATCTTGCGTTTTGCTGACCGCTCCTGCGCGGTACCAGTCACCGCATCGAGCGAGGATACGGCAGAGGACACGGGTCGCTCTTTCTCCTCGCCAGACCGAACTGCCGAAGCGGCGAACTGTTCGGGTTGCCCGAGAATCGGGCTGCAATGGGGCGCAACCTGGCGCAGACGATCGCGAAGCTCAGCCGCGCGTCCGCTATTCCCTGATCGCTGCATCGCCGCGGCCAGTCCGAACGTGGCAAGAAGTTGGAGGGGTGGGTAACGACCGTCGTCGGAACTCTCTTCAAGCGCCCGGATGCCCGTCGGCGACGCGATGTTCGCACAGGTTCGCGGCGGAAAAGCAACTCGACGACGCTCTCCGCCTCAAACCGATGGCCAGGATCAACGGGGCCTTGCGATTCCAGTCGATTTTCGCGCTTGGTCATCTCTTCCCTTGTGCCACAAGGTTCTAGAGCACGCGAAGTCCGACGATTGGGGATCCCCGCGTCTCAGCGCCGGACCACGACGGCGCCGCACAGCTTGTCGTGGAGCGTCTGGCCGCGCGGATCGACCAGCGCGAGGGCGAACCCGGCCAGTCCGAGGGCGGCGGACGGTACGGCGAGCGCCGCGCGCGCCAGCGCCTCCCCGACCGTGAGCGTTCCGCCGCGCTGCGACTCCACGCGCAGGCCGGCGAGGGCGAGGCCCGGCGTGCGCCCGCCTAGCGCAGTGAAGAGCCAGGAATACGCGATCGCGAGAAGGGCGCAGACGGTGCCCCACAGTGTCGGAAGGCGCGGTCCGCGGAGCAGGAGATCCAGCCCGTAGTCAGCGGAACCGGGTGGCCGCGCGAGGAGCGCGGTCGCGAGGGCGAGGTGGAGGGATCCGCAGGCGAGCACGATGGCGAGGTCCACCGACCAGGCGAGGAGTTGGGCCGGTGCGGACGGGCGGGCGGGGGTGGAGGTCGACCTTGGGGTCGAGGACGAGGTTGGGGTGGAGGGCGTGGTCGACGCTTGGGGCGAGGGCGAGGGCTGCTCGTCTGCGGCCGGGTCACCCGCGGGGGGCAAGGGCGTCCAGATCGGCTTCGCGGTCGCGGGAATCGGGAAACGCTCTGTCGGAGCAGGCGCCGGTCCCTCTGGCGTGGCTTCTTGCCAGGCGATCGGGCCCGGCAGCTCGTCGGCGAAGCGCACGGCCAGCGGCGGCGGCGGGTCGGACTCGATGGACAGCGGCGGCCCTGGCTCTCGCGGATTGAGCGCGAAGCAGCGCAGGCAACGGTCGGCGAGGGGCGGCAGCGGGTGCGAGCAACGATGGCAGAGCATGTGGCGAAAAGTACGGGGGGCGCGGGTCGGGTCAACAATTCTGCCGCCTTGTCGCAGCGGTTCCGAAGCGTTATTCACCGCGCCGCACGGAGGCGCGCATGGCCACTCGCATCGAGAAGGACACGTTCGGCCCGATCGAGGTCCCCGCCGATCGGCTCTGGGGCGCGCAGACGCAGCGCTCGCTGACGAACTTCAAGATCGGCAGCGAGAAGATGCCTCCGCAGCTGGTCAAGGCGCTGGCGCAGGTGAAGCGCGCCGCGGCGCAGGTCAACCTGGACCTCAAGGGCCTCGACGCGAAGAAGGCCAAGGCCATCATCGAGGCCGCGGACGAGGTGATCGCGGGCAAGCACGACGCCGAGTTCCCGCTGGCCATCTGGCAAACCGGCAGCGGGACGCAGACCAACATGAACATGAACGAGGTGCTCGCCAACCGCGCCAGCGAGATCCTCGGCGGTCCGCGCGGCGAGGGCCGCCTGGTGCATCCCAACGACGACGTGAACAAGGGCCAATCGTCGAACGACGTCTTCCCCACCGCCATGCACGTCGCCGCGGTGCCTGCCATCGTCGATCAGCTCATCCCGTCCCTCCGCCTCCTGCGCGACACGCTGGCCCGCAAGAGCGAGCAGTTCCGCGACATCGTGAAGATCGGCCGCACCCACCTGCAGGACGCGACGCCGCTCACGCTGGGCCAGGAGATGTCCGGCTGGGTGGCGCAGCTCGACCACGGGATCCGCCACGTGGAGAGCGCGCTGCCGCACCTGCGCGAGCTCGCGCTGGGCGGCACCGCGGTGGGCACCGGTCTCAACGCCCATCCGGAGTTCGCCGACCGCGTGGCGAAGGAGCTGTCGCGGCTCACCGGGCATCCGTTCACCAGCGCGTCCAACAAGTTCGAGGCGCTCGCTTCCCACGACGCCCTGGTATTCGCGCACGGCGCGCTCAAGACGCTCGCCGCTTCGCTGATGAAGATCGCCAACGACGTGCGCTGGCTCGCCTCGGGCCCTCGCTGCGGCATCGGCGAGCTGCGCATCCCGGAGAACGAGCCGGGCAGCTCGATCATGCCCGGCAAGGTGAACCCGACCCAGAGCGAGGCGATGACCATGGTCTGTTGCCAGGTGTTCGGCAACGACGTGGCCGTGAACTTCGGCGGCGCCTCAGGGAACTTCGAGCTGAACGTCTTCAAGCCGCTGGTGATCAACGCATTCCTGCAGTCGGCGCGCCTCCTGGCCGACGCCTCGCGCAGCTTCAACGACAACTGCGCGGCCGGCATCGAGCCGGACCGGGCCCGCATCGACGAGCTCTTGCGCGAGTCGCTGATGCTGGTCACCGCGTTGAACCCGCACATCGGCTACGACAAGGCGGCGAAGATCGCGAAGACGGCACACAAGGAAGGCACCACGCTGCGCGAGGCGGCGGTCAAGCTGGGATTCCTCACCGGCGAGCAGTTCGATCAGTGGGTGCGTCCAGAGGACATGACCGGCCCCAAGGCGAAGTGAGCCTCAAGGTCACCACCTGGAACGTCAACGGCATCCGCGCGCGGGGCGGCGAGGTGCTCGACTGGGTCCAGCGGGAGAAGCCCGACGTCCTCTGTCTACAAGAGATCAAGGCGGCGCCGGACAAGGTGCCGCAGGAGATCTGCTCGCTCGCCGGCTACTGGTGCTATTGGCACGGGCACAAAGGATACTCGGGAGTCGGATTGCACCTGCGGCGTGACGCATTTCCCGACAAGCCCGAATTCGTCCACCCCGAGTTCGATCACGAGACGCGCATCGTGACTGTACGCGGCGGCAGCCTGCTCTTCGCCTCGGTGTACGTCCCGAACGGCGGCAAGGATTACCCGGCCAAGGTGCGCTTCCTCGAGGCGATGGATCGCTGGGCGGCCGCGGAGCGGGCCGCGGGGAATACGCTCGTGCTCTGCGGCGACCTGAACGTGGCGCGCGAGCCGCGCGACGTCCATCCCAAGCTGCGCAACCCGGAGCAGGTCGGGCAGACGCCCGCGGAGCAGGCGATGCTGGAGAAGATCATCGGCCACGGCCTGACGGACCTCTCGCGCAAGTTCCATCCCGACGACGACCGGCTCTTCACCTGGTGGGCGCCGTGGCGCCAGATGCGCGAGCGCAACATCGGATGGCGCCTGGATTACGTGCTCGCCGGCGCGCCACTGGCGGAAAAGGCCGTCTCGACGGAGAGCCCGCGCGAGTTCGGCACCAGCGATCACGCATGCTCCTGCCGGACAGATTCCGCTGCTTTGACCGCCCGCCGGCAGCCCCGTCCGTTCGATCACGGGTTGAGCAGCTGCACCGACCAGGGCGCGCCCGGCTTCTCCCGCGTGTACAGCTCGCGTTCGTGCAGCCGATCGGCGCGGTTCTTCCAGAACTCCACCGTGAGCGGCTTCACGCGCAGCCCGGACCAGTGGGGCGGCCGCGGCACCGGCATTCCCTCGAACTTCTCGGTGACCTCGGCGAGCTTTGCCGTGAGCTCCGCGCGCGAGGCGAGCGGGCTGCTCTGGGCGGAGGCCCAGGCGCCGAGCTGGCTTCCGCGGGCGCGGGTCGCGAAATAGGCGTCGGCCTCCTCGTCGACGACGCGCTCCGCGCGTCCTTCGAAGCGGACCTGCGATTCCAGGGGTCCCCACCAGAAGAGCAGCGCCACGTCGGGACGGGCGAGCGCCTCCCGTCCCTTGCGCGACTCGAGATTCGTGTAGAAGACGAGCCCGTCCTCGTCGGCATCCTTGAGCAGCACGACGCGCGCGGACGGCCGCCCATCGGCGCCCACCGTGGCGAGCGTCATCGCAGTGGGCTCCACGATCCCCGGCGTCCCCCGGGCCCGCTCGAGCAAGGCGAGGAAGCGCTGGAGTGGATCGTCCTGCGCGGGCCGGCGGATTTCCATGGCGCCGGATCTCTACCCCACGTGCTATGCAGCCGCCATGGATCGCTGGCTCGCGCCGCTGGAGCGGAGATTCGGCCGGTACGCGCCTTCGAACCTGACCTTCTGGATCGTCGGCCTGCAGGGCTTCACCTTCGCCATCCTGTTCGTCAAGCCCGCCGCGCTCCAGCTGCTCATCCTCGACCCGTCGGCGGTCGCGCGCGGAGAGGTGTGGAGGCTCGTCACCTTCCTCTTCCTTCCCTGGGGCCCGGCGAACGGCCCCTGGGCGATCTTCACCATCTTCGCGCTGCTCTTCCTCTACACGATCGGCACGTCGCTGGAGGCGGAATGGGGCTCGTTCCGCTTCGACGTCTACTACTTCATCGGCGCGCTGGGGACGATCGCCAGCTCGCTCCTCGTCGGTCCGGTCACCAACGAGTACCTGAACCTCTCTTTGTTGCTCGCCTTCGCGACCCTGTTCCCCGACTACGAGATCCTGCTGCTCATCCTCCCCCTCAAGGTGAAATGGCTCGGCGTCTTGTCGGGCGCATTCCTCGCCTGGTCCTTCGCCACGGGCCCGGCGCGGGTCAAGGCGGGGATCGTGGCGGCGATGCTGAACTACCTGCTCTTCTTCGCGCGGCCGCTCTTCGAGCGGATGCGCGGCCGCGCCAGCCAGGGCGCGCGGCAGCGCCGCCTGGCCGGGTTCTCCAAGGAGCCGGCGCGCAAGCCGCGGGTGTGCGCGAAATGCGGGCGCAGCGAGAAGGACGATCCCAGCCTCGAGTTCCGCGTCTGCGACTGCCAGGAGAAGTGCCACGGCCGACTGACCGAGTACTGCATCGAGCACGCTCGCGCCCACTGAGGGTGCCGGTTACCCGAGATCGCCGGCGAGGTGCTGCACGATGGCCAGCGCGGCGAGCCCGGCCGTCTCCGTCCGCAGCACGCGCGAGCCGAGCGTGACGGACGCGAATCCGGCAGCCGCCGCCTCGGCGCGCTCCGCCGCCGTGAACCCACCCTCGGGACCGACGGCGATGAGGAATCGCGAGACGCCGCGTGCCGCCTGCGAGAGTCGCAACGTGCGTTCGTCAGGGGCGAGGAGCAGAGCGCGACGGTCCGGCTCTTCGCGCAGCAGGCCGGCCAGATCGGCCACCGTGGAGGGAGCGTCTACCGCGGGAACGTCGCTGCGGCCGCACTGGCGGGCCGCTTCCTGCGCGATGCGCCGTAGCCGCGCAGCCCGGCGCTCGGCGCGATCTTCGTCGAGGCGCACCACCGACCTCTCCGCCGCGAGCGGCAGGATGCGGGTCGCTCCCAGCTCCGTCGCCTTCTGCACCACGAGGTCCAGCTTCTCGCCCTTGGCCAGCGCCTGCGCGAGCCACACGTCCGCCGCGCCCCGGTCCGGATCCGCGCGGCGGCCCAGCCGGAGCACCCCCGGAGACTCGATGCGCGCCGGCCACCGCGCGCCCCGTCCGTCGAAGATCTCCAGCTCCGCGCCGGGTCCCAGGCGCAACACCACCTCGAGATGGTGCGACTGCGCGGGATCGAGCTGTATCAGCTCGGCGATCTGCTCGGGCGGCACGAACAGGCGATGCAAGTCATCCTCGTGAAAGCTCGACGCGCGCCCACCCGTCGCGCTGGGCGCGGCCGGCCGGCGAGAGTCCCAGCGCGGCATAGGCCGCTTCCGCTTCGTCCGCTTGCGCTGCCAGGAGTCCGGAGAGGACCAGGCGCCCGCCGCTGGCCACTTTGCGCGCGATCGCAGGGGCCAGCTCGATCAGCGTATTGAGCAGGATGTTCGCCACCACGATCCGGTACGGCGCTTCGGGAAGCTGGTCCGGATCGGCCAGGGCCCAGCGCATCCGCTCGGACGGGATGCCGTTCAGCCCCGCGCCGCGCCGCGCTGCCTCGAGCGCGACCGGGTCGTTCTCCGTGCCGCACACCCGGCCCGCGCCGAGCTTCACGGCGAGGAGCGCGATCACGCCGCTGCCGGTGCCGACGTCGAGCACGTCCGCGCCGGGCAGCTCCGCGAGCAGCTCGTCCAGCCGCTCCAGGCACAGCGCGGTCGTCGGGTGGCTCCCGGTGCCGAACGCCATCCCGGGGTCGATGAGCACGCGCGCCTCGCCAGGCGCGGCGGGCGCATCCTCCCAGGGTGGCTGCACCCACGAGCGCGGCCCGACGCGCAGAGGGCGGTGGTGCTTGCGCCAGGCGACGCTCCAATCTTCCTCGACCACTTCGACCGGCGCCTCGGCCCGCCCCAGCTCGCGGGCGGAATCGGCCGCCACATCGCGCTCGGTGAAATGCGCGATGCACCGGCCCGCGCCCGGTGGAAGCGGCGGCGTCCCCGGCATGAGCTGCTGCTCGGGCTCCTGCAGCTCCACTCCCAGCGCGCCCTGCTCGAAGAGCCGGGCGGCCAGCAGCTCGAGCTCGTCCGGAGCCGCGGTGAGCACCAGCGCCCAGCTCACGACAGCTCCGGCGGCACCGCTCCTTCGGGCGCTACCAGCGCCAGCACCTCGGCCCGGGGATCGAGCACGCGCTGGGCCGCGGCCAGCACGTCCGCCGCGCCCACCGCGGCGATCCGCTCCGCGTACCGCGACGATGCGTCGGCGCCCAGGCCGTAACACTCGTCGAACGCGTAGATGGCGGCGCGCGAGGAATTGCGCTGCAAACCGATGGCGTGCGTCCCGATGAGATGCGACCGCGCCCGATCCAGCTCCGCGGCCGAGGGGGGCGACTCGCGGCAACGGAGCAGCTCCTGACGGATTCCCTCCAGCGCTTCGCGCAGCTTGCCCGGGCCGCAGCCGATGTAGGCGGCGAAGTACCCGGGGTCGACGCCCTCGACCGAGAAGCTGGTCACGCTGTACGCCAGGCTCCGCTTGTCGCGCAGCTCGAGGAAGAGCCGCCCTCCCTGACCGGCGAGGATGGCGCTGAGCACCTCCAGCTCCCAGCGCAGGGGATCGCTCAGGCGCGCCCCGGGAAAGCCGATGACGAGATGCGACTGCGCTTTGTCCAGCTTGCGCACCGCAGCGCGGGGCGCGGAGATGGGTTCCTCCTGCGGTGGGACGATGCGCGGCGCGGGCGCGTGAGGCAGCTTGCCCAGCCGCTCGCGGACGAGCTGCGAGACCCGGTCGGGATCCACGTCTCCCACCACCGACAGGGTGGCCTGGCTGACCGGGTATCGTTCGGAGCGGTACGCGGCGAGCCGGCCCGGCGTCATCGTCGAGACCGACGCGGCGGTGCCCAGCGTGTCCAACCGGTAGGGATGGCGCCGGTACATCGTTTCCGCGAAGAGCAGGAACGCGACGCCGGCGGGGTTGTCCTCGCGCGCGTGCAGCTCGTCGAGCTGCAAGGTCCGCTCTCGCGCGACCTCCTCGTCGCGGAAGGCCGGCTCGGCGAGCGCCTCGACGAAGAGGTCCAATCCTTCCTCCAGGTGGCGCGAGAGCAGCTCGGCGCGCATGCCGAACGAGTTGCGCCCGGAGTTGCCGCCCAGCGAGCCGCCCATCGCCTCCATCTCGCGGACGATCTGCTCGGCGCCACGCTTGCGCGTGCCTTTCGAGGCGAGCCGCGCGAGCAGCATGTTGATGCCGGCGTTCTCGTCCGACTCGGCCCGCAGCCCGCCGGACCAGACGGCGCGGAGCGCGACCAGTGGCACCGCGCGCTCCTCCTTGACCAGCAGCACGCCGCCGCCCGGCAGCTCCTCGCGGCGGAGCGGTCCAGTGCGCGGCTGGGCGAAGCGCACCGGCGGCCGCGCGGAGGGGGCCGCTCCCGTCCCAGGCCTGCGCACGGCCTTGCGAGCGTCCTCCGCGGCCTCCTGCAACATGTCCAGGAGCTCGCGGTCTGCGGGAGCATCGTCGGAATCGGGAAGGAGCGCGCAGAGGACCGCCGACTGTGGCCGCAAGTGGCGCTCGGCAGCCTCCAGCAGAGCGCCCGGGTCGAGCCGCGCGACCCGCGCCAGGTACTCGGCCTCGAACTCCACGCCGCCGGCGCTCGCCTCGTAGAACCCGAGCTTGCGCGCCTGCCCCTGCACCGTCTCGCGCTGGTAGACCGCGTCGCTCTCGATCAGCCGGCAGGCGTTGCCGAGCTCTTCGAGCGTGACCTCCTCGGTCCGCAGTCGGTACGTCTGGCGGAGCGCCTCGCGCACCGCGTCGCGCACCTGCGCGGGCTGCAGCGTGAGCCCCACGATGGTGAGGCCGGGGTCCACCGGCGTGTAGCAGCTCGCCTGCGCCTCGGTGCACAGCAGCCGGTCGCGTTTGAGCGCGCGAAACAGCCGCGACGCCTCGCCGTGCCCCAGCACGAGCGAAAGCGCATCGAGCGCCGGCACGTCCTCTCCCCGCAGCGCCGGCGCGGGCCAGGCGACGGAGAGATAGCCCTCCTTGAGGACGTCCCGCCGGACCCGTACCGCGGGTTCCTCCCGGCGTGGCTCGGCGTCGCGCGGCGCGGCCGTCGCGAGCTCCGCGCGCGGCCAGGCGAAGAGTCGCTGCGCCAGCTCCAGCACCTGCGCCTCGCGGAAATCCCCCACCGCCACCAGCACGCAGTTTTCCGGCTGGTACCAGCGCCGATAGAACCGGAGGATCCCCTCGCGAGTGAAGCTACGGACGCTCTCCTCGCTGCCGATCACCGGCCGGCCGTAGGGGTGGCGGGTGAATGCGGTGGCGAAGAGCTCCTTGGAGAGCTTTCGCGTCGGAGAGTCGAGGCTCCGCTTGATCTCCTCGCACACCACCTCGATCTCGCGTCGCAGCTCGTCGGGGTCGAACGCCGCCGAGGTGATCGCGTCGGCGAGGACGTCCAGGCCCTGCGCCAGGAACTGGCTGGCGACCACCACGTGGTAGACGGTCTGGTCGAAGCTCGTCCAGGCGTTGATCTCGCCGCCGCACCCCTCGATGGTGCGCGCGATCTCGCCCGGTCCGCGGCGCGCGGTCCCCTTGAACAGCATGTGCTCGTGGAGATGCGCCAGGCCGGCCTCGCCGGGGAGCTCGTCGGCGCTCCCCACGCGCACCCAGACCTGCAGCGCGGCGACCGGCGCGGCGTGGTTCTCTTCGACGAGGACCGTCAGTCCGTTGGGCAGGCGGTGGCGCAAGGTCTCGTCTCCAGGAAGTCCAGGAAGGCAGCCAGCGAGCGTCCGCGCGCACCAGCCCACCGGCAGGGTAGCAGGGTCGGGCGGCGGCCGCCGCCCTGTTCACGAGGCATCCGTCAGGGACCGCCCAGAGGAAGGGCGATGGCGCGGGCCAGCTCGGTGGGCGCCTCGAGGTGCGGCAGGTGCCCCGCGTGCGGCAGGGTCACCACTTCGGCGCGCGGCAGGTGGGCGCGGAAGAAGGGCAGCGTGCCGGCCGGTAGCAGGCGGTCGCGCTCGCCCCAGACGATCCGCACCGGCATGCGCAGGGCGGCGAGCTCCGTGTCGCGCAGGAAGTCCTCGGGGGCGACCGCCTCGAGAAAGGCGCGGGTGGCCGGCGCGGACATGGCGCGGGCGATCTCCCTGGGGAAGAGGCGCAGCGCGACCGGCGCGCGGTGGAAGGCGCGCTCCAGGTATGCCCGCGCGTCGACGGTGTCGAGCAGCTGGCGGAACCCGGCCCACTCGGCGGCCGGCAGCACGGCGCCTGCGGGGTTCACCAGCAAAAGGCCGCTCGCCGAGGTCTGTGGCCGCAGAGCGAGGCGCGCGGCGAGCCACCCGCCGAGCGAGTGGCCGACGAGCAGCGGCGAACGCAGGCCGGCTGCGTACCGGGCGACGGGCTCCAACAGTGTCCCCAGCCGGAAATCGGCAGGCGGCGCGGACAGGCCATGGCCGGGGAGATCGACGATGTGGACGCGATGCGTGCGCGAGAGGGGACCCAAGACCCGTGCCCACCCGGCGATCGAGTCGCCGAGACCGTGAAGGATGAGCAGCTCCGGTCCGCCAGGAGGACCGCGCACTGCGAACCGGAGGCCGTGGAGGAAGCCGACCCGAGCGCCGCGCTCGGCGAGGTTGCGCAAGAGCGCGAGCGCCAGGCCGTGCACGGAAACGGGGGCCGGGGCGCGCGCCATCACCGTCGGAAGGGTCGGCCGCGATCTGTTGGGGGGTCGAGGGGGGAGCGAGTTCCCCCCTGGTAGAGGCGCCGAAGGCGCCGGATCGCAGAGCGTGATGTGTACGGCAGATCGGTCAACTCGGCCGGGCGGTGCCGGTCATATGTCCTCGGGCCGCAGCGTGCTCCGGCCGTTGGCCGTGCAGCGGGCGATGGCCTTGTCGATGGTGTGGTGGACGTGCTCGGAGAGCGCATTGATGAACTCGTCGGAGACGCGCTTCTCCCTGGCGCGGATCACCTCGCGCACCTTGCTCTGCACGATGAGGAGCCCGGCTTCCTTCTTCTCGCCCTCGCCCGACTCGGCCATCCAGCACCTCCTTCACCTCGAGTTCCGTGCGCCTCTAGCAGAGCCGACCCGCGGTTTCAATCGCGCCGGCGCAAAGGCGATGGCCAACCCGATCAACCGGCGAGGAACTCGACCGCTCCCGCGAGGTCGGCGGGCAGCGGTGCGCGCAGCGAGAGCTCGTGGCCTTCGGGGTGGCGCACGCGCAGTGCGAGAGCATGCAGCAAAGGCCGTGAGAACTCCAGCCGGCGCCCGTCGGGTCCGTCCAGCGAGCGCGGCCCGCCGTAACGGGCATCGCCGGCGAGCGGCAACCCGAGCGCGGCGAGGTGCACCCGGACCCGGTGTGTGCGTCCCGTCTCGGGGAAGGCGGCGATCAGCGTTGCCCCGACGAGCCTGCGGACGACCCGGAACCGGGTGCGCGCCGGGTCGCCCCGCGGATCGGCGCGCCGCTTCCCGGGAACGGCCGGATCGGCGCTCAGGGCAAGGTCGCTCTCCATCTCGTCGGCGCGCGGCTGCCCGGCGCAGAGCGCGAGGTACTCCTTCGCGACGCGGCCCTCGCGGAATTCGCGCAGGAGCGCCGCCTGGGCGGCCTTGGTCCGCGCGAGCACCGTCACGCCGGTCGTCCCGCGGTCCAGCCGGTGCACGAGAAGCGCGGCGTCCGGCTCGCCGCGATCCAGGAGAAGCCGCGAGCACAGGTCGGGGAGCGCGGGTCCACCGCCGCGGCCCTCCTGGGCGAGCACCCCGGCGGGCTTGTCGACGGCCAGCACCAGTGGGTCGAGGTGGAGGATCCGCGGCAGCTCGGCAGGCGGGGGCTCGCGCAGGTCCACTTCGACCCGGTCGCCCTCGCGGATCGCTCCTTCCGGATCGCGCACCCGCCGCCGGCCCACGAATGCGCCGCCGCGCAGGATGGCCGTGCGCGCGAGGTCCTCCGGGACGCCTCCCCGCATCGCGACGAAGCGCAGGAGGGGCGCGCCGGCGTCCGTGCCGAGCGCGACCAGGCGGAGCCGCGAAGGGCGCCGGGGCAACCGCGGTCGGCGCCCTGCCGCCAATCAACCCTTCTCCACCACCCGCACCGGAAAGCGCGAAAGAGCGGAGCACACCATCCCGCCCGGCCCGGCGACGAGGTCATGGAAGATCGCGCGCGGCGCCAGCGCCACGGCGCCCGTGGCGAGCGGAATGCGCAGCTCGTTGCCGACCGCGGCGGTTTCCAGGACCAGCTCGCCCTCGCCCTGGACGCAGACGAAGGCCCGGTCGCCGTCGGCGATCTTCCTCCAGCCGGTCCGCTGGCCGGGCTTCAGGTACACGCCCTCGACCAGCAGCTGGTCGGTCTTGACCGCATGCAAGGTGTTCGGCTTGTCGTCGGTGAATCGCGCGTCGCTGATCAGGTTCACGCTCTGCACGGCGGTGCCTCCGGGGCGCGCCCGTGTACACCCAAACCCGTGCGCCGGGAAGCGCCGGCGCACGGGCCGTTCCGCGGAGCCGCTCAGAACTGCGCGGGCGCCGGGGTGGCGGACTTCTGGTACAGGAGCTTCGTCACGCCCCAGCCCACGGCGACGAGCACCATCAGGATGACCCAGTTCAGGTCGGAGCCGTACAGGGTGGGGAAGTGGTTCGACACCATTATGAACATGAGCGGCATGCTCATGTACGTGTTGTGCTTGGACCGCAGCCCCGCGAGCGCGACGACCGATGCGTCCGGCGCCGGGGCGGTGCCCTTCACGCCAGCGATGATCTTCCGCTGCGCGGGCCAGATCCGCATCCAGACGTTTGCCGCCATGATGGTGCCTAAGAGGCCGCCCACGTGGATGTACATGGCGCGGCCCGACATGAAGCGAGTGAGCACGTAGGCGAATACCGCGACCAGCACGAACGAGATCGCCGCCCCCGCCTTCTCGTTCTTGAGGGACTTCCACAGCACGTCGTAGACGAAGAACCCGACGACGATGAGCACGAGGCCGATGCCGCCGGCGGCGTGCGGGCCCATCTTCTGCTCGGGGTTCACCATCACCCCGCCGAACCAGTACACGAGGAACAAGAGCAGGATCCCCGTGATCCAGGTGTACGCCGCGCCCCAGCGGAACCAGTAGAGCGCCCGCGGCATGAGCTCGGGGAGCACCTTCTTGCGGGAGTCCGGGTCGTACGTCTTGGCGAGCTGCGCGTTCACGAAGTTGAAGAACCACAAGTGCCCGATCCACATCACGCCGGCCGCCAGATGCGTCCAGCGGAAGATGACGTTCAGCCACTCGTTCATGGAATCTCCGGGTTGGTGCGAAACGACGGCGCGCACCTTACCGTCTGCGGATCGATCCGTCGAGAGAAGGACGGCCCGGGGAAGCGGCGGTTCCGCTTCCCCACGCCGGCAGCGGTCATCGCTGCGGCCTACTGGCCGAACGTCAAATCGACGGTGCGCTGCTCGCGGTCGCCCACCGTCACGGTCTGCTCGACGCGGCCGACCGCTTCTTGCCACGCCTCGACGACGAACGTCCCGCCGGGGAGGCCGGTCAGTGCGTAGCTCCCGTCGGCGCCCGTCACCGCGAAGAACGGATGGCGCACGACCCCGAGCCAGGCGCGCATCCACGGGTGCACGTCGCAGGCGATGGTGACCATCACCTGCGGTTCCGTGAGCTGGCGCTTGACCTCCATCCCGGTGAGCGGCATCCCGAAGTTGAACCGGTTGGAGCCCGAGCCGACCGCGTGCACGTTGTGGAGCGTCTCGTCGGCGTTGCGGAAGGCGACCGGCTGCCCGGCGCGGACGCCGGCGACCCGGGGGACGAACTCGCAGCCCCGCTGGTCGACCACCACCGGGTCGCTCGGGATCGGATAGTCCCCGTCGGGAATGCCCCGTTTCACCCAGACGAACGTCTCGGCCACGCCTCCTCCCGGCGACACGAGCACCGAGACGGCGCGGGGCGGCGCCTTCCCGCAGCCGGCGAACGACCCCCGCGAGACTCGCGGCGCAGGCGGAGGTGTCCCGCGTAGCC
Organism: Deltaproteobacteria bacterium; assembly: GCA_005888115.1. Lineage (GTDB taxonomy): Bacteria > Myxococcota > Myxococcia > Myxococcales > 40CM-4-68-19 > VBKO01. The sequence continues at coordinate 34,721 of VBKO01000053.1, forward strand.
GCACGGTCCCACGCACGGAAGCCGTTCCCGTCTGGCCCGGCGCGGCGGGGCGCTGCACAGGCGGAGGCTTGTCGTCCTTGCACGAGTTGCACGAGGCACAGGTCAGGGCGAGGGCGAGCAAACGGCGCATACGGCGCATGGTATCCAGTTGCGGCCATGGCGCTGCGGGAGCTGATGGATCTGCGGCGCGACGCCGCGGAAATGTGCGCCGACCTGGCGCGCATCGAGCTGGCCTTCGCGCGCGGCACGCCCTTTCCCTTGACCGTGCCGCAGGTCGTCTCCGCGCACCGGCTGGCGTGCTCCCGCGACGGGCTCGCGCAGGCGCGCGAGACGCTCCCTTCGGCGAAGAGCCCGGGGCGCGCTGCCCGTCTGGCCTCCTTGCGCGACTTCCTGGTCCGGGCGCGGGCGCTCGAGCTCGAGCCCGGCGCCGCGCAGGAGGCGCTCGAGATCTGGCGCCGTCCCTCGGTGCGCCTCTCGGGCGACCCGGGTCTCCACGGAGCGCTGCCACCGATCGCGGTGGAGCGGGACCTCCCTTTCGTTCGTGAGCGCGAGAAGCGCGCAGACATGGAGAGCGCGCTCGCCGCCGCCGAGCGGGCCGCGTCTGCGGGAGTCCGCACGGCGCTCTGGGAGGCGGCGCAGGCAGCCCTGTCGGAGCTGGAACGCGGCGACCCGGCGGATGCGGCGGTCGCCTTGCACGAGCGCGGCTGGTCGCCGAAATCCCCTCCCGAGACTTCGCAGCCCGCCGCCCCAGCGGCTCTTCCGCCGCGGGCCGCACCAGCGCCATCGTCGCTCGTCCCCGCCGCGGCCCCGCCCGCGCTCGAGCAGGACGCGGTGACCTCCGCGTGCAACCGGTTCCTGCGCGACACCGACGCGCTCGCGCGCGATCTGGGCGGCTGGCTCATCGAGCGCCACACCGGCGCGCGCGCCGCGCCGGGCGGCGCGGAGCGGCACGATCTGCTCCACTTCCTGCATGCGCCGCGCTTCGCGGCCGCCTTTCCCCGCGGCGAGCTGCTCCGGACCGTGCGGCGCTGGGCCGCAATGCTCCGGCTGGACCTCGGCGCCGGCGGCAGCGTCTCGCTCGAGGAGGACCAACGTCCCCTGCAGCCCGGTGGATCGCGCGCGGTAGCTGTCGATCCGCCGCACGAGGTTCACATCATCCTGCGCCCGGCGGAGGGACCCCGGGCCCTCGCTACCTTGCTGGCGTCCGTCGGGCGCGCGCAGCTCCGCGCAGGTCCGCCGCCCGACGCTCCTCCGGAGGACCTGTGGCTCGGCGATGCCGCGCTGGAGCCCGCCTGCGGCGCGCTGCTCTCCGGCCTCGTCCTCGACGCGACCTGGTTGCGCCGCTGCGCCCAGGCCGATCTTCCGCGGGATGACGAGCGCGCGCTGGCTGTCGCGGCCCTGCTCGCTGCCCGGCTCGACGCAGCCCGCGCGCTCGGTTCGCTGCAGGCGCTGCGCGAAGGGCTCGGCGCCCGGGCCGAGCAGGCCTACCGCGAGCTGCATGCGCGGGCGGCGCTGGCGGACGTTCCCGCAGCGCTCGCGGGCCGCGACCTCGACCCGTGGCTCGGCCCCTGGGGCGACCTGCGCGGGCGAGCCCTCGCCGCGCACCTGCGCGACTTCCTGCGCGAGCGGTTCGACGACGACTGGTGGCGCAATCCGCGCGCGCTGCCCGCCCTGCAGGGGTTGTGGGCGCGCGGCGGGCGGCCGACGGCCGTTGAGCTGTGGGCGGAGGCCGGCGGCACGCCTTCGCTGCAGCCGCTCAACGCGGAGCTGTCGCGCGCGTGCGCGTGAAGTCCCGCTTCAGCGCGCCGCCGGGCTGGCGACGGGCCACCGCCAGCCCCACAGCCGGCTGAAATGCCACCACTCGGCGGGGTTCACGCGAAAGCCGGCCGCGTACATCGCCCCGCGGAGCGCCTCGCGGTGCGCCTTGGCCGGGCTCTCGGGCAGAGGCGCGTCCGCGGCCGCCGCCGGACTGAAGTCGTCGAACCCGGTCGGCATCTTCACTTCTGCGCCGGAGAGGTCCGCGAGAGCGACGTCCACGGCCACGCCCCGTTCGTGCAAGCTGCCGCGATTCGGGTCGGCCACCGATCCTGGATGCGGATGAGCCTTCCACAGAGCCTTCTGCGCGCGCGCGCTGCGCCAGCAGTCATACGCCACGAGCCGGAAGCCCTGCGCTCGCAGCGTCCGCGCCGCCCCCGCCAGGCGCTCCGCCACGCTCTTGCGCAGCAGGCAGCGCATGCGGCGGGGGTAGAGGGCCCTTCCGGTCACGTTGTCGGGCCGCGCGTAAGCGAGCCGCACCACCAGCCCGGGGACCAGCGGTGCCGCATCGACCAGCGGATCCTCTTGGTCCTGGACCTCCGGCAGGGCTTGCGGGCCGAAGGTCCGCGCGGCCAGGAGGAGCGCCGCGCAGAGCGCGCGCACGGCTACTTCAGCCGGCGCAGCGCACGGATGATCTTGTCCTTCTCCTTGGTCCGGACCGGCGTGGAGGCGGCCTCCGTGCGGGAGTCGAGCTTCCGGATCAGCTCCATCTCCAGCGCGAGCAGCTCGGCCCGGGCGTCGGGGTGGGTCTGACCGCGGCGCGGCAGGGGCGCTGTCGGATCCAGGCCTACACCCTCCCTCATGCGCAGCGCCTTCTCTTCCCGGGCGCTGAGTCGCTGCGCGGCGATACGGAGCGTCTCCCGCACCTGGGTGCTCGTGATCGTGCCTGGGGAGGACTTGTTGCTCATACCCACGTCACCTCGCTGGGGGGCCGGCCGCTGATTCCGTGCCAACCTACGCCGGACAGCCGGGAGATCCAATTTTTCGCATCACGTCGTGGCTACGTCCACCTGAACGCCGGTTCAACCTCAGCACGGGGTGGGAACCGGGTCAAACTTTCGCTCCTCGATGCATGGAAGCTCAGGAACTCAGGCGCGATTTTCTCCTGGCCGCGGTCTTGTGACCTGCGCGGAAGGACCGCCGGATCGGGTGCACGGGAAGCGGATTTCGCGGACCCCGAAAGTAGCTCGCCGAGTTCGCGCGGCGCAGCGCGCTTCTCCGCTGATGAAGCGGTCTGTCCACACGGTGCGCACGTGTCCGTGGATGAGTCCCTGCGTGAGCGGCTGTCGTTGCGCTGCGTTCCACACCTTCGCGCGGATGTCACCCCTCAGGCGGCGCACCGACACAGCTTCGTCCTCATCCACCGACACGAGAGCAGATGCGCGCACCGATCAGCGCTGGCGCGCCGGCTGCTCCGCGGTCTGCTCGGGCGCCTCTTCGTCGGTCTCGTCGGCTGCTGGCTCCTCGGTGCTCGCCGCGCCGGGAGCGGCCGGGGCTTTCCCGAGGAAGCGGAGCGGGTCCTTCACCGCATGCGGCACGGACGGCTCCGACTCGAATTGCGGCGGCTGCACGCCGGGATCCTTGCCGACTCCCGAGACTGTCAGCACCGAGTGCAGATCCAGCTCGGCGGCGGGACCGCCTTCACCCGGCACGCGGAAGTGCCCCTGCAGATCGGCCGCGAGCGGTGCGGCGGTCTGCGCGTCGACCACCAAGGTGCCGGCGACGCGCGTGGGCTCCTCCTTCTGCCAGACCTCCATGCGCCGTGAAGTATCGGGATCGGGTCCACGGCCGCCGTCGGGCTGCACGGGGTACTCCAGCTTGGGAAGGTCCTTGCGCTCGGCGGCGGGCGGCCGCGCGGCGCTACCGGTGACCTGGTACCGAACCACCTTGCGTCCCTCGACGGTCGCCTCGCCGGCCTTCTGCAGCTTGAGACCGTGCGCGAGGCGCTCGAAGGTGGGCAGCGCCCCCATCGCGAGCTCGCGGACGCGCTCGGGATCGGTACGGTCCGTGCGGCGCTTGCGGAAGGGGCCGAACAACCCGCGGACGAACACCTCGCCCTTCGCCCAGACCATCTCGAATCCCTGGTTCCGATCGTTCTCCTGGCGCACCGAGAAGTCGCCATTCGCGACCTGCAGCAGCGTGGTCTCCTCCGCCAGCGCCACGTCGCTGCCGCCGTCGGGCGCTCCGGGACCGCGGAACCAGGCGAACTGCACGCGAGTCTGTCCTTTGTGCGCGCCCAGGCGAGCAGCGACTTCCGCCTGCCCCATGCGCACCACGCGCTCGGCGAGCCGCGGATCGTCGGCGAGGCGACCCGCATCGAGCGGCTCCTTCGCCTCGGCCAGCGCGCCGACCGGCTCCTCGGGCGAGAAGATTCGTTGCTTGGCCGCCTGGTCCTCGCTGCGCTTGCAAGAGAGGACGGACACGGCGAGCAGGAAGGCGGCGGCGCGCGTCATCGGCCGGCGGACCTTAACAGGACAATGCCGCGGCTCAAACGACCTTCCGGCGAGAACGCGAACAGGCCGTTCCGCGCGCCTGCAAGGCGCAGCCACCCCGGGCGACGGCCAGGCGACCCACTGGCGCGGACGAGGCCGGGCGGGCGGGCAGGAGCGCGGCGGATGCGCAGCTTTCGCGCCATGCAACTCCACGAGACCCAGCATGTCCTGCGCTCGCTGCTCCGCGGAATGCCCCACCTGGTCGTCGGAGGCGTGCCGCGCGAACGCGCCGGCGAGCAGAGGCTGGCCTTCCGCCGCCTCGGCGCCGATCCCGCGGGCGACCTGCGGCTGACCAGCGACGCCTTCGCGAACGGAGAGCCGATTCCCATCCGCTACACGGCGGACGGCGGCGGCGCCGAGCCGCCCCTCCGTTGGAGCGGCGTTCCGCAAGGGGCGGAATCGCTCGCCCTGATCGTCGAGGATCCGGACGCGCCCACGCCGCTGCCGTTCGTGCATTGGCTGTTCTACGCCATCCCGCCATCGGCGAGGAGCATCGATGCTGCTCGCGCCGGGGGCGCCCTGGAGGGAAGGAACTCCATGTTCCGCACCGGTTGGGTGGGGTGCGCTCCGCCCAAGGGCGACCGGGCTCATCGCTACTTCTTCCAGCTCTTCGCCCTCGGCCGCAGCCTCGACCTCGGCCCCGGCACCGGCCGGTCGGCGCTGTTGCGCGCGATGAGCGGGAATGTGTCGTCCTGCGCGACGTTGATCGGCACGTACCGGCGGTGAGCGTCAGCCCCAGACCAGCCGGGCGATGACGATGCTGGCGACCAGCCCCGCCCCGTCGGCGAGGAGGCCCGCAGCGAGGGCGTGGCGGTACCGGACGATCCCGACGGATCCGCAGTAGACGCTCAGCACGTAGAAAGTGGTCTCGGTGGATCCCTGCAACACTGAAGCGAGCCGACCGGCGTACGAGTCGGGGCCCAGGCCCGGCGTGGAAAAGATGCTGCCCAGGATTCCCAGCGCACCGCCGCCCGAGAGCGGCCGCACGATGGCCATCGGCAGGACTTCCGGCGGCAGTCCCAGGCGGCTGGTGATGGGCGCGAGGATGCGCGCCAGCGCGTCCATGGCGCCCGCGGCCCGGAAGGCGCCGACGGTGGCGAGGATGGCGACCAGGTACGGGATGATCCGCACCGCGACCTGGAATCCTTCCTTGGCGCCTTCGACGAAGGCCTCGTAGACCTTCACGCCCTTCAGCCACCCGTAGAGCGGGATGCCGACCAGGATGAGCGCGAGCGCCCAGTTCGAGCCGCTCTCGAGGATGTGGCGGAGGCTCACCGGACCACTCGCTCGAGCAGCTTCGCCGAGACGATCGCGACCGTGAGCGCGCAGGCGGTGGAGGCGAGCGTGGGCAAGAGGATGCCGGCTGGGTCGCTGGAGTGCGCGGCGGCGCGCAGCGCGATCACCGTGGTCGGGACCAGCTGGAGGCTCGCCGTATTGATGGCGACGAACAGCGCTTGGGCGTTGGTGGCGTTCCCGGGGTTGGGGTTCAGCTTCTCCAACTCCTCCATGGCCTTGATCCCGAAGGGGGTGGCGGCGTTCCCCAGACCCAGCATGTTGGCGGCGATGTTGAGGAGCATTGCCGAGATGGCGGGGTGACCGTCGGGGACGTCGCGGAACAGCGGGCGGAAGATGGGCCGTGCTGCGCGGGCGAGCTTGTCGACCAGCCCGGCCTTCTCCGCGATCTTGAGCAGCCCAAGCCACAGCGACATGACGCCGATGAGCCCGAGGGCGAGAGTCACCGCGTTCCCGGCGCCGTCCAGCGCACCCGTGCCCACCGCCTTGACGTCCCCGCGCACGGCGGCGGCTACCAGCGCACCGACCAGCAGCAGGACGAACACGACGTTCATCGGGCACGTGCATGGCACGAGAACGCGGCGGCGACAATTTGTCGGCCGATGTGCGAAGTTAGCTCGCGATTGCGCTTCTTGACCCTCCCCCCTCTCCATGTTACCTGCGCCGCCTCCGTCCGGGTCGAAAGGGAACGCATGCGTCGCCTCTCCGCGCTCGCCGCCGTGTGCCTGCTCCTGCCTTGCGCGGTCCTGGCGCAGACTTCTCCCGCGCCGCGAAGCCGGGCCGCCGCGAAGCAGAAGCCAAAGGCGACCAATCCATCCGCCGGCACCGCCGCGCAGCCGAGCACCTCGGCGAAGACGGGCGAGAGCGGCACCCCCGCGGCGCCCGAGAATCCTTCGACCTCGACGACCGCGAGCGCGGCGGCGGGACCCGCGAGCGCAGCGTCGCAGAGCGGCGCCTCGTCCGAAACCGCCAGCCAGAAGCCTGCCGCGAGCCAGACCGATCCGGAGGAATTCCGGCGCCAGGTGATGGAGGAGGTGCGGCGCGAGCTGCAGAAGACGAAGGACGAGGTCAAGCAGCAGACCTCCTGGATCGAGCAGGACAGCGCGGCGCGCGTGCAGGACAGCGAGGCCGTCGAATCGCTCCGGCAGCGCGTCAACTTGTTCCAGCCGCACGGGTACCTGCGCTTGCGGGGCGAGTTCCTGAACAACCTGGACCTGGGCAGGGGTCCGGACCAGACGGGACACACGCTGTTCCCCGGGCCGTACATCGGGACCGGCGGGAACCACTCGCAGTCGGACGCGAACATGCGCTTCCGCTTCGAGCCGACCTTCGAGGTGAGCGAGGACCTCTCCATCTACGTGCAGATGGATCTGCTCGACAACGTCCTGCTCGGCTCCAATCCGAAGTCGGACCCCTTCCTCGATCCATTCACCCCGCTGCACGTGCTGGAGACGACCCGCGTCGCGGACGTCGTCAAGTTGAAGCGCGTCTGGGGGCGCGTCAACACCCAGCTGGGCGAGCTGCTCTTCGGCCGCATGGGCTACCACTGGGGCTTGGGGATCCTGCACAACGACGGCAACTGCCTCGACTGCGATTACGGCGACACCTACGACCGGATTGCCTTCGCGCCCCGCGAGATCAAGGGCCACACCTTCACGTTCATGTTCGACTTGCTCGCGAAGGGGCCGGGGACGACCGGCGAGTTCGGCGAGCTGGGCCGCAGCGTCGATCTGGACACGCTCGATGACGGCTACCGGCTTGGCCTTTCCATCACCCGTCTCGATTCTCCGGAGGTGGTGAAGCGCAAGCTCGACGCGGGCCAGTGGGTGCTGAACTACGGCTTGCTGCTCGACTACCGGACCCAGGGCTGGGACACGGTGGTGACGACGAACGTGGACAACGTCACCACGCTGGCGCAGTTCACCTCGCTGCGCGGCACGGTGGTGAAGCGCGACGCGAAGTTCTACCAACCGGACATCTTCCTCTCGCTCAAGCGGCGCAAGTGGCGGCTGGACCTGGAGGTCGCCTCGAGCATCGGCAACGTGGGCAACCGCACCTCGCGCGACGTTGACATCGCCACCAACCCGCAGCTCACCCAGTCGCTCAGCTTCCTGCAGTTGGGGGGGGCGTTGCAGACCGACGTGGCGCTGCTCCCCGCCGACGCGCTGCTCGTCGGCGTCGAGGCAGGCGCCGCCTCGGGCGACAAGGGGGCCTACGGATTCGGCGCGCGACCCTGGCGCGAGGGGACCGGGAACCCGCAGCCGACCCCTCCCGGAGTGCCGCAGTACAGGACGGCCGGGCCCGGCAACATCGACGGCAACCACATCGACTTCTTCAATCCGGACAACACGCACGGCCGGGTGAACAACTTCGTGTTCAACCGCGCTTTCAACGTGGACATGATCCTCTTCCGCAACATCATCACCGCGGTGACCTCGGCCTGGTACGTGAAGCCGTCGCTGCGATACCGGCCCACCGGCCGCAAGACCGGAGGCGGGGACGACACGGGGTTCGAGATCCTCGCTTCGATGATGTACGCACAGGCCTTCTACCCGGAGAACACGCCCGGGCTGGCGAAGGGGCTCGGCCTCGAGATGAACCTGGGCATCACCTACGACACCTCCGACCGGTTCCACAGCGGGTTTGCGTACGGCCTGCTGCTGCCCTTCAGCGGATTGCGCAACCTGACCCCGCCGACCGGGTTGTCAGGCGATACCTCCATCGCGCACGCGATGAAGTTCATCCTCGCCATCCCGTTCTGATGCTGCGCGCGGCGGTCCTCGCTGCCTTGCTCGCGACCGCCTACTGCGGGGCGAAGGGATCGCCCCAGCCGCCGGCGAGGGAGGCGCCCGACGCCGGGCCGTCGACCTCGACTTCGCGCCCGACCTCGACGGCCGACTCTGGATCGGAGTCCCCGCCCACGCGGATCGACGCCGGCTCCCCGTGAACCACTTCGTCCGCCGGCGCGGAGAGCTGTACTGCGAGCGCGTGCCGCTTCTCCGGATCGCGCAGCGGGTGGGCACGCCGGCGTACGTGTACTCGACCGCGACGCTCATGAGGCACGCGCGCGTCTTCCGCGCCGCGCTGCGCGGTCTGGACATGCTCCCCTGCTACGCCGTGAAGGCCGCCGGCAACCTGGCCATCCTGCGGCTCCTTTCGGACGAGGGGTTCGGTTTCGACATCGTCTCGGGCGGCGAGCTGCACCGGGCCCTGCGCGCCGGCGCCGACCCGGGCCGCATCGTCTTCTCCGGGGTCGGCAAGCGCGAGGACGAGCTGCGCGCCGCCTTGCGGGCGGGGATCCTCCAGTTCAACTGCGAGAGCGAGGAGGAGCTGGAGCAGCTCGATGCCGTCGCGCGCTCGCTTCGCCGCCGCGCGCCGGTCGCCATCCGGGTGAATCCCGCGGTCGACGCCCGCACCCATCCCTACATCGCGACTGCGCTGGCCACCTCGAAGTTCGGTGTGCCGGCATCGCGCGCGCGAGCGGCGTTCCGGCGCGCCGAAGAGCTGCCCGGCCTTGCGGTGGTCGGCCTCGCCTGTCACATCGGCTCGCAGATCGGCGAGGTCCGCCCGTTCATCGAGGCGGCGCGGAAGATGCGTGCGCTCTTCGAGGAGCTGCGCGCGGGCGGGCACGCGCTGCGGCACCTCGACCTGGGAGGCGGGCTGGGCGTGCCTTACGGCGACGGACCCGATCCCGCTTCCCCCGAAGACTACGGGCGCGCCCTCGCTCGGGCGCTGCGCGCACTCGACGCCCGCATCCTGGTCGAGCCGGGCAGGCTCCTGGTGGCGAACGCCGGGGTGTTGCTCACACGCATCCTCGTGAGCAAGCGCGGCGCCGGTGGTCGCCGGTTCGCGGTCGCCGACGCAGGCATGAACGACCTGCTGCGCCCGGCCCTCTACGGCGCCTACCACGCTGTGGAGCCCGTCGCGCGGCCGCGGGCCGGCAGCGAAGTCGTCGACCTCGTCGGGCCGGTGTGCGAGAGCGCCGACGTGCTGGCCCCGCGCCGCCGGCTGCCTCCACTCGAGAGCGGCGATCTCGTCGTCCTGCGCACCGCCGGCGCCTACGGGATGTCCATGGCCAGCCAGTACAACGGGCGCCCCCGGCCCGCCGAGGTGCTGGTCTCCGGCGCGCGGTTTCGCGTCGTGCGGCGCCGCGAGACGGTGGACGACCTGGTGCGCGGAGAGACGGTCTGACCTCGGGCCGCGTTGCGGCGCCTTCCCTGCGACAGTAGAGTCCCCGGTCCGCGCGGCCGTGCCGCGCTGGGAGGACACCGTGCTCAGCTTGCGCGGCTCTTTCGTGGCCCTGGTCACCCCGTTCCGCGACGGAAAGGTGGACGAGCCGGCCCTGCGCTCGCTCCTGCGCTGGCACGTCGAGAATGGGACCGACGGTCTCGTCCCCTGCGGCACCACCGGGGAGGGCGCGACTCTCGCCCCCGACGAAGCGGTCCGCGTCGTCCGCATCTGCGTGGAGGAAGCGCGCGGGCGCTTGCCGGTCGTTGCGGGATGCGGGACGAACTCGACCGCGGCGACGATCGACAACGTGCTGCGCGCCAAGGAGGCGGGCGCGGACGCCGCGCTGGTCGTCACCCCCTACTACAACAAGCCCACCCAGGAAGGGCTGTTCCGGCATTTCGAGGCGGTGGCGTCGCGCGGCGGCCTGCCGGTAGTCGTCTACAACGTCCCCAGCCGCACCAGCGTGGACATCCTCCCCGAGACCCTCGGCCGGCTCTCCCGCGTGCCGGGCATCGTCGCGGTGAAGGAGGCGAGCGGGAACGTGGTGCGCGTAGCGGAGATCCAGGAGCGCTGCGAAGGCAGGCCATTCGCCATCCTCGCCGGCGACGACATGTTCACGCTTCCCACGCTGGCGATGGGCGGCGCGGGCGTGATCTCGGTGGTGGGGAACGTCGCGCCGCGCGACCTGGCAGCGCTCTGCGACGATTTCTTCGCCGGGCGGTTGGAGGCCGCGCGGAAGGCCCAGGTCCGCTTCGCTCCCTTGGTGCGCGCGCTGTTCTGCGAGACTAATCCGATGCCGGTGAAGCACGCGCTGTTCCGCATGGGGAAGATCGCCGCCGAGCTGCGCCTCCCGCTGGTGCCCGTCTCCGAGAAGGGCGCTGCGCAGGTCGACGCGGCGCTCGCGGCGTACGGCCTGACATGAAGCCGGTCCGCGTGGTGGTCTGCGGGGTGGCGGGCCGCATGGGTGGCCGCATCCTGCAAGCCGTGCGCGCGGAGGACGGGATGCAGGTCGTCGGCGCCACCGAGCGCCCCGACGCTCGGGAAGTGGGGCTCGACGCGGGGACCGCGGCGGGCGGGTCGCCGCTCGGCGTGACCGTGTCCGGTTCGCTGGAGACCGCGCTTTCGAGTGGCGCGGACGTGGCCATCGACTTCACGGCGCCCGCCGCCTCGCAGCGGCACGCGCAGGTGTGCGCGGCGCGGAAAGTGGCGCTGGTGCTGGGCACCACGGGTATTCCGCCCGAGGGCCGCGCCGAGATCGCCGCGCGAGCGCGCGAGGCGCCCATCGTGCTGGCGCCCAACATGAGCGTGGGAGTGAACGCGCTCTTCCGCCTGGTGGCGGAGGCAGCGCGCGCGCTGGGGCCTTCGTACGAGGTGGAGATCGTCGAGATGCACCACCGGGCGAAGAAGGACGCTCCCTCCGGCACTGCGCTGCGCCTCGCGGAAGTGGCCGCGGATGCGCTGAAGCTCGACCGGCGCGCCGCCTTCGTGTACGAGCGCCGCGGGGAGACGGGCGCGCGGCAGCCGGGCACCATCGGGCTGCAAGCGCTGCGCGGAGGCGACGTGGTTGGCGACCACACCGTGTTCTTCCTCGCGGAGGGCGAGCGGCTGGAGCTGACCCACCGGGCGACCAGCCGCGAGAACTTCGCCCGAGGAGCGGTGCGCGCGGCGCGTTGGGTCGCCGGCAAGCCGCCCGGGTTGTACGACATGCAGGACGTGCTGGGATTCGCGGGAGCGACGAAGTGACCAAGCCTGTGCGCATCGCGCGGTATCTGGGAGATGACGGAGAGATCCTGGAAGGGATCGTCGAGGGCGACGAGATCGCCGAGGTGAGCGGCCTCGACTCGATGCTGCGCGGCGGCCGGCGAGTGAGCGGCAAGCCACACAAGCTGTCCGCGGTGCAGCTCCTCCCCTGGGGAACGGCGCGCAAGGTGGTCGGAGTGGGCAAGAACTACGCGGCCCACGCCAAGGAGCTGAACAGCGACGTTCCCAAGGAACCGCTGCTCCTCGTCAAGGTCTCCTCGTCGCTCATCGGCCACGGGCAGTCCATCGAGCTGCCTCCCGCGTCGCGCGAGGTGCACCACGAGGCCGAGCTGGCGGTGGTGATCGGAGAACGGCTGCGCCGCGCCAGCGAGAAGGAGTGCGCCGCAGCGGTGGCGGGCGTCACCTGCCTGAACGACGTCACCGCGCGCGACATCCAGCGCGCCGAAGGCCAGTGGACCCGCGCCAAGGGGTTCGACACCTTCTGCCCGATCGGGCCGTGGGTGACGGTGGGGCTCGACTGGAGCGATCTGCGCGTCGTCTGCCGCGTGAACGGGAAGGTGAAGCAGGACGGGCGCACGGGCGACCAGATCTTCCCGGTTCCGCGCCTGCTCGCCTTCATCTCCGCCGGGATGACGCTGGAGCCCGGGGACGTGGTGACCACCGGCACCCCGGATGGCGTCGGCCCCATCCAGGCGGGCGACACCGTCGAGATCGAGGTCGAGGGCGTCGGGGTCCTGCGCAACCCGGTGGTGAAGGCCGGATGAAGCCGCCGCTGAACCCGCTGCTGGGAAAGCTCGCCGGGTACTTGCAGGAACAGGCGAACGCGCAGCGCGACGCCGCGGTCCTTCGCGGCGGGCCGGTCTACGACTTCGGCATCGGAGATCCGCGCGAGCCCACGCCGCCCTTCATTCGCGAGGCATTCAAGGCCGCGGTGCCGGAGGTGTCGCAGTACCCGTCGGTGTCTGGAATCCCGGCGCTGCGCAAGGCCATCGCCGGGTACCTGCGGCGGCGCTTCGCGCTGTCGCTCGACCCGGACCGCGAGATCCTGCCCTGCCAGGGAGCGAAGGAGGCGCTGTTCCACCTGCCGCTCGCGGCGCTCGATCCGGCCCGGCCGCTCTGCTGGTACCCGGACCCTGCGTACCCGGTCTATGAGCGCGCCATCCTCTTCGCGGGCGCGACTCCGCGCAGGTTGCCGCTGCGCGCCGAGCGCGGCTTCTTGCCGGATCTCGACGCGGTGCCCGCCGCCGACTGGCGGCGAACCTCGATCGTCTACGACAACTACCCGCACAATCCGACCGGCGCGGGTGCGCCCCGCGAGCACCACGAGAAGCTCGCCGCGCTGGCGAAGGAGCATGGTTTCCTGCTCGTCTGTGACGAGCCGTACGTCGATCTGTACGTGCACGAGCCGCCCCACAGCGCGCTGCAGGTCGCCCGCGAGAACGTGCTGATCGTGCACTCGCTGTCCAAGCGCAGCGGCATGACCGGATACCGCAGCGGCTTCATGGCCGGCGAGCCGGACCTCATCGCGCAGTTGCGCGAGGCCCGGGCGAACTTCGGCGTCGCACCGCAGACGATGGTGCAACAGGCCGCCGTCGCAGCGTGGAGCGACGAGGCGCACGTGGAGGAGCGCCGCCGCGTCTTCGCGGACAAGCGCGCGCTCATCCTTGCGCACCTGCGCAAGCTGGGGCTTGCGGTCGGCGGCGAGGGAGCGTTCTACCTGTGGGTCCACGTCCCGGCGGGAGAAACGAGCGATTCCTACGCCGCCCGCCTCGGCTCCCGCGGCATCCTGGCCGTCCCCGGCCCCAACTTCGGCCCTTCGGGCGCGGGCTTCATCCGCCTCGCCATGGTCCCGACCATCGAAGACTGCAAGAAGGCCATCTCTGTCTGGCCGACCTAGACGAAGAACGTTTCACGCCCTCTGCGTGAACCGTTCCTGGTCCGTATTCACTGCTGCGCGGCCGAAGGGAACGTGCCATCCTTGCGGTCATGCAGGATCCGACCAGGCCGGAGATGCGGCTGCCGGACGCGAGCGCGCCGGAGTTGCGCGCGCAGGTCGAGGCCGTCCTGCAGGACCGGGATCTCTTGCAGAAGGGGCACGCGCGCGCGGTTCGTGAGGTGGTGTACCGCCTGGACCGCGGCGACCTGCGCGTCGCGGAACGCATCGACGGGCCCGAACGGTGGATCGTGCACGGCTGGATCCAGCAGAGCATCTCGCTCTATTTCGGCCTGGCGCCAATCGAGACGTACCAGGCAGGCGATCTCGAGTTCCACGACAAGGTCCCGCCCAAGCACGGGCTCGCCGGTAGCGGAGTGCGGGTGGTCCCGCCGGGTGTGGTGCGCTACGGCGCCCACGTGGAGAAGGGCGCCATCGTGATGCCTGGGTACGTCAACATCGGAGCGCGCGTAGGCGCCGGCACGATGGTCGACACCTGGGCCACGGTCGGTTCGTGCGCGCAGGTCGGCCGCAACGTGCACCTCTCCGGTGGGGTCGGCCTGGGCGGAGTGCTCGAGCCGCCCGGCGCGCGCCCGGTCATCGTGGAGGAGGGCGCGTTCGTCGGAAGCCGCTGCATCGTCGTGGAGGGTTGCCTGATCGAGGAGGAGGCCGTTCTCGGCGCGGGAGTCGTGCTCACCGCCTCGACGCCCATCTACGACGTGACCGGGCCGCAGGAGCGCGTCAGCAAGGGACGCGTGCCGGCGCGCAGCATCGTGATCCCGGGAATGCGGCCGCGTAGTTTCCCCGCCGGCGAATACCTCACCCCGTGCGCACTGATCATCGGCCAGCGCGGCGAGAGCACCGACAAGAAGACCTCGCTGAACCAGGCGCTGCGCGACTTCGGGGTGTCGGCTTGAGCGAGATGAGGGAGTTGCTCGCCGAGCTGACGCGCGCCCTCTGCGACGTGCGGAGCCCGGTGGGCGAGGAGGCCGCGCTCGCGGAGCAGCTCGCGTACCGGCCTGGCGCCGAGCGCATCGGAAACTCGGTGGTGCTGGGGCGCGCCACTGGCGCGAAGCCCGCCGTCGCGCTCTTCGGCCACCTGGACACCGTGCCCATCCAGGAGGGCGACTTTCCCGCGTACCGGGCCGGCGGGCGCGTCCACGGGCGCGGCGCATCCGACATGAAGGGCGCGCTGGCGGTCATGATCGCGCTCTGGGAGCGGCTCGACCGCGAACGCCTGCCCGTCGAGCTGGTCTGCGTCTTCTACGACCGGGAGGAGGGCCCGTACGAGCAGAGCGGACTGGGCCCGCTCCTCGGCGCGCGGCCCGACCTGCGCCGCGCAGCGCTGGCCCTGTGTCTCGAACCGACCGATCTCTCTTTACAGGTGGGTTGTTGTGGGTCGCTTCACGCTACGCTTACCTTTCGTGGGCGCTCGGCGCACAGCGCGCGTCCGTGGCAGGGAAAGAACGCGGTGCACGAGGCAGGGGCGTTGTTACAGCACTTGAACGGATTGCCGCCGCGCGAAGTGTCCTTCGGCGAACTGACCTACCGCGAGGTGATGTCCGTGACGCGCATCGACGGGTTCACCGGCCGCAACGTCGTGCCCGCGAGCTGCGAGCTGAACCTGAACTTCCGGTTCGCGCCGGGCCGCAGCGTCGAGGACGCCGAGGCCGAGGTGCGCGCGCTGGCGGAGCGCTTCGGAGCGGAGTGCAAGGTTACCGATCGCGCGCCGGCCGGGCCGGTCGTGCTGGACAATCCCCTCGTCCGCAAGCTCCGCGCGCTCAGCGGCGTGGCGGTCGAGCCCAAGCAGGCCTGGACTGACGTCGCGCGGCTGGGACTCTTCGGGATTCCGGCGGCGAACTTCGGGCCGGGTGAGCAGGCGCAAGCGCATCAGAAGGGGGAGAGTTGCTCGGAGGAAGCGCTCGAGCGCGGCTATCTCTTGCTGCAGCGATTCCTGACGGAGGCGGCGTGATGGACGGACGAGCGGAGCCGCGGTGATCGACGCGTTCATCGGGCTCGGCGCCAACCTGGGCGATCGGATGGAGGCGCTGCGCGCCGCCGTGGAGCAGCTCGCCCGGGAGCCCGGCTTTCTTCTGCGCGGCACGTCGCGCGTCTACGAAACCGAGCCGGTCGGACCGCCCCAGCCGCGGTACCTGAATGCGGTGGTCAAGATCGGGACGCTGCTCTCGCCGCGCACCACGCTGCGGCGGCTGCTCGAGATCGAGGAGCTCCTGGGGCGGGTGCGGCGCGAGCACTGGGGCTCTCGCGAGATCGACCTCGACCTCCTCCTCTACGGCGACCGCATCGTCGCCGACGGCGCTCTGCGGGTCCCGCATCCCCGCCTGCACGAGCGGGCCTTCGCGCTGGTGCCGCTGGCGGAGGTCGCCGCGGACGCGTACCACCCGCAGATGGCGCGCACCGCGGCCGAGCTGCTCGCCGCGCTGCCCGAGGCGGAGCGCGGCGGCGTCCGCCTCGTCGGGCCGCTGCGCAGGTCCCTTCCCGAGCCCGAGCCGGAGGGCGGCGGCCCCGGGAGCGGCCCGCCTCCGCCCGACCCGTTCCCGAAGGTCTGCTGACGAATCGCTGGAAACTACGCCGGTTGCCGGGCTACACAGCAGCCATGCTTCGCTCCACCGCGGCCGCCGCTTGCGTGCTCGCCCTGGCCTGCTCCCGCAAGGAGGCGCCCCCGAAGTCCTCCGCCGATGCGGGGACCCTCGCCCAGCTCGACGCGAACGATCCCAAGGCGCTGCTCGCCGCGGTCGACCAGATGCAGGGGCAGCTCAAGGACAAGCCGAAGACGTTCGAGGTCCAGTCGGCGCTCGGGAACCTCTACTACGAGAACGGCCGGTACCTCGACGCGGTGGACTCGTTCCGGCAAGGCCTGGCGATCTCGGCGCCGTTCGAGACACGCGCGCAGGAGTTGCGCGAAAAGAAGGTGAAGCCCGCCAAGGACCTGCCGCTGGAGTGCCGCCGGAGCGCGCAGGGATACGGGCTCGAGCAGATCGCCGAGGCCGCCCGCAAGCTGGACGCTCCGCGCGAGCTGCGCTGCCTCGACTCGGCGCTGCAGATGGCGATCGAGGCGCGCTCGCGCCGCGGCAACGCGCTTTACCTGGTGGGAAATCCGGACGGCGCCCTCGCCGAGCACCGCCGCGTGCTCGCCGGGTCGCCGGACCACCCCGAATCGCTCTTCTTCGTCGGCGCGATCCTGCTCGAGCAGAGCCGGGGGGACAAGGCGAAGCTCGAGGAAGGGAAGAAATACTGGCGCCGTCTGCTCGCTGTGGCGCCGGACAGCCCGCGAGCGCCGCTGGTGAAGGACAGCCTCCCGCGCGCGGACGAGATCTTCGCGCCCAAGGCGCAGGCGGCCGCGGGAGGCGGACCGCCGATGCCGCCGGGCCACCCCGACGTCGCGCCGGCTCAGCTGCCGTCGGGGCATCCGCCGATCGGCGGGAATGCGCCGGATTCGCCGATGGCCCATAGCGGAGCGACGCCCGAGCAGCGGGCGGAAGTGGGCCCGCAGGAGCTGCAGGCCGTCGCGGAGGCGGCGCAGAACACGGAGCGGACCCCGGAGCTGGAAACGGGCCTCGACCAGCTGACCGCGCAGGCCGAGTCGCTGCTCGACCAAGGCAAGTACCAGGAGGCCCGCGACGCCATCGTTCGCGTGATGCCGATGCGTCCCAACGACGCGCGGACCGCGGCGGCGATGGGCGCGGCGATGCGTGGCCTGGGCCGCGAGCAGATGGCGGAGCGGACGCTCTCGCGTGCGTTGCAGCTCGATCCCCAGCAGCCCCGGGCGCTCTACGAGATGGGAAAGCTGTTGGCCTCGCGCGGCGACAAGGCCGGCGCCGCGAAGAAGCTCCGGGCCGCGCAGTCCGCCGACGCGAAGTTCGCGCAATCGCACGGCATCGCGCAGGAGCTGGCCAAGCTGCGCTGATCGCGGCTTCAGGCCTCGGCTCTTCGCTTGAAGGACCAATCGATCTCGAATTCGGCGACCACCGCCCCGTCCTTCTGCGTGCCGACCGAGCGGGCCTTGAACACGACCGGCTCGCCGGAGGTCACTGCCCGGTCGATCGCCGCTTTCATCGCCGGGCCGTCCGCGAAGGTGAAGGTCGATTCCTGCGTCGCCTTCTTGGTGAACTTCGCCGAGAGCCCGGTGACGAGCGACGACACCTGCGCTCCGGACTGCTCGATGAAGTAGAGGGCAGGCGCGCCGGTCGACATCTCGGCGGCCATCGCCTGCGCCGCGAAGTAGGTCGAGCGGAACGGGTTCTGCGTCTTCCACCCCGCCGGCAGGGAGACCTGGGCGCCGGTATCGTCGAGCTTGCGCAAGCGCAACCCGGCGAATGCCGCCAGCGGCAGCTTGGCCCAGAGCATGGCGCGGATGCCGATCGGGTTCGTCCACACACTCTTGAACGTCTCGGCTCGATTCAACGGAACACCTCTTCCAGCGCGCGGCCGGTGGCCTGGGGATCGTCGAGCATCAGCCAGTGTGAGACGCCCGCGACGGAGACCCGCTTCGTCCCGGGCAGGTGCGAGGCGCGGAACGGGTTGTCCTCGCCCTCGGCCTCGATGGCGAAGCGCGGACCGCCATACTTCCGCGCCGCCGAGACTCCATCGAAGTTGCCCATGTCGCGGCGCAGGGCGGCGAACGCCTTCAGGTCCATGCGCGCGGCCGACCCGAGGACGGCGCTGCGCGTCGCGGGTCTCGCTTTGGGGCCGAGGATCTCGGCATAAGCGGCCTGCAGGCGCTCCGGGGTCATCCCGGCGTCGTGCTGGCGGAAATACTCCTTCATCTCCCCGCTGCTCGCGTCGCCCACGGCATCCACGTACA